>DATFSP010000086.1:0-5457 GCA_035262545.1 Rhizomicrobium sp. | reverse complement strand
CTTGAGCACGCCGGCCTGGATCGCGGCACCGATGGCCACGACCTCATCCGGGTTGACGCCCTTGTGCGGCTCCTTGCCGAACAGCTGCTTCACCGCTTCCTGGACCTTGGGCATGCGGGTCATGCCGCCCACCAGGATGACTTCGTCGATCTGCTGCGCAGTGACGCCGGCGTCTTTCAGCGCCTGCTTCACGGGACCGACCGTCTTCTGGATCAGATCGTCCACCAGGCTTTCCAGCTTGGCGCGGGTGATCTTGATGGTCAGATGCTTGGGACCGGAGGCGTCCGCCGTGATGAAGGGCAGATTGACTTCCGTCTGCTGGGCGCTGGAGAGCTCGATCTTGGCCTTTTCGGCGGCGTCCTTCAGGCGCTGAAGCGCGAGACGATCCGAACGCAGGTCGATGCCGTTTTCCTTCTTGAACTCGTCGGCCAGGAAATTGACCACGCGGGTGTCGAAATCCTCGCCCCCCAGGAACGTGTCGCCATTGGTGGACTTCACCTCGAAGACGCCGTCACCGATCTCCAGCACCGACACGTCGAAGGTGCCGCCGCCGAGGTCGTAAACCGCAATCGTGCCGGACTGTTTCTTGTCCATGCCATAGGCCAACGCCGCGGCGGTGGGCTCATTGATGATGCGGAGCACTTCCAGGCCCGCGATGCGCCCTGCGTCCTTGGTTGCTTGGCGTTGCGCGTCATTGAAATAGGCAGGAACGGTGATCACCGCCTGTGTGACCTTTTCGCCCAGATGCGCCTCGGCAGTTTCCTTCATCTTGGTGAGAATGAAAGCCGAGATTTCCGACGGGCTGAAACGCTTGCCGTCGCGGCCCGCGACCCAGGCATCGCCATTGTCGGCCTTGATGATCTTGTAGGGCACCATGCCCATGTCCTTTTTGGTCATGGGATCGTCGAAACGGCGGCCGATCAGCCGCTTGATGGCGAAGAAAGTGAATTCGGGGTTGGTGACGGCCTGCCGTTTTGCAGGCTGGCCAATCAGGCGCTCTCCGTCGGGAGCGAAGGCCACAATAGAGGGGGTGGTCCGCGCCCCTTCGGCATTCTCGATGACCTTGGGGGCCGACCCTTCCATCACAGCGACGCAGGAATTGGTCGTACCCAGATCGATGCCGATTACTTTAGCCATTTTAAATTCCTCTCACACGGCATGGGGTCCTGACCCTGGCGGCGTCCTCCGGCCCATCCCATTGAAATACATGACGAAATGTGGCCCATGGGGAAGCCCATGCTGCTCACAGGGGGTATATAGGGTCGGGGTCTTGGATTGCCAAGGCTTTAGCCCGAACTAAGCCCGGTTTTTCAACCATTGAGCGCCTGAAACGCAAAGACAAGAAAACTCTCGAACAGCGCCCATGCCATGACCGGCAGGAACAACAGGCCGGCAAGCCGGTCCTTCTGCCAGAAGAGGATGAAAGTAGCCAATCTGAGAAGGACAAGCAGGGCAAGAGCCGTTAAGGCGATCCCCATTTGGTGGCGGCCAAAAAACAGGGCCGTCCAGACAAAGGTGAAAGCAAGCTGCAAGGCATAGAGCGCCATCGCGGTGGATTTGAGGTGCACGATTTTCCACGCCCGCCACGCCGCCACAGCCATCAATACGTAAAGCGCGGTCCAGATCGGTGGTAAAATCCAGGCTGGAGGCGCGAAAGATGGACGCGCAAGCGATGCATACCAGATGGGAAGATTGGTCTCGGTGTACAGGCTGGCCGCCGCGCCGACCGCTAAACTCGCCAGCAGGAAACAATAGAGTGGCCGCCGCCCCGCACTCTTGGGATCCGTGGAATCTAGAAAACTCATCGCTGGGCGTGATCGGCAATGATCGAAGTGATAGACGCCGACAGATTCTTGCCCGTGGGGATGTGTAGGAATTCATTTGGGCCATGGGCGTTGGAATGCGGCCCCAGCACGCCTGTCACCACGAATTGAGTGTTCGGAAACTTCTTGCCCAGCATTGCCATGAAGGGGATCGAGCCGCCTTCGCCCATCAAAGCGGGAGGCTTGCCGAAATAGGCATTGCTGGCCTTCTCCAGTGCCCTGGCAAGCCAGGGCGAAAGCGCGGGCGCGTTCCAACCATTATCGCCCTGCGCGTCGTCGAAGCTGACTTGCGCGCCATAGGGCGGATCGCGTTCCAATTCTTTTTTTATCGCCAGCCGCGCGGTTTCCGATGAACAAGTGGGCGGCAGGCGCAGCGACAATTTCAATGTTGTGCGGGGCAGAAGGACATTGCCGCCATTTTCCGGCGCCGGATAACCGGCCATCGCCGTGATCGCCAATTGCGGACGCCAGGTGCGGTTCAGGATCAGTTGCGCCGGATCATCCTCCATCGGTTTCATGCCGGCGGCGAAAGGCAACTTGGTGTAAACCTCGTCGCCCAGAATGGCGGCGGCATCCTTGGCCTGTTGCTGGCGCTCCGGTGGAATCTGCACGAACAGGGAATCGAGCTTTATCTGCCCGTTGGCTTCGTGTTCGATGCGCGACAGGAGCTGGCGCGCGATGCGGAAGGACGAGGCCACCACCCCGCTGGCGTCGCCGGAGTGCACGCCTTCGGTCAGAACCTTCACCGTGAGATTGCCGATCACCATGCCGCGCAGGCTGGTGGTGAGCCAAAGCTGGTCGTAATTGCCGCAACCGGAATCCAGGCACACCACCAGATCGGGCGCGCCGATCCGTGCTGCCAGATGCTCGATATAGAAAGGAAGGTCGGGCGAGCCGGACTCCTCGCACGCCTCGATCACGATCACGGCGCGGGCATGGGCGATATTCTGTTCCTTCAGCGCCAGAAGCGCACTGATCGCCGCGAACATGGCATAGCCGTCATCAGCGCCGCCGCGGCCATAAAGCCGGTCATTCTTCAGCACGGGCTCCCAAGGCCCTCGGCTCTCGGTCCAGCCGGTCATCTCGGGCTGCTTGTCGAGATGCCCATACATCAGGACAGTCCCGGATGCGCTGCCTGGAACCTCGATGAAGATCAGCGGCGTGCGTCCTGGCAGGCGCACGACTTCCAGCGACGATCCAGGCAATTGCTTCAGCCTATCTTTTGCCCAAGCGGTGAACATTTCTACCGCTTTGTTCATATGCCCGTGACTTTCCCACTCGGGATCGAAGGCCGGGCTCTTGTTGGGAATGCGGACATATTCGGCGAGTGTGGGAACGATCTCCCGATCCCAGATCGCGTCCATGAAGCTTTTGGTTTTAGCGGTATCAAGCGCCATTACACTATCCGCAAATCACACCGTTGCATGTTTCTTTGACGCGAGCAGGCAAGGCATCAGCGCCGCACTGTACCGCCAATCGCTTCTCAATTTCGCGCATTACCGGCCGGGTTGCATCTATCCAGGCTTGCGGCGGTTTGAAATTGAGGCCCTCCAAATAGCTCTGGTAGGAAACCGTGCCATCATATTCCTTGTCCAATTGCAGCGCGCCCGTGATGTTGCTCTGCGGGGTACCTCTAAACTCGTAAGTGTATACCCATGGCGTGGGGTGAAACAGGCCCTTGCCTGTGAGGGACGACTCGTAATCGACTTTCTCTATCCCCGGCGTCGACTCGATCGCTTGCTTGACACAGTCGGCGGAAATCTCCTTGTCCAAAGGAGCGTCGCGGCTCACGCCATAAACGGAATCGCATCCGCTCAAGACCAGGGCGATACCTAAGACGCCAAAGCAGAGTGTGCGCGGTTTAATCATTAATGTCATACGCGGCGACGATTGCGGCATTATAGATCTCGCTCATTTTGGCCCCCAAGGGCGCGATCTGCACCGATTTTTCCAGACCCACCAGAAGTGGTCCCATCACATTCACGCCACCCAATTGTTGCAGAAGCTTGGTCGAGATCTGGGCCGAATGCATCGCCGGCATGATGAGCACATTGGCAGTGTCGGTGAGACGCGCGAAAGGATAAAGGTCGAGTTTGGCGCGGTCCAAAGCGACGTCCGGGGCGAATTCGCCGTCATACTCGAAATCAACCTTCCGCGCATCGAGGATATGCACGGCTTCGATGATGCGCTCGCTGCGTTCCGAGCGGGGAAAACCGAAGGTGGATGATGCCAGCATCGCCACGCGCGGCGTCAACCCCAGTTTGCGCGCGGTGGCTGCGGCCCGGATGGCGATATCGGCCAGTTGTTCGGAATTGGGCAGTTCGGTGATGGAAGTGTCCGCCACCAGCACGATGCGCCCCTTGGCAAAGATCACCTGCAGGCCGATGGGCCGCACGCCATGCGAGGCGTCGATCACCGTGCGCACGTCGGTCAGCGCCGCGGCATAGTTGCGGGTTACGCCCGTCACCATGGCGTCGGCGTCACCAGACGCCAGCATCGAGGCGGCATAGACGTTGCGGTCGTTGGTCACCATGCGCACAGCGTCGCGATAGAGCACGCCCCGCCGCTGCAGGCGCTTATATAGCCGGTCGACGTAAGGCGTGACCTCCTGTGCGGAAAGCGGCACGCGGATCTCCAACGCATTCTCGTCCAGCCCAATATTCTTGAAACCACGCCGCACGACATCGGCCCGGCCCACTAGGATCGGTTTGCCCAGGCCGGAATTCTGGAAGGCAAAAGCCGCGCGGATTACCGCTTCATCTTCGCCTTCGGCGAACACTACGCGCTTCGGTTTGGCGCGCACCGCGGAGGTGATGGTCTGAAACAAAATCGCGGACGGATCGAGCCGCGCCGAAAGCTGATAAGAATACTGGTCAAGATCCTTGATCTGGCGCCTCGCGACGCCGGTCTTAATCGCCGCTTCCGCTACCGCGCGGCTCACGCGGCTGATCAGGCGAGGATCGAATGGCACCGGGATGATGTAATCGGCGCCGTAGACGGGCCTCGAGCCGCGATAGGCCGCCGCCACCTCATCGGGCACATCTTCGCGCGCCAGTGCCGCCAGCGCTTCGGCGGCGGCAATCTTCATCGGCTCGTTGATGGTGCGAGCCCGCACGTCCAATGCGCCGCGGAAGATATATGGAAAACCCAAGACGTTATTCACCTGGTTGGGATAGTCGCTGCGGCCGGTGGCTACGATGGCGTCGGGCCTCACCGCCCTCACTTCTTCCGGCGTTATTTCGGGATCGGGATTGGCCATGGCAAAAATGATCGGCGCCTTGGCCATGCTTTTCACCATCTCCTGTGTCACCGCGCCTTTGGCCGAGACGCCGATCAGGACGTCGGCGCCCATCAACGCTTCCGCCAGGGTGCGCTTGTTGGTCACCACCGCGTGCGCAGATTGCCATTGGTTAAGATCGGTGCGATCTCTGGACAGCACGCCGATCTTGTCCACCGCGATGCAATTTTCCGGATGGACGCCCATTGCTTTGATTAGCTCAAGCGTAGCGATGCCGGCCGCGCCCGGACCGTTCAGCACGACTTTCATGTCCTCGATCCGCCGGCCGGTGATATCGGCGGCATTGCGCAATCCCGCCGCGACGATGATAGCGGTGCCATGCTGGTCGTCATGGAA
>DATFSP010000085.1:0-3479 GCA_035262545.1 Rhizomicrobium sp. | reverse complement strand
ACGACAATTTCACCAACGAGGGCATTCAGATCACGACCGGGGTCACCAGGAATCTGTTCCTGCAGCTAGGCGTGACCGACGGCACGGAATCGGCGATCTGGCAGGTGGGTGAGAAGATCCCGAACCCGGATCGCAACCCCCTCTATCCCAACACCACCATGCTCACGAATCCGGGCGCGCGCCCTTCGATCACCGGATGCGCCCGGTATCAAACCAATTCCGGTAATGACGACATCAATGTTTGCGCAGACGCCATCAACAGCGGGACATGGGGCTATAACAATCTCCAATGGTATGGTTTCACTTACTACCACAAATTTGATGACCGCTGGCATGTCGCGACAGAATTCTATCACGAGCACCAAGACCATGTGCCCAACGCGCTTAATCCCACCTCTGTCGCAGCGGTCGCGGGCGGCGGTACGCCTTTCTCGCCCCAATATATGCCTTTCAACGCGCCCAATCTGGCGACTTGCTCGAACGCCAGCGTGCTCAGCTGCTCAGCCAGCGCGCTGGGCGTAGTGAGCTATCTCAACTATTCTCCGAACGCGCTGAACAATATTTCCTTCCGGCCGGAATTCTATGACGACATGCAGGGCCAGCGTACCGGCGTGAAGACCCGTTACATCGATTTCTCCTTGGGGTGGCAACATTGGCTGTCTCCCCAGGTGGAATTCCGCCCGGAGATAGGCTGGTATGAATCGCTCAATGCCAAGGCATTCAATGGCAACGGCGCAGCGGGCATCCCGCCCAGCAAAAGCACCACCCTGATTGCCGCGTCGGATGTGATCTTACATTTCTAAGCTGGCAATCGCCGGGCGAGCGCCTAATGTGCCGGTCGAGAGGCCGGGCACAGGACGATGGCAGCCGAGAAAAAATTTCGGGTGGGGCTGATCGGCTTCGGGCTGGGCGGCGCCTCGTTCCACGCGCCGCTAATTCAGGCGACCCCTGGCCTGGAATTGACTCACGTCGTGACGGCAGATGCCGACCGGCGTGCCCAGGCGGGCAAGATGATTTCCGGTGTGACGGTGGAGTCCGGCCCGGACGCATTGTGGGAATCCGGCCTCGATCTGGTGGTGATTTCCACACCCAATCGCACCCATGCGCCTCTTGCGCTAAAGGCGCTTTCTGCCGGCTGCGCCGTGGTGGTCGACAAGCCTTTCGCCATGTCGGTGGAAGAGGCACGCCGGGTAATACAAGCGGCGCGCGTGGCGAAACGGCCGCTGAGCGCTTATCATATCCGGCGTTGGGATAGTGAATGTCTCACGCTTCAGGGTCTGATGGCACGCGGTGAGCTGGGCCGTGTCTTGCGCTTCGAGTCCCGTTTGGAACGCTGGCGACCCGAACCCAAAGGCGGCTGGAAAGAACGCGGCGTGGCGGAAGAGGGCGGCGGTTTGCTATACGACATCGGCAGCCATTTGATCGACCAGGCGCTTTATCTGTTCGGGCCCGTGCGCGACGTTTATGCCGAATTGGATCAAAGGCGCAAAGACGTGGACAGCGACGATGATGTGTTCGTGGCGCTAACGCATGCGAGCGGCGTGCGGTCGCATCTTTGGGCAAGTTGCCTGTCGGCCCAGCCGGGCGCGCGCATGCGGGTGATGGGCGACCGCGCGGCGTTTGTGAAACAGCTAGGCGACATTCAAGAGTCCGCGTTGCGCGCAGGCGAGCGGCCTGATCGCCCCGGCTGGGGTGGGGAGCCGCAGGAGCGCTGGGGCATTTTGAGCGACGGGATGACAGAGCGCGCCATCAAGAGCGAGCCGGGCGCGTTTCAGAAATTCTATCAAGGCATGGTGCGCTGCCTAAAGGACGGCAGACCGCCTCCGGTGGATGCGGAAGATGCGGTCCGCGGTCTCGAGATCATCGAAGCGGCTCGCCAGTCGGCGGCAAAGAAGCAGGTCGTGACCCTTGCTTAGGCTTGCGTAGCTCTCACGCCGTCAATCCAAGTGTCTTTTACATTCAAGCTATCGTCTGCGGCCACCAAATTGGCTCGCAAGCCCGCAGCAATCTCGCCATACCGGCCCGCGAGGCCAAGGAAAGAGGCAGGCGCACGGCTTGCCATCGCCACCGCAGCATGGAGATCCAATCCCAGAAAATCCATCGCATTACGCACCGCACGGCTCATGTCCATGGCCGAACCGGCCAAGGTCCCATTCTCGTCCATACAGACGCCGTCCTTGATGGTGATGGTCGTGCCCTGAAGCCTGAAGGTCGTAAGCCCGGTGCCCACATTCGCCAGCGCGTCGGTCACCAGCATGAAGCGATCGCGCGGCTTGCACTTGAGAGCCAGTTCGAGCACTGCAGGATGGACATGACAGCCGTCCACGATTATGCCGCAATAGCTGGTGGGATCGGATAGGGCCGCGCCTACTACGCCCGGCTCGCGGCCCGTGAGCGGCGACATGGCATTGAAGAGATGGGTGAAGCCGGTCACGCCATGGGCCAGTGCCACGCGCATTACATCATAGTTGGCGTTGGTGTGACCGGCGGCGACAATCACGCCCGCGCCCGCCAGCCGGGCGATCATCTTCGGAGTTGTCATTTCCGGTGCAAGCGTCACCAGGGTTTTCGCGGTCTTGAGGGACGTAAGAAGCGCCAATCCTTCCTCATCCAGGGTGCGAAATTTGGCCGGATCGTGCACGCCTTTGCGTGCCGGGCTGAGGAACGGCCCCTCGATGTGGATTCCCAGCACGCCGGGTACGCCATCAGCTACCGCGCTTGCGACCGCCTCGATCGCGCGCTTCACCTTGGCAAGATCGTCGCTGATCAAAGTGGGGAGAAAGCCGGTGGTACCGAATTTGCGATGGGCGGCGGCGATCCGGCGAATAGTCTCGACCGACGGATCTTCGTTGAACAAAACACCTCCGCCCCCATTGACCTGGGTGTCAATGAAGCCAGGGAGCAGCAGCGCACCTTTGAGATCGTGAGTTGAAAGCTCCTTCAGGCGGACATCGCTCTCGGCAACAAGGTCTTCGATCCGGCCATCGGCGATCACCACGGCATGGGCATCCAGGATGCGCCCTTGCGAGAGGATTCGCCCGTTCACCAGCGCGTCACGCATCAAAATGTTTCCGTCACTTTCTTGAGATGGGGAGGGCGGTCGGGATCGAAGCCGCGCGCGAGGGCCAGGTCTGCGGCCCACCGATAGAAACTCTGGATGAACAGCAGTGGCGCAATCGCCGCATCTGCCGGGAGGCTGGGGAGCGATGTTGCGCCGGACGCCGTGCCTCCCGCCAAAAGAATATTTGTGCCGGAGGCGGACAAGTCTCGCGCCAGCGCCTCCATGCCGGCGCGGGTCTCATCGTTCTGAATGAATGCCAGCACGGGTATATTCTCTTTCATCAGCGCAATGGGACCGTGGCGGACTTCCGCACCGCTGAAGGCTTCGGCATGAAGGCCGCACGTCTCCTTGAGTTTCAAGGCTGCTTCCTGCGCTACGGCCAGGCCCAGGCCACGGCCCAATACAAATAAATTGCGCG
>DATFSP010000084.1:0-2067 GCA_035262545.1 Rhizomicrobium sp. | reverse complement strand
GTGCGGATGGGTGGCCGAGCGGTTTAAGGCACCGGTCTTGAAAACCGGCGTGGCGGCGACGTCACCGTGAGTTCGAATCTCACCCCATCCGCCAGCCCCCTCCTTCGCCACCATTATACGCTCTACCGCCCAACGTACGCTGCCAGCTCCAACGCGAGTCCATCGAACACCGCCCGGCAGCGCGGGGTGGAGCGGAGATTTTCGTGCATCACCAGCCATACGCCCAGCTTCAACGAGATCGCGTTCGCCAGCACGGGTTTCAAGTCGGCAATCCGTTTGGCCAGATTGTCCTGGCAGAAACCGATCCCGAAGCCGGATCGTATCGCCTGCAATTGCGCGAGATCGCTGTCGCTGCGGAACACGAAGCGCAACGCCTCCGAGCCTGTCATCCGGCTGCGCATGGCGCGAAGCGCGGGCGTTTCTTGGTCGAAACCGATCAGGCTGTGGCTGGCGAGGTCCTTCGTGCTTGAAGGCATGCCCGCCCGCTTGAGATAGCTCGCATGGGCATGGAGACTGACATTCAGCGAGCCCAGTTTTTTGACCACCAACGCTTCCTGCGCCGGCTCGACCATGCGCACTGCGATATCGGCGTCGCGCCGAAGCAGATTCTCCACCTTGTTGGACAGCACCAGTTCGAACTCCAGGCCGGGATGCGCCTGGCGCAGCCTGGTCAGCATGGGCGGCAGGATTTCCGATCCGACGATCTCACTCGCCGTAATGCGGACGGTACCCTTGGCCCGCGAGCCGATGCCGGACGCAGCGCGCAGGAGCGCCGCCGCATTGGCCGCGATGTTCTCCGCATAGGGCACTAGGGCAAGCGCCGCCTCGGTCGGCGCGAGACCCTGCTGCGAGCGAGTGAACAGTTCAAAGCCCAACTCTTGTTCCAGGGCATCGATGTGCCGGGCCAGCGTCGGCTGGGTGAGATTGAGGCTGCGCCCCGCTGCCGACAGCGAGCGGTCGCGCAAGACGGCTAGAAAGCTGCGGTAAAGGCTCCATTCTGGGGCGTTCATCTATTTCAGTATAGATACCAGACAAAATTAGGCAATTCCGTTTAACCGGTCGGCCGCGCAATCTCCGCTCGGTTCAACAACGGAGTTATTCCCATGGCCTCTCAAAAGACAGCTCTCATCTTAGGTGTGACCGGCGGCATCGGCGGACAATTGAGCGACGCCCTGCTCGCCCATGGCTGGGCGGTGACGGCCCTGGTCCGCGATCCGGCAAAGGCCGCAAAACAATGCGACCCGCGCGTCACGCTTATCGCCGGCGACGCCATGAAGGTCGAGGACACGCGAAAGGCCGCCGAAGGCGTGTCGGTGATCGCCCATTGCGTCAACCCGCCGGGATATCGCGACTGGGACAAATTGGTAATGCCGATGCTCGACAACAGCATCTCCGCCGCCAAGGCCGTGGGCGCCCGCATCCTGCTTCCCGGCACGATCTACAACTATGGACCCGATGCCTTCCCCGATTTGCGCGCCGCTTCGCCTCAGCATCCTATTTCCCGCAAGGGCGCCATCCGGGTGGAGATGGAACGGCGTCTCGAGAAGGCAAGCCGGGATGGCGTCCCGGTCTTGATCGTGCGTGCCGGCGATTTCTTCGGCGGGAAGTCCGGCGGCAACAATTGGATGAGCCAGGGGCTGGTCAAACCTGGAAAGCCTCTCACCTCCATCAGCAGCCCCTACACGCAAGGCGTGGGACATTCCTGGGCCTACCTGCCCGACCTCGCCGAAACGATTGCTCTGCTGCTAGATCGCGGCCCTCAATCTTCCTTCGAGCGGTATCATTTTTCCGGGACCTACGACGCCACTGGCCATGACATGGTTGACGCGATTCGGACCGCAGCGGGAAAGCGAGACGTAAAGGTGCGGCCCTTCCCCTGGTGGCTCATCACCCTCTTGTCACCCTTCGTCACGCTTTTCCGTGAGACGGGCGAGATGCGCTATCTGTGGCGGTATCCACTCCGGCTCGACAATGCTGAGCTGGTCGCGGCTCTGGGTCATGAACCCCGTACGCCATTGGTGGATGCGGTGCGCACGACGCTCACTGATCTTAGGTGTGTTTAGGGCA
>DATFSP010000083.1:0-8992 GCA_035262545.1 Rhizomicrobium sp. | reverse complement strand
GAACGCTTCTTGAGATCGGTCACGACGGCCTCCACCGCCTTGTCGATGCCGCGCTTGAGGTCCATCGGGTTCATGCCGGCCGCGACCGATTTGGCGCCTTCGCGCACGATCGCCCGGGCCAACACCGTAGCGGTGGTGGTTCCGTCGCCCGCCGCGTCATTGGTCTTGGAGGCGACTTCGCGCACCATCTGCGCGCCCATATTCTCGAACTTATCGGCCAGTTCGATCTCCTTCGCCACGGCCACACCGTCCTTGGTGGTGCGCGGAGCGCCGAAGCTCTTGTCGAGCACCACATTGCGGCCCTTGGGGCCCAGGGTCACCTGGACCGCGTCGGCGAGGATATCGACGCCGCGCAGAAGCTTCTCGCGGGCATCGGCGCCGAACTTCACATCTTTGGCTGCCATTCTTGTCTCCTGAAATCTGTTTGAATCTGTTTGGGGTTTTAAAGGGGGCTTCTTTTACGCCCTACCGCTTCGCTACTGCGGGCGGTCACTTCTTGGCTTTGCGGCCTTCGATCACGCCCATGACGTCGCTTTCCTTCATGATCAGGAGTTCTTCGCCATCGATCTTCACTTCGGTGCCGGACCATTTGCCGAAGAGCACGAACTCGCCGACTTTCACTTCCAGCGGGGTGCGCTTGCCGGTCTTCTCATCGATCGCGCCGGGGCCGACCGAGACGATCTCGCCTTCTTGCGGCTTTTCCTGTGCGGTTTCGGGGATGATGATGCCGCCGGCGGTCTTGGTGTCTTCCTTGATGCGGCGAACGACCACGCGGTCGCCAAGGGGACGGAATTTCATGCGAGCCTCTCCTAAGAGATTGGTTTATAAAGAAAATATGACATGGCAGCACTCCCGGTTCAGGAGTGCCAAAACCATGTCAGGCTATTTATGGGCCAACCCCAGAAAGGTCAAGGAGCCGGAGGCTGCCAAAACCGCCTTTTTCCTGGGCTCGTCAGAGAGGGCAAAGGGGGCGGGGCTAGCACTGATGGCTCGACGGCGTCCTGAACTTTGGTCGGAACCTGCCTCTCCTTCGGCGCGCAACGCCTCGAACGCAAGTGGCGGCAGCATGCTCTCGAGCGTGCAAAGGACGGAAGCGTCAATGAAAACAAATGTCGAAATCAAACTTCAACGTGGGCATTTCTGCGGCATACGGAAACCTATGCGGAACCCGCGCTGTTCATTTCTAGTTCAGGCTTGTGTCTTCATCTTGCGCTTGCGGACACCCGGAGACATGAGATGAAGAAATTCGCGAAGATCGGGCTGGGTGTGCTGCTGCTGGGAGGCGCCGCGACGGCGATGGCCAGTGGCCCTGCGGAAGCGCGCGTCGTCGTTGGAATCGGCGTAGGCCCCGCCTATTACGCGCCGCCTCCGCCAGCGCCCTATCCTTATTATGGCTGCTACGGCCCTTATTGCGGTTATCCCTATCCCGCCTATTACGGTTATTACGGTCCGTCGGTCGCTCTCGGCTTGGGCTGGGGCGGCTGGCATGGCGGTTACCACGGTTGGCGCGGTGGCTGGCACCGTCGCTGATCTCTAAAGGTGTTGCGCGTCGAGAGCCGCCTCGGATAACGGGGCCCCTTTTCATTGGCACCGATCCTTTTGCATCGACTCACATGTCATGGCCCCACGGCCGCGGGCCATCGAGGCCACGAAGGGCGAGCCGCAATAACTGCGCGGGCTTCAGCCAGAAGGGCCGACACCTATCGTCAGTTTGCTGCAAAGGAAGTTGCGTTATTACGAAGCCCTGTCACGCCTGCACGCCTCGGATGGCACGGTGATCCAGTATATGAAGGTGGCCGGCCCTGCCGGCTTGATGACCGAGGTGGACAATCTTCTGCACTTCCGCTGCGTGCAGATCGTGTGGCGCATGACCCACAAGAGCCGCGGCCTCAGCGTTTTCTGCAACATCTCCGCCGATACGCCTACCGATCAGGAGTTCATCATGCATGCCAACCGCAACTTGGCTGGTCATATCGCTTGACGGTCTCATGAAGCAAGTGCAAACCGGGGGCGATGTCCCAGCCCCGCCTGATCGACGGCCTATCCGAGATCGCGTCCGATTACGATGCCGTGATCTGCGATATCTGGGGCGTGGTCCATGATGGCCACGCGCCGTTCCCTGCCGCCGCTGAGGCGCTGAGGCGTTTTCGTCGCGAGCGTGGGCGGGTGGTGCTGCTCTCCAATGCGCCCCGCATGCCGGACTCGGTGGTGGAGCAGTTTCGCCGTATCGGCGTGGCCAACGATTTCTACGACGCTATTGTGACGTCGGGCGGCGCCACGCGCGAGGATCTGATCCGGCGCGGGCCACTCTCACTCTACTTTATAGGGCCCGATTGGGACCGGACTCTGTTGGACGGCCTGTCCATCAAAAGCACCAGCGTTGCGGACGCCGACTTGGCGGTCTGCATAGGTCTCAAGGACGACCTCGCCGAAACGCCGGATGATTACGGTCAAGTGCTGGCCGAAATGCGGGCCCACCATCTTCTGATGCTCTGCGCCAATCCAGATCTGAAGGTTTATCGCGGTAAGCAAATGTGCTGGTGCGCGGGTGCGTTGGCCAAGGCGTATGAGGAGATGGGAGGCAAGGTGACTTACTTTGGCAAACCCTATCCCGCAATCTATCAGGAGGCGCTCAAGGCAGCGGGGGAACCCCAAAAGCCTCTCGCGATCGGCGACGCCCTGGTCACCGACCTCAAGGGCGCGAAAGGGGCGGGGATCGAGGCCTTGTTTATCGCCGACGGCTTGCATGGCGAGGAGATCGAGGCTTATACCGCACGTCACCTTGGCGAAATGTTCGCCGTCCATCATGTCAGCGCGAAAGCGGCTATGCGGGCCCTCAAATGGTGAGCATTTACTACGAAGACCTGAAGGTCGGCCAATCGGCCACTATGGAAAAGACCGTGACCGAGCAAGATGTCCAGGCGTTTGGTCACGCCACTGGAGACATGAATCCGGTGCATTTTGACGAGGAATACGCCAAGAACACGATCTTTCGTGGCCGGGTCGCGCACGGTGTCTTGTCCATCGGATTCATCTCGGCAGTGTTAGGCACCAAGCTTCCGGGCGAGGGGACAATTTTCGTCTCCGCCAAAGTGGAGTTCAAAGGTCCGGTCCGGATCGGCGACACGGTGGTCACCACCGGCACCGTCAAGGAGATTGGCGAACGCCGCCGGGTGCTGATCGACTGCCTCTGCACCGTGAATGGCAACCCGGTTGTCATCGGTGAAGCCGTTGTAATGGCTCCGAAGCGGCCCGTCCCTGGCTGAATGAAAATCTTCCGTCACTACGACGAGGTGCCCGGCGCGCTGAAACGCGCCGTCGTTGCGGTGGGCAATTTCGATGGCGTGCATCTGGGTCATCAGGCGCTGATCGCCGAAGCCCGCCGCCAAGCGATGGACCGCTCCCGTCCCCTTGCGGTTCTGGCGTTCGAGCCTCATCCGGCGGAATTCTTCCGGCCTCGCCCCGATTCAATCCGGCTCACGCCGCTGCGCACAAAGGCGCGGCTGTTGGCCGAGCTAGGTGTGGATGCGATGTTCGCGCTTACCTTCGACGAGACAATGGCCACGCGCAGCGCCGAAAGCTTCGTCACCGACGTCTTGATCAACGGCCTGGGGCTCTCCGGCGTGGTGGTAGGTCCGGATTTCGAGTTCGGCAAGGGCCGCGGCGGCAATGTCGGCACCCTGAAAGAAATGGGGACGGCGAACGGGTTCACCACCACTTGCTTCGACATGGTGAGGACCGCCGGAGAAAAAATCTCATCCACTCGCATCCGCGACAATTTGAAAGCCGCGCATCCTGAAGAAGCGGCGCGGTTGCTGGGCCGCTTCTGGGCGGTGGAAGCGCGGGTGGAGCATGGTGACGGACGGGGCCGCAGGATGGGCTTCCCCACCGCCAACATGCATCTCGGTCACTGCCTGGCGCCGGCCTTCGGCATCTATGCGGTCCGCGTCACGATCACCGAGAATGAAAAGCCCATTGGCCGCCATGACGGCGTGGCCAATTTCGGCATCCGCCCCATGTATCAGACCCCCGTGCCCCTAATGGAAGCGCATCTGTTTGATTTCGACGGCGATCTTTACGGCAAGCATTTGTCGGTGGAGTTGATTGCCTACCTCAGGCCCGAGGCCAAATTCGACAGCCTTGACGCCCTGATCGCCCAGATTGGCGCCGACGCCCAAAAGGCGCGGAAAATCCTGGCACGCACCCCTCGGGCCCCGGAAACTGGACGGAGTTAGGCAGCGCTGTTAGAAGCGCCCGGACCATGTCGAATCCGCCCCCGACCCAGGCGCATGACTACCGCGCCAGCCTGTTCCTGCCCGCCACCGACTTTCCGATGAAAGCCGGCCTGCCAGAGGCGGAGCCCAAATGGCTCAAGCGCTGGGCGGATATGGACCTTTACGGCAAGATGCGGGAACGAGCGCGGGGCAGACCGTTGTTCATTCTTCATGACGGCCCGATCTACGCCAATGGTGACATCCATTCCGGTACCGGCCTCAATCACATCCTGAAAGATTTCGTGGTGCGATCCCAGGGAATGTTGGGGATGGACGCGCCCTATGTGCCGGGCTGGGACTGCCACGGCCTTCCCATCGAATGGAAAGTGGAAGAGCTATACCGTGCTGAAGGGAAAGCCAAAGACGAAGTCGCCACGGATCAACTTCGCCGCGATTGTCGTCAATTCGCCGGCCATTGGCTGAAGATTCAGCGCGAGCAGATTCAACGTCTGGGCCAGATCGGCGATTTCGAGCGGCCATATACGACGATGAATTTCAAGGCCGAGGCGGTGATTGCCCGCGAAGCCATGAAATTCATCGAGAATGGGCTCCTTTATCGCGGTTTCCGCCCGGTGATGTGGTCGCCGGTGGAGAAGACAGCGCTGGCCGATGCCGAGGTCGAGTATCACGATAAGGTATCGCCTCAGATTTATGTGAAATTCCCCGTCCTCAGAGGCGGACTCGAAGGCGCCTTTGTGGTGATCTGGACCACGACGCCGTGGACCATTCCCGGAAACCGCGCCGTCGCCTTCTCGCCCGACATCTCTTATGGGCTCTATCAGATTGCGGACGCTGCCGACGGTTCATTGGCGCGGGCCGGCGAGCAAATCCTGTTGGCCGATCTTCTCGCTGAGGACGTGGCCAAGCAGGCCAAGATGATGCTTTCACGTGTGCGCACTGTAGAGCAGGCCGAGTTGAAAGGTCTGGTCGCGGCGCATCCTTTCCGCAGTCTGGGCTACGCTTTCGAAGTGCCGCTGCTTCAGGGCGCGCACGTTACCGCCGACACTGGCACGGGCTTCGTACACACTGCACCGGGGCACGGCGAAGACGATTTCGAACTCGTGACCTCGGTTTTCCCCGGTTATGCTGCCGAGAATCCCGATGCGTTCAGCGTGGTAGAGCCGGACGGCAGCTTCAGCGAAAAAGTACCTCACTTTGCCGGCAAGCGCATCCTCACGCCGGATGGCAAAGAAGGCGACGCCAACGGCGCGGTGATCAAAGCCCTGATTGAGCGCGGCAAGCTTCTGGCCAAGGGCAGCTTGCGCCATTCCTATCCGCATAGCTGGCGCTCCAAGGCGCCTGTGATCTTCCGCGCCACGCCGCAATGGTTCGTGGCGATCGACAAGCCGATGCACGGGTTCGGCGGCAAGACGCTGCGCGCGTTGGCGCTCGAGGCGATCGCCAGGATCAGATGGTATCCGCCACGCGGCGCCAACCGCATCGGCTCCATGGTCGAGACCAGGCCCGACTGGGTCCTGTCGCGCCAACGCGCTTGGGGCGTGCCACTGGCGATCTTCGTCGAGAAGAAAACCGGTCTGGTGCTGAACGATGCCGCTATGTTCCGCCGCATCGAGGAAGCCTTCGAGGCGGAAGGAGCGGATGCCTGGTTCACCTCTCCGCCCGAACGGTTCCTGGGAAGGGGGCGCAATTCCGCTGATTACGAACAGGTGAGAGACATTCTCGACGTCTGGTTCGACTCCGGATCGACCTATGTCTTCACGGTGGAAAATCCCATCGACCCCCATTGGCCGCGCACAACCCAAGCCGATCTCTATCTGGAAGGCTCGGATCAGCATCGGGGTTGGTTTCAATCCTCGCTGCTGGAATCGGTGGGGACCAGGGGCAAAGCGCCTTACAAGGGCGTGCTCACCCACGGCTTCGTCTTGGACGACCAGGGCCGCAAAATGTCCAAGTCTTTGGGCAATACGTTGGCTCCGCAGGTAATCTCGGAAAAGAATGGCGCGGAGATTTTGCGGCTATGGGCCGCGTCGTCGGACTTCACCGAGGATCTGCGGATCGGCCAGGATATCCTTAAGGCCAATGTCGAGGCCTATCGCCGCCTGCGCAACACCATCCGATTCCTTTTGGCCAATCTGGCGGGCTTCGACTCTTCCGAGCGTATCGGCATCGAGGAGATGCCCGAGCTGGAAAAATTCATGCTGGCCCGGTTGGCCGAACTCGACGCACAAGTGCGCGACGGCTATCGCGCCTATGATTTCAACCGTGTCACTGCGACCCTGTTCAATTTCCTCACCAACGATCTGTCAGCCTTTTATTTCGACATTCGCAAGGACGTGCTCTATTGCGACGCGCGCGGCGCCAAACGCCGCCGCGCGACGCGCACCGTGATGGACGAATTGTTCCGCCGCGTGGTCACCTGGTTCGCGCCGATCCTCTGCTTCACAATGGAAGAAGCCTGGCTGTCGCGGTTCCCGGAAAGCGAAAGCGTGCATTTGGAGACTTTCTTCGATGTGCCGTCGAATTGGCATAACCCCGCTTTAATCGAGAAATGGAAGCGCGTTCGCGAACTTCGCCGTGTGGTGACAGGTGCACTGGAGCTTGAGCGCGCGGCCAAGAGGATCGGGTCCAGCCTCGAAGCCGCGCCTACGCTTTTCGTTTCCGATCCCGACGATGCCGTGATGCTGCGTTCGATCCCCTTCGAAGAGGTGGCGATCACGTCCGCGGTCCACATCGTCGAGGGCGACGTTCCAGTCGATGCCATCGCTCTCCCGGATGTGAAGGGGCTGGGCGTGGGCGCCACGCTGGCGGAAGGCGAAAAATGCGCCCGCTGCTGGCGGGTGCTGGCCGAAGTGGGAACCCACAAGGAGCACTCCGCTGTCTGCGACCGCTGCTATGCGACACTGGAGCAGGTGGAGGCATGAGCAGGACCTTGCCGCGGGAATGGGGTCTGGTTGCCGCTGCAGGTGCGCTGATTGCCGACCAAAGCTCGAAATTCGGCCTGCTCTATGGCCTGAATTTCCTGCATATGGCGCCGAGCCAGAGCATCCCGATCTTGCCGTTTTTTAATCTGGTCATGGTGTGGAACCCGGGCATTTCATATGGTCTGTTTCCAGCTTCCAGCATCTGGGGCACAGCCGCCCTTGTCCTGGTATCCCTGGCGGCGGTGGCCGGACTGGGCTACTGGCTGTGGGGCATGACCAGCCTGTCCTTGGCCGTTGGGGTAGGGCTGGTGATCGGCGGCGCCCTGGGAAACCTGATCGACCGGCTGGTCTATGGCCGGGTGGCCGATTTTTTCCACTTTTATGGCTTCGGCTATGACTGGTATGTGTTCAATATAGCCGACATCGCCATCACCTTCGGCGCGGTGGCGATCATTTATGAAGTGCTCAAGCCTGCGGAAGCTGAGCGATCGGAGTGAAGTCCATGCGGTACCAAACTTTGCGGCGCCTGGGTGCCTTTGGCCTCGGCTTGGTGGCGCTATCCGCCTGCGACACGCTGCGCAATGAGGCTGGCATCACCAAGCAATCGCCCGATGAGTTTGCCGTCTCCACCAAGGCGCCCCTGATCATTCCCCCCGACTTCAATCTGCGTCCGCCGTCACCGGGCGCGGCGCCTCTCAACCAGACCGATCCCACCGCATCGGCCGAGGTGGCGATGTTCAACACCGAGGATCCTGCCACCGTCGCTCAGCAGATGGAGGGCAATTATTCGCCGGCCGAGAAGATGCTCCTGGCCCATGCCGGGGTGCAGAATGCCGATCCCACCATCCGCGCCGAACTGCAGTCTGACGAAAAGAACATGCAGGGCGCAGACCCCAGTTTCACCGATCGCATCCTGGGCAGTCCAGCAAAGGCTGCGCCGCAGTCCAAGGGCGCGGCCACCACCGACAAGAGCAGCGGCGGCTGGTTTGACTGGTTTTAGAAACTTCCTCGCCGCGCTTCTACTGACGGCGCTCCCTCGCGTGGCGCTCGCCGCCCCGGACGCCATGACAGAGGAAGCAAAGACTTTTCAATTCTCCCTCACCAACGGCATGCAGGTGCTCGTCATCCCCGATCACCGCGCGCCCGTAGTCACGCAGATGCTATGGTTCAAGGTGGGCGGAGCGGACGATCCGCCCGGCGTCTCGGGTCTCGCCCATTTCTTCGAACACATGATGTTCCGCGGCACCAAGACGGTGCCCGGCGATCTCTATGCTCAGACCATCGCCAAAAATGGCGGCGAGGAGAATGCATTCACCACTCACGATTTTACCGCCTTCTACGAACAGATAGCGGCCGATCGCCTCAAGCTGGCGATGGAGTTGGAAGCGGACCGGCTCGCCAATCTCGATCTTTCCGACAACAATGTCTCGACCGAGCGCGACGTTGTCCTGGAAGAGCGCCGCATGCGGGTAGAGAACAATCCCCAAGCCCTCACCAGCGAGCAGATGGAAGCGGCGCTGCATCTTTCCCATCCTTATGGCCGCCCCGTGCTGGGCTGGCCCGAGGAAGTGCGGCATATCGACAAACTCTCGGCCCAGGATTTCTACAAACACCACTATGCGCCAAATAACGCCACGCTGATCATTGCCGGGGACGTAACGCCCGATCAGATTCGTCTGATGGCTCAATCGGTCTACGGCAAGGTGGCAGCACGCCCTCTTCAGCCGCGCGCTGAATTCGCCGAGCCTCCGCGCCTGGCCGAGACACGCATTACGGTGATGCGGCCCGACGTGCAGGTGCCGGTGTTCATGCGCATATATCGCGTGCCGTCCTATG
>DATFSP010000082.1:0-29454 GCA_035262545.1 Rhizomicrobium sp. | reverse complement strand
CATGGACGATGGCGTTACTTGGGCTTCTCGCCGTCGGTGCGGCGCACCAGTATGCACGGAACCAGCGACGGCGAGCATGAACCGTCGCGCGCGACCCCTGATGCTGGCAGCGATGGCATGTCTGGCTGGCGCCATGTCCGGCCCCGCGTTTCGGGCCCATGCAGCAGAGCCGCAAGCAGCGGCGATGGCCCCTCTCTGCGCTCCACATTCCGAGGTTCGAATCTGCTATCCCCCGAACCAGTATCCGCACCTCTTGTTGCCCGGCGGGGCTGAGGAGATCGTGCGCAGCATGCTCCACATCGCCAAGCCAATGCACTTCGGCGATTTTGTCTGGAACGACGAGCATGTTCCCCCTGGAAGCGTGTGGGTGCGTATCGACCTGGGCCGCCAGTTGCTCTCGGTTTTTCGCGGCGGTCATGAGATCGGTTCGTCAGTCATACTTTTCGGTACCGACGGCAAACCCACTCCCACGGGAAGTTTCTCCATCCTGGAAAAGAATGCCGACTATCATTCGCGCACCTATGACGCGCCGATGCCCTACATGCTGCGCCTGACCAAGGATGGTGTGGCCATTCACGGCAGCTTCGTGCGCGAAGGCTGGGCCACCCATGGCTGCATCGGAGTTCCATTGGAATTTGCCCGCCTGCTTTTCAGCGCAGCGAACAAGGGCGATCCGGTGGTCATCATTCCGGCCCGGCCGCAAGGCTGAAAAAGCCCCAGAACACTGGGCCCCAGAACACTGGGCCCCGGCACACTGGGCCCCGGCACACTGGGCTCTTATTCAAATTCAACATGCATTAACCAGATCTCTTCACGCGATCTAAAGCCGGGGAAGGGCCGACTCCTGCCGAGACACAGGGGCCCCTTCCTCCATGACGCCGGTCGGTTGGAGATTTCCGGTTTTGGCGTGCGCGCTGGGCATCGTCACGTCCTGCGCCACGAATCCGGCCAGCCCGCCGGTCATCGTAGGGAAGATTGAGCCTGCGGCCATCACAGACGCGCCAGATCCGCCCGGCCTCGCCCGCACGACAAACGCGCCGGCCACGGCCAGCCCGGCGGAGGCCGGCACGACCAGCGCGACGGCAGCAAATACCGAGGGGCCGTTACCGCCATTCGATCGGCGGATACTCGCCGCGCATAACCATGAGCGCCTGGGTCTTGGCCTGACGCCTCTCACATGGAGCCCCGCACTTGCCCAGATGGCCCAGCGCTGGGCCGATTACCTGGCGGCGACCGGCCGGTTCGAGCACGCTCCGGAAAACCGTCTTGCGCCGGAAGGCGAAAATCTCTGGGCCGGCACCAAGGGCTATTACTCGCCCGAAGCCAAAGTGGACGCATGGATCCGGGAGAAACGCTTCTTCCGGCCGGGCGTGTTTCCCGACAACAGCGTCACCGGCAGGGTGGAAGATGTCGGCCACTATACCCAGGTGGTCTGGCGCGCCACCACGGAAGTTGGCTGCGCGCAAGCGACCGGCACGCGTGAAGACATTCTGGTCTGCCGCTATGCCGAAGCCGGAAATTACCGGGGCGAGCAGCCTTTCTAGAATGCGGGACCGGCCCTCCCCGCCAGGCACCGGTCTCGCTGTGCGAGAACGGTACACTGGCGGATAGGAACGGCGGATCGGACTCGATTTTCCGCTCCCCTGAGCTCCTCCGGCATTCAAAATGTAAGCCCCTGTTTACACTCCGATTTTCCGTTAAGCATCGATATCGCGCCATCGCCGCGTTTGTCAGGTATGGCACGGGCATTGCGTCGATAATCCGGAGATTACCTGGACGGAGTCCTGAATATGCGCCCTGTGGATTTTAAGACGCTTTTAACCATCCGCTTCGATGCCATCAGGCTGGCGTTGCTGGCTTGCATTCTGGCTGCAGGCTTCGCCCTGCCGGCGGCGGCCACCCCGATGACCTTTTCGATCAACAAGTATGTGGGAACGGGCACGGCAGGTCCGGGCCCGTACGGCACGGTTACCCTGACCCAGAACGGCTTGAATGTAGACGTGGACCTGACGCTAAACTCTTCGTGCTGCGCTTTCGTCAAAACGGGAGCGGGAGATGCACTCCTCTTCAACCTGGATAAATCCAGCATCACGTTGGGCAGCGATTCCGGTTTTGTCTTGAACACGACAGACTTCAAGCTGGTTGGAGGGTCTGGCACTCCTACTACCGCGTCTGCTGGCACGATTCACTCTGGCGGGGGCGGTGACTTTAGCTTCGCCATCAGCTGCCTCGGCTGCGGACATGGCGGCAGTGGCGTACTGCCGGGTCCCCTCGACTTTACTGTTACGGGCGTGACGATCAGTGACTTCATCGCCAACACCAAGGGCAACTTTTTCGCAACGGACATTTGCGACGGTTTCTCCGGAACCCGCTGCAGCGGCACCCCCGGAATCACCGGCCTTGCGATCGCCGACGGCCCTAATAATCCACCTCCGCGGCGCGTTCCTGAACCGATCACGCTAACCTTGTTCGGTGCGGGTCTCGCCGGCGCCTTTGCAGTGCGCCGCCGCAAGGCAAAGACCGCGTAGCCGCAACAAACTGTCCGCGCATCGCATTTAGCGTGGACAAATACCGAGAGAGCCGGTGGATTTCCCCCCGCCGGCTCTCTTGCTTTCCCGCTTACCGGTCACATTCCGGCACTTAGCCCGTGCCGGCTACAGGACCCGTTCGGCCTTGCCGTCAAGCGCCATAAGATAGAATTGCGCGGTCAGGTCGGGATGGGTCTGAGCCAGCTTGGCCTTGACCTGTTCCATTACTTCTTTGTGCTGCGCAGTCTCGGCCGCGCCTTTGCCTTTATAGGCGTCGCCGAACGCCACCTTGTAGGCGCCGCAATCGCGGTGATCCACCACGATGACTTCCTTGATGCTGTGCAGTTGCTTGGCGATGTTGACGTGATCCCAGAAGGCGGCATTGGATGATGGGAATTTGTCCGACACCGCGGCCAGCGAGGCGCCCGCCAGGGACACCTGGTCATAGTCATTCGTCAGATGCATGCCGTCAAAAAACCTGACCGCGTCATCGACCAGCCGGTAGTCGATGCAGGTCACGGAAAGAGCCGTGACCGTTGAGGCACGCGCCATGCCCGGCATCAGGACGGCACCCGTGGCGCCTGCCAGCAGCTTTGCCAGTTCTCGTCTGTCAATCTTGCATCCGCACATGTGCTTCTCCATCGATGGTCTTGGGCGTACGCAAAGCCTGGGAGAGGTGCACCGGCACCACCGCAAAGGCGTAGATACCAATCAGGCAAGCATGGATAGGACAATCGTGCTGAGATGCCATTCTAGCCTCGTTGCCTTCCAGGCGAAAGCGGATAGGCCCGCAATTTATTTTCACGGCAAGCAATAAAATTCGCGCGGGCCCGTCTGGGCGTCCGGAATGTATAGTCTTGATGACAAGGCACTATCGCCTTGCGCGGGAGGGCGCCATGCGAAAGGTGGTTTATGGCGGAGCGATGAGCCTCGATGGCTATATCGCCGGACCGAATGGCGAATATGATTGGATCGTCGCCGATCCCGAAATCGATTTCGCGGCGCTGGCACGCCGGTTCGACACGTTCCTGATCGGCCGCAAGACGTTCGAGGTGATGCGCCGGACGAGCGACGCGCGCCCCACGCCGGGGGTTCAGAACATCGTTTTTTCGCGCACCCTTCGGCCGGATGATTGCCCGCACGCGATACTCAGCGACAATGCGGAACGAACTGTTGCCGCCTTGCTTGCCGCGGACGGTAAAGACATCGCGCTGTTCGGCGGCGGTGACTTGTTCCGCAGTCTGCTGGCTGCCGGTATGGTGGATGAAGTGAGCGTCAATGTGATCCCGATCCTGTTGGGTGGGGGGACACAACTCTTGCCCGCACCCGCCGGCCGCGCCCGGCTAAGATTGAAAGAGCACAGAATCTATCGCAACACGGGAATGGTCGGTCTCTCCTACGACATCGTCGCCGGCTAGAACTACGCCTCACGGTAAGACGACGATGGCGGAACTAGTTCTTGACCACGAGCGGCGGCCCGCTCACGCGCTTGCCCTTGAGATCGACAGTTACATCGACCTCATCGGCTATCCGGAGGAAGGGAATACTCCCGTTCACGCCATAGTCCTTGCGATTGAACGACATCTTGCCCGTTATCCCGCCGATCCCGGTCCCGATGCCCGAAGCAGCCAGTGACAATTTTTCTTGCTTCGTCACGCCCCGGATCGTGAAATCACCATCGACCTCGAAGGTGTTCGGTCCTGTTTGCACGACTTTCGTCGAGTGAAACTTGATCAGCGGATTATTCTTGACATCAAAAAAATCGCTACCCTTCAGTTTGCCGTCCTTGAGCCCGCTTCCCGTGTCGACGCTTGCCGCCTGTATCTGGATGTCCAGAACGCCGCTCGTCGGATCCGTCGATGTGAAGACCAGGGTGGCATTCCACTTGTCGAACTTTCCCTCGACTGCCACCGATGAATTTACGAAAAATGTCAATGCACTGGTTTGGGGGGTAATCTCGAAAACAGGAACACTCTGGGCTTTGCTCGCCGACGGCAGCGCCGCGGCCAAACAGACCAAGGCCGCAAATGCCGCGCGCCTGGGCGCAGTCATCGTGAGGAGTTTCGATTGCCGTGTCATTCTCTTCATCGCCTAACGCGCGGGAAAAGTGTAAGTATTCCGTGTGGCATCCCGCGAGAATTGGACCAAAGGGCAATAGGCGTCCCCGGCAGGCTTTCGAGCCTTAAAGACTTGGCTCCCGCAAACGGCGTTGAACGAAAATAAACACACATTGTTCAACGCGGGAGACGCGCCCGCGTGACTCTCCGGCGAGCCCGTCCTTGCCGCCTTGCGGTGACGAGCTTAGTGTTTGGTTATCCGCGCTTGCTTGGGGAGGATGGCCCCGTTGAACCTCGTCTATAGCATCCCGGCGGGTCTTCTGCTTCTCGTCGCGCTGGCCCTCGCGATCGCGGCCGTCGGTGTCGGTCAGATCTTTGTTCACCGGAAATTCAGCCACAGGGAGCTTCTCGACCACAACGAGGTCGGCGGCATTCTGATCGTCGTTTCGGGAACGATCTATGCAGTGATATTGGGCTTTCTCACCGTCGTGGCGTGGCAGCATTTTACCGAGGCGCGCGACATCGTGGTCGCCGAATCCGACGCCGATATCGACGCATGGCACACCGCGATCGGCCTGCCCGACGCGGTGCGCCGGCGGGTGCGCGCAGACATGGTCCAATATGCCGATTTCATGATCAAGCAGGAATGGTCAGGCATGCGCAGGGGCCAATTCAACGAAATCCCCGCGATCATCAGCATGGACGCGATGGACGCCGTTGGCGGATTCGTGCCGGCAAACAGCGGCGAGGCCAATGCCCAGGTCGCCACCCTGCAACAACTTAATGTGCTGCATGACGGGCGCCAGCGCCGGATCGCGATGAACGAGAGCGGAGTGTCGTGGTTCGAATGGCTGGTGCTTTTGATCGGCGCGTCGTGCGTGATCTGCTTCTGCTGGCTGTTCTGCCTGCGCAATCCACGCACCCAACTGACGATGACCGCGACGGTGGCCATCCTGATCGTCTCGATCCTGGTGCTGCTGTTCGAGCTGCAATTTCCGTTCCGGAGCAATATCGCGATCGGGCCCGAGGCGTGGCAGCGGGCGAGCGCGCACATTCAAGAGATGGAAACCGGGCACCTGATGAACATGCGGATGTAGGCTTGAACCGTGCGCCCGGCGCGCGAGCGGACGCATGACGGCTTTCTTTCACGCATCCACGGTTTTGCCGCTTGAGAGCGCATAAGCCTTGCACTTCCCGGGAAAAACAGTGCAATTGGCGGAATGCATTTCGCAAGGCATCGATTCGAAGGCGACCCCATAGCTCGGCAGGATAGTGCGGCGGCTTTCTCATTCTCCGCCTCGGCTTTTGTGCTCTCCACGTAACGGCGAAACGAGACGGCGAACATGGACACGGCGGCGACAAAGACACACCCTGCCCGCGCGGCATTTTCCCGCTATCAGATCTTCGTCGTCGCCATCCTGGCATTCCTGCAATTCACCATCATCCTGGACTTCATGATCGTCTCGCCGCTGGGCGCGATCGTGATGCCGACGCTGCACATCACTCCGCAGCAATTCGGCTTCGCGGTCTCGTCCTATGCCTTCAGCGCGGCCACCTCGAGCATCCTGGCGGCCGGTTTTGCGGACCGCTTCGACCGCAAGCGGTTCCTGCTGTTCTTTTATGCGGGCTTCATCCTTGGCACGCTGCTGTGCGGCCTGGCCAACAGCTATCCCATGCTGCTGTTCGCGCGGGTCGTCACCGGTTTTTTCGGCGGCGTGATCGGGTCGGTGGTGCTTGCCATCGCCACCGATCTCTTCCCGCTCGAGATGCGCGGCCGGGTGATGGGCTTTATCCAGACGGCGTTTGCCGCCAGCCAGATACTGGGATTGCCCGCGGCGCTTTATTTCGCCAATCGCTGGGACTGGCACGCGCCGTTTTTCGCCGTCATCGCTCTGGCCGTTCCGGTGGGGCTGTTGATCGTGATGCGCATGAAGCCCGTCTCTGCCCATCTGGCGCTCAAGCAGGAGCGGAGCCCCCTGATGCATTTGCTCCACACCATTGCCGAGCCCCGTTACCGGCTCGCCTTCTGCCTTGTCCTGCTGATGGCCACGGGCGGCTTCATGCTGATGCCGTTCGGCACCGCCTTCATCGTCAACAATGTTGGTCTTCCCCTCACCACACTGCCCACCATCTATCTGGTGACCGGGCTTTTCACCGTCTTCATGGGACCGGTTATGGGCAAAGCCAGCGACAGTTTCGGCAAGTTCAACACTTATTGCTTCGGCAGCGTGCTTGCCATCGTCATGGTGGCGATCTGGACCAATCTGGGGCGAAGCTCGCTTGCCACCGTGATCGCCGTAAATGTCCTGCTGTTCCTGGGCATCTTCTCCCGCATGGTCCCGGCCCAGGCCCTGCTTTCGGCAGTTCCCGATGTCACCAAACGGGGCGCCTTCAACGCCATCAACGCCTCGCTGCAGCAATTCTCGGGCGGCATCTCGGCGGCCATTGCGGGCGCGGTGATCGTCCAGCAGCCGGGCGGCCCACTCAAGCATTTCAATTGGCTGGGCTATATCGTGATGGCGGTGTCGCTGGTGGCTTTGGTGCTGATGTATTTCCTGCATAAGACGGTGCCGGAGCGATCCAGACGCTAGGCTGGAACAAAAGCCCCGCGCCGTTGCGCCGCCACGCGGTCTTTACATTCTGGCGACAAAGTTTTTGCCGTTCCTTACGCAACGCTTGCGAACACTTGACTCGGTTTTCCGCCACGCGCGCCTAAATTCATCCCGTTCGCAATCACGCGGACAATCGGTGGATCGGGAGATTTTCATGCTGAAAAATATCGTTCGTATTTCTTCATTGAGTTTGCTGGTCGCGTTCGCTGCCGCCATTCCGGCGAGCGCGAGCGAGGAAGACTCCGCGGCGCCGGCGGGCTCTTTCACGGCTGACATGTCCGTGCCCGCGCCGCAGGGCCAATTGGCCAACCGGCAAGACGGCGCGTTCTGCCTGAACCAGCATCATGGACATCAGCGGTAACCGCCGCCGGTCCCGATAAAGTCGAAACTTAAGCGGGCTCGGTTGCGACCGGCGCGGCTCTGGGCCGCCAGATCAACCAGACGAGGCAGATGGCGGCAATCAGCGCCACCGGCAGCAGACTCGTCAGGACTTCGGTGGGCGTGCGGCCTGCGGAGACAAGGATCGCGGCGATCGAGGGACCGGCAAGAGAGCCCAGGCGGCTCGAGCCCGCGGCCGTTCCCATGCCGGTGCCCCGGATCGTCTCCGGATAGCAGTCGGCCGCGACGCCGTAGATGATGACGGTTTGAGCCAGGATCCCCGCACCGAGGAGCCCGGCGGCGATGATCACGAGCGCAGGCGCCGAAGGTCCCTGAGCGAGGGCCAGGACGGCGAGCGGAACGGCGACCAGTGCCCCAACGACACCGATCGCGCGCCAGCCTTTGTCGAGACTGATGCCGGTCAATAGAGCGCCGCCGGCGCCGACGAGGTTGAATCCGACCTGGGCTGCCGCGGCTACCGATCTGCCGACGCCTTTGTCCTGAAGCAACAGAGGCATCCAATTCAGGATGAGGTGAAGGATCAAGGCCGCCGCCAGCGACGCGACCCAAATGACGAGTGTGCGCGCCATGCGCCCGCCGGCGAAGAGATCGGAGACTGGCCCGGGCTGGCGATGAATCGAACTCCCGCTCGCGGGCGGCTTCAGGAGAAGCGCGATCAAGGCGCCCAAAATCAGGGGCGCGACACCGCCGATCACGAAGAACATCCGCCAGGAGGAGGCAGGAAGACCGAGCGCGAGCAGGCTCGCAATTCCACCGCCGAGAGGCATCCCGACATAGGCCACGCCGATCGAGGCGTTACGCGAACGCGGTCCGCTGACGTCGGCGGCAAGCGCCATCAGATTGGGCAGGGCGCCGCCAAGGTTCAGGCCGGTGGCGAGCCGCGCGAACGTAAGCGTCGTGATGTCTCCGGCGCCGGCAGTCAGGAGCGAGCAAATCGCGAAGGCCAGCACGGAGACCGTCAGCACCGGCTTGCGTCCGATGCGGTCCGCGAGCCGCCCGCCGGCCAGCGCGCCCAGCGTCAGTCCGAAATTCGCCGCGGCGAAGAAGAGGCCCATCTGCCCCGGCGTCGGTGCAAGCGCGTGCCTGATCCCGCTGGCGGCGAGCCCCGCCGCCTGGATATCGAACCCCTCGCACATCGCCGTCGCGACGCAGAATGCGATGGTGGCGAGATAGGTTGTAGGCGCCGCCCGATCGGTCATTTCCCCGCCCCTGAAACCGCAATGAAAGTCAAATCAATCGCGCGACAATTTCGCATCGCCGGCGCGCCGGCGCCCGCCTTCCAGCCAGCAAGCAAGCCCAGGCGTGCACGCGCGGCGCGCGATTGCCTCGTAACGGGCAATGTCATCGGCATTCAGGTATTCGCGCCAGCGTCCGCTTCGACCCTTGTTCAAGAACCTGTCCGCGCCACGGTCAAACACCATTTGCAGCTTGGGGAAAAGCGCGTCGCCATCTTTCTTCATCGTCTCGAAGCGGGCCGCTTCAACCAGCGTCGGCATCAAGGTTTCGGGCACCGCGATGTCGAGATAATCCGCGATCCGCTGCATCTCGCCAGCCAAATCCTCCTTCAAATCATTGTAGTGGACGAAAAGCAGATTGGGCCGGTTCCGCTCCCGCCAGTAAGTCGCCTCGAAGTTGAAGTATTGGAGGCCAAAACGTGTCGAGCCTGGCGTGTCCGGCGCATCCAGTTGACTCTCGAGCTCGTCGAACCAACGGATGAGATATTCGCGGGGGTCATCCGGCGGGCGCGGCGGAGGACCGGCCGGTTTGTCGCCATGCTCCGCGGCCAATGCCATCGCTTGCGCACCGACTTGTGCGTTGAATTCCGGCTTGAACCCCTTTTCGTGGTTCTGCCAGGAGAGCCGGGCGTCACGGCCGTCGCGGCCGACATGGATGTATTTCACCGTGTCCCAAACAGGCAGCGCGTCAAATGGAAGGTGGGACTTGATGTAGCGGCGGTGGGTCTGCGCCTTCAGGGTCGCCAGATCATCCTCGACGGGATTGAAAATCGTGGAGTCAAGCCATGGCGAGATTTCGCCGAACGGCCTCACATCGGGAGACTGGAAAACCAGCAGGTCGACAATCCTCTGGGTCCAGGTCGTCCCGCACTTGGCGAAAGTCGCGATGATAATGTCGTCGCTCCGCGGCTCGAATTTATTCCAACGCCGGCTGTCCGCGACCGGCGTGCGAACCACGCATTGCGGCGCACGAAGTAAGGTAACCATTGCGAATCCCCCGAAACCCTTGGCACCTGAGGCACGACATTAAGCTGTAACTGCCCGCCAACGAAAGTCCTCGAAGGCGCCCCTCCCCACCAGAAGCATTGGACCTAGGTCCAACGGCAAAAGTCCCTGTGCGCTACTACCTTTGCTGCAGGGTCGTTTCTTGGGGCCGCCGTGTCCGCGCCTGACCACAAAGCTGCCGCCGGTTCGAGCAATGCGAAAGTTGTCCGGCAGCTCGCTCACGATGGCGAAAATTCATTTGCTCGAGTTGGCCAACTGAGCCGGCGTGCGTTCCTGCATGCTGGCGCTGCGACTGGTCTCGCAGCCGCGCTCACCGGATGCGCGGTTACGCGTGGAACGCCAGTGCCGCTGGATCGCACGACCCAGGCCAGCGTGCTGGGGATTCCGAACGAGCGTTTCTTCCCATTGTCCGCCGCGGGTGCGCTGGAAGTGGAGTTCTTGGCCGCGCTGGAGCGGCAGCGGCGCGCCGAGGGCTTGCCCGCCGATGCGCTGCCCGAGGCCCAGTTACTGGCCGTATCAGGCGGCGGCGAAGACGGTGCCTTCGGCGCGGGGCTGTTGTGCGGCTGGTCGGACTATGGCAACCGCCCCGCCTTCGAACTGGTTACGGGCGTAAGCACCGGCGCGCTGACCGCACCCTTTGCCTATCTCGGTTCCAGCTATGACCCCCAGCTTCGCACCGTCTATACCGACATGGACGCATCCCACGTGCTCGAGAAGCGGTTCTTCACCGCCGCACTCTTGAACGACGCGTTGGCGGACAATGCCCCGCTGTTCAAGACGATCTCGACATATCTGAACGACGCGATGCTTGCCGCGATCGCAAAAGGTCACGATGAGGGACGCCTGCTGATTATTGCGACTTCGGATCTTGATGCCCAGCAACCGGTGTTTTGGAACATCGGCGCTATCGCCAAGAGCGGGCATCCGCGGGCGCTGGACACGATCCGGCGCATTCTGCTCGCTTCCGCGGCGGTCCCCGGCGCATTTCCTCCGACCCTGTTCGATGTATCGTTGGATGGCGTCGCGTACCAAGAATTGCATGTGGATGGCGGAGCGTTCGCTCAAGCCGTCCTCTACCCGCCCGCGGTAACGCAGCAAAGGCGCGAGCGCATGGAGAAAGGCGAGCGCGTAGTACCGGCGCGGGCATTTGTCATTCGCAACTCCCGGCTCGATCCGCAATGGGCGGCCACACAGCGAAGCACCCTTGGGATCGCCGAGCGAGCCATCTCTTCCATGATCGCCGCCAGCGGTTTCAACGACGTTCTGCGGCTTTACAACACCACCCGGCAAGACGGTGTCGAGTTCAACCTGGCGTATATCGGGTCCGATTTCACTGAGAAGCTGCCCGCACCCTTCGACCAGGGCTATATGCGTGCCCTATTCGATTATGGCTACCAGCGCGCGCGGCGCGGCCAAGTGTGGGCGAAGGAGCCACCGATGTTGGAGGCGACGCCGGCGATCAACAGATGAATAAGTTTCGCGGGTCATGATCTTGTCGAGAAGGATAAGACTTTGACCAGGCAAGCAAAACTTCGCACGCGCGGCCGCAGGAATGAAGCCGCGCCTGAAACGCTCGCAAGCGCGAATGCTTGCGCCGATTGACTGTTGCAAATTATGCGCGAGAATCGCTTCGGTGTTTGGAGCATGCCGTTTCTGATGGCTCCGGCTTTGAACCGTGACGTCAAGTCATCAGGCGGCCTAGCGAAGGGGGCAAGCGAGATGTCTGACAGCAATCGTTTATTATCCGGCGCATTGATCCTGTTCGGGGCCATATTCTTTCTCGTTTATCCGCTGGCGATGGTTTGGCCAGCGGGCTGGGCATGGCACGAAGGCAGTCCGGCAGGGAACGACTATTTTCTGATGATCGTTGGAATTTACGCGACGTTGGGCGCTTTTCTCATACGCGCGGCCCGGGACCCTCAAGCCAATGCATCGCTGATCTGGTTCACGGTGTGGTCAAGCGTCGTTCACGCGGTGGTGATGGCGTACGAGGCCATACGCAGCCCTGGCCAAACGGGCCATCTGATGGGCGACGTGCCGGCATTGCTTTTGGTCGCCGTGGTCCTTGGTTTGCTCATGTCGCGGGCGAATGCGGACACAGCTCTCGCCTGATCAAATTCATTTCCGCGGCGGCATCGGCGTGCGCCGCCGGGGCTGCGCATCCGGCCTCAATCCAATGAAGGACCGGGCGCGCGCTGCCACCGGCAGACCAATTTTCCGTCCGGCCCGCGATGCCAGTTCGCGACAAGACGGGGACGCCGGCGCCGGAGTTGCGGCGCTGGATGAAAATCAAAGGGGTTGGCGGGCCAGTTACGAAAATTGAAGGTCATTACTGCCTTCTGTGCTTAAGCGGTTGGCTCAAGCCCGGGAGGCGGTCGCGATTTCAGACCGACGCGATCGACGCCGATGCAACCGCAAGCGCATCCCGAGCACGGACCGGCAAACGGGCAGAAGGGGCAGAGCGCCTACTGTCGCAGTCGTCGGCTTTGCAGCTAGGTCGAGGGTTCATCGGACTCCCTGGAATTTGAAACCACGGGAATGCTTCAAGCAGTCCCATCGCGAGTTGGGCTTGGTGGCCCTTCCGGGAAAGGCAGATATACCGCCTGGGGTATAATGGCAAGTACCCCCCAGGGTATTTTCGACGTGAAGCCAGATTTCAATTGCGCCGGGTCCGGGGGTTCAGGGCGGTGTCACGTTCGGGGTGCCTTCACAACGATCATGGACGCACCGATGACCCGGCATCCAATAATGGCGTAAATGTCGCGAGGTCGGGCGCGCCGGCATAACCAAGATACGGCAACCCAAAGACATCTTCGATGCCGCGCAAGAGACCATAGTGATTGATAGAGATATCGCTCGTGGTTCCGGGCTTGATAAATCGCGAAATCAAAATCGCGCCAACCTTGCCGCCTCCTGGGCCGTTCACCCCCGGCGGTTGGCCTTGAGAGCCCGGCGGTTCCTGGCAACACGCTGAATCGTCGTCGTCCGACTCATCGAAGGTGATGATCAGCAGCCCGTCTTTGCGGAACGCCGGCGAAGCAACGATCTTCGGCACCCAGGTCTGCAACCAGAGATCCGCGGAGACGAGCCCGCCCGGCCGGCCATCCTTGCACGGCGAATCGTGCCCATCGTTGCAGACATTCGGGGTGATGAAGACGAAATTCGGCGTCGCATGCTCGTCTGCCAGATTGTTCGCCAGACCGTCGAAATTGACGACATTGGCATCGCAATTGGCCTGATTGTCGATGATCCCATGAAAGTAGATGAATGGATTGTGACGATAGGCGTAAGCGTCGGTTCGTGTCGCCTTCGGTACGCCCGGCCCGCCAATTGCCGGGTGCGCGCAAGTTGACGCTTCGCGCGCAGGATCGTTGCCCATGTCCTCCATGTAACCGCGCCAAGTGAGCCCGTGTTGTTCCAGTTGGTTGGCCAGCGTCATTACGCCAGCCGGATAGACGCAGCCATCGCCCACTGCGGTGCCCAGCGACGTATCGGGGCCCGATTTTACGAACTCAGTGAATGTGCTGCAGTCCTCGCTGGTTTGCGGCGCCGGTGGTTGGCCGCTGATCATGGCAACGTAATTGTCCAGGCTGTTATGCCCGATAGCGTAATAGTTCGTCAGCAATACGCCGATCTTGGGAAGCTCCAGCCCAAGATAGGGCGCTCGCGTACCGGGAGAATAAATCGAAGAATAATCCTGATTTTCGAGAACAATGACAAAAACATGGTTGATCGGGCGAAGCGTGCCCGGCGGTGCTGCGGCACTGGCGAACGACCAAACGGCCAGCGCGCACATGATCTTGGCCGCGCGTGTGAAAAAGCGCGAGCGCGCGCGCATGTTGCCAGATTCGCTCATGATTGCTCCTTCGCAGCCGCCTGAGCTGCATGGCCCTGAAACCACGCCACTGCGTCCTCATGGGAGGGAGAGAGCACGCCTTGCCGGTAAATGCCCGCGTCCAAATTCTGTTGCACGCGCTCGCATATCCAGGAGTCTTCCTCGGTAATCTGTTCGGAATGTGAAATGGCGGCATCGACGCCCGGATCTTCGGGCTCATGAAGGAAGACGTGATCGATCAGTGTCCGGCCGGGTCCCTCGGGACGTATATGTTCGATAAGCAGGACGCCGCGATAGACTCTAATGCCGAGGTTCGGCCATACCCAGGCCCAGACACCGCCGCCACCGCCTGATCTTTTGGGTGCCTCGCATAAAGCGACATTGCCCTCCATGTGGATATTGATGCGGCGGGCGCCCTCCTCGCTAGCCAGCGCCGGATGGACACCTTGGCGGTGATATCCATCCAGATAATTCTCGGTGTACACCTTCCAGTTGCAGGCGATGGAATGGCGGTCACGCACCCGGGCCGAGCGGTGCGGTTGTTGATGCCCCAGCTTTTCATCAAGCGGCCGAAGCAGCTCGGCCAAAGAACTCGAACCGGCATCGAGGTTTACAAAAACAAAATCCCGCCATGTTTCCACTTTGATCGGGAACAGGTTGAGCGCTTGCAGATTCAGACCGTCGGCTGGATCGAAACCCGTGGCGTTCTTCAAATGGCCGTCGAAGGAATAGGTCCAGTCGTGATATTGGCAGACGAATTCGTGATCACAATGGCCTTTTGTGTCTCCCACCAGCGGACCCGCCCGATGGCGGCAGACATTGTGATAGCCCCTGAGCTTACCTTTTTCATCGCGCACGACCACAACGGGATATCCCGCCAACACGTCGGCGAGGTAATCGCCGGCGCGCGGCAGATCCGCCTTCAGCCCTAGAAACTGCCAGCTTCTCGCAAAAATGCGCTCACGTTCACGGGCATAGACGTCCGGGTCTCCGTAAACCTCAATTGGCGCAGTGGTAAACCGTTCCACCATTCTTTTCCCCCATTTGATTATCCGCTCCCAGTTTTCAGCCTATCATCGCAAATTGAACGCTACTCGATGATCTTACTGACGTGCTCCTTCGGCATCTGCCGCCACGTGAGTTTCGCGATTCCACCAGCCGCCACCCAGGGCCTGGAATAAGGCCACGGCATCGCTGTAGCGATTGGCACGTGCCTGAATGAGCGCCAACCGCGCTTGGGCCTCGGTTTCTTCGGCGGTGAGAACCACAAGCCGGCTGACGTCGCCCAGATTCAATTGCCGGTTGGCGATGTCCAGGCTGGTACGCGCCGCGGTTTCCGACTTCTCCATGGCAACCAGTTCATCCCCGTCGGTCCAGATGGCATGCAGCGTGTCGGCTGTATTCTGGAATGCACCGACCAGGGTTAAGCGATATTGGGCGGCGGCCTGGTCGTAGAGCGCCTCGGCCGCGCGCTGACGATGCAGAAGCGTATTTCCATTGAAAATAGGCTGGGTCAGAGTCGCGGCCAGGCTCCAGAATTCGTTGGTGCTGTCGAAAGCTGGTACCAAGCCCAGCGCGGCGCTTCCGCCTGTGATCCCGATATCGATATTGGGCAGCCTGGCCGCAACCGCGATCCCGATCTGGGCGCTGGCAGAATGAAGTTGTTCCTCCGCGATGCGCACGTCGGGCCTGTGTTCGACCAATTGGGCGGGCAGGCTCAGGGGCAATTGAGTAGGCAGGCTCAGGGATTGAAAATCGAACTGGACGGTGACCGGCTCGGCGGGCGTGCGTCCGATCAGGGCGGTCAACAGATCGCGATTGATACGGAATTGCTTTTCCAGGACGGGCAGAGTTGCCTCGCTCTGCGCCAGGAGTGCGGCTTGCGCCGCCAGGTCGACTTGGGAGGTCTGGCCCAGCTTGGCCTGCTGCTCGAATGTTGCATAAGTCTGCTGCTGATCGCGGATAATGGCATGCGTCTGCTCGATTTGCTCCCGCAGCAGAGCGTCCTGAATGGCCGCCAGCACGACGTTGGAAGCCAGGGTCAGCCGCGCCGCCTCCAAGGTGAATTGTTGCTGGTCTTCCTGCGCCACCAGCGACTCGACGGTCCTTCGCGTGCCGCCAAACAGGTCCGGGGAGTAGGAGATGCTGAGGGTCGTCGTGGTCAGATTATAGAGTTGCTCACCTGATAGCGTCGGACTGGCCAAGGTCTCGGCGTTCTTGACACGGCTCGGCTGGATGCTCCCCGTCAGGCTGGGGTAGAAGGCACCCTGCTCCGCTCTCACCTCTTCCCGCGCCGCGCGAAGCGCGGCGTCCGCGGCATCGATGGTAGGATTGTTTTTGAGCGCCTGCGCTACCAGGTCATCCAGCGCAGCGGAATGAAACACTTCCCACCATTGCGCCGGTATATCAGCGCCTGACATCAGCTCAGTGCCCGCGCCCCCCGGGGGCGAGACGGCCTCGCCGCCATAGCCGGCGGATGCGGGCAATGGTGGGCGTTTATAGTCCGGCCCAACCGCGCATGCAGCGAGCAGCGGAACAAGACCAAACATGACGATAGATTTTCTCATTCGTGGCTGTGCTCCTCCGCCTCGCTCTCGCCGCGCGCCTCAAAGTATCGCTCGATCGCGAAATAAAATGCCGGCAACACGAACAGTGTCAGTAGCGTCGCAATGGCCAGACCGCCCACCACCACGGTTGCCAAGCCCCGCTGGACGTCCGTGCCAACCCCGGTTGCCAGCGCTGCGGGCAGCATGCCCACCGAAGCAACCGTCGCCGTCAACAACACCGGCCGGAAGCGTTCGGCCGCACCGGCGATGACGGCATCGCTCAAGCTGGGATAGCGATCGCGCACGCGGCGGATATTGGCGATCATGATAATGCCGTTTTGAACCGCCACGCCGAACAGCGCGATGAAACCGACGGCGGTTGCAATATTCAGCGTCTCGCCACGGATATGAAGCGCGATCAGCCCACCCAGCGCCGCCAGCGGCACGACGCCCAAAATCAGCGCGGCGTGGTGCAATTTGCCGAATTGGAAGAAAAGAAGGACGCCCATCACCAACAGGACCAACACCATGACCACCGCAAGTCTGGCCTGGGCACGCTGCTCGTTCTCGAACTGACCGGCCCACTCCAGCTGATAGCGGCCACGGTCGAAACGAACCTGGGCATCGATGCGCTTCTGCGCGTCGGCCAGATATTGCGAAAGCGCGCGGCCACGGTTGTCGATGCGGATTGTGATTTGGCGGCGGCCCAGCTCGTGGGCAATCGTGCTTTCACCAGACTGAAGCCCGATATGGGCTACGAGGCTCAGCGGAACTTGCGCACCATTGGCCGACGTGAGCACCAACGCACCGAATTTTTGCGGGGTGGAAACCACATCGGCGGGCAGATGGATGGTGATGTTGTGCACCTGGTCTGCATAGTAAAGTTGCGTGATCGGCGCACTTCCCATCGCATTCTGCACAAGATTCATGATGTCTGCGACATTGATGCCATAACGGGCCGCCGCTGCCCGGTTTGCGTCGATGACGATCTGGGGAATGGGAGGCTCCTGGAAGATCGAGGCTTCGCCCGTTCCCGGCGTTTGCCGCAGGACATCGACGATCTCGCTTCCGATCCGGCGCAGCTCCCTGAAGTCATTGCCATAGATGCGCAGAACAAGAGGGCTGTGTGCGCCGCCCACCATGTCATTCACACCGTCCACGATGGGCTGGCTGATGCCGACCTGAATGCCGGGAATCTGGGCCAGGCGGTCACTGAGCTTCTGAACGAATTGCGCTTTGGATTCACCACCTGGCCAGGTGTCATAGGGCGTGAGGCCCACGGCGGATTCGGTGTGCGAAGGGGTCCAGGGATCGGTGCCGGTATCATTGCGGCCGGTCTGTGTGACGATATACGAGACCTCCGGGAACGATCTGGCCACTCGCCGCAGCTCGCTCGCCATCTCACTGGCTTTGTCCAACGAAAGTCCGGTAGGCATCTGCACTTGCAACCAGAGCGCGCCTTCATCGAGATCTGGAAGGAACTCGCGACCCACCGTCGCTCCCAACACCAAAACGGAAGCGAGCGCCACTGCTCCCGCCATGTAGGCTATCGGTAGATTGGACAGCAACCTCGCCAGCGAGTCACGGTAACCCGCGCGCAAGCGCTCAATGAATGCGAGTGGACGAACCGCAATGGGTTCTTTCAGCGCGATATAGGACAAAGCAGGCGCCAGGGTCATTGCGTAAAGCAGCGCGCCGAGCAAGGCGAACGAGACCGTGTAGGCCATCGGGCGGAATAGCTTGCCTTCCGCATTCTCAAAGGCGAATAAGGGGAAGTACGCCGTAATGATGATCAGCGTTGCGAAAAAGATCGGCCTGGCCACCTGGGTCGCGGTGCTGACAACCAAGTCTTCCTCCAACCGGTCGTTGGGCAGGCGCTCTCTGAGGCGCAACAGAGCTTCGGCAACCACGATCGCGCCATCGACGATGACGCCGAAATCGATGGCGCCCAACGAGAACAAATTGGCCGGCATGCCGGACATGCTCATCAGAGTGAAAACAGTCGCCAGTGCCAGCGGAATGGTCATGGCGACGATCAATGCCACCCATGCGCTGCCCAGGAACAGGAACAGAATGATGCAGACCAGCCCCACACCTTCGACGATGGTGCGGCCCACATTGTTCACGGTCGCTCTGACCAGGTTGTCGCGGTCGATGTAGGGAACGATCTTCACGCCTTGCGGGGCAAGCCGCTCGTTGAGCTCGCTGACCCTGGCATGAACCCGCGCCAGGACCTGGGAGGGGTTTTCGTATTTGAGCAGATCTACAATGCCCGAGATGGAATCGGGATTGTTGTCCTTGCCCAAAATTCCTTCCCGGACCTGATGGCCAATCCTCATGCTGCCCAGATCGCGCACGAAAACCGGAACGCCATTATGCTGGGTCACCATGATGCCGCCGACATCGGCAAGAGTGAGAACCCGGCCGACGCCGCGGATCACATAGGACTGCTCGCCACGCGTGGCCCGTCCGCCGGCGGCAACGGCGGTGTTGTTGTTGATGGCGTTGACGATATCGTTGACCGCGACCCCGTATCGGGTGAGCTGGCTGGGGTTGAGTTCGAGCGCGAATTCCTTGGTGAAGCCCCCGAAATTGTCCACACTTGCAACGCCCTGAACCAGATTGAGGGCCGGGATCACGATCCAGCGCTGAATCTCGGACAATTGCATGAGATTTTTGGTTTCGGATTCCAGGGTATAGCGATAGATCTCTCCCGACGGGCCCGACACAGGATCAAGCCCGGGCGTCACGCCGGCCGGCAAGGTCACTTGCGCGATATGTTCGTTGACACGCTGGCGTTCCCAATAATCCTCGGCGCCGTCACGGAAGATCAGCGTGATCAGCGACAGGCCGAATGTGCTGCTGGAACGCATGGACACCAGGCCAGGCGTGTTGCCCAAGCCCCGTTCCAGGGGAATGGTGACCTGCTGCTCGATCTCCTCCGCCGCGAGACCGGGAAGTTGGGTAGTGACTTGCACCGTGACGGGTGCCAGTTCTGGATAGGCTTCGATCGCGATCTTGGTCCAAGAATAGGCGCCCAGGATTGCAAGCAAAACCGCCAGCGCCATCACGATGCGGCGGTGTTCGAAACAGAATTCCAGAAAGCGGTCAATCATTCAGCAGGACCCCGCCCCGCACCACAACCCGGTCTCCGGCTTGCAGACCGCTCAAGACATGCGCGGTCGCATCGGTTTCATCGCTGATACGCACGATGCGGCGTTGAAACACCCAGGGACGTACTTCCCGCAGCACCGAGATGGTATCGTTGTTCATCAGCAGCGCGGATTGCGGTACCCAGACCCCGCCCGCAGGTGTGCCGGCCAAATGCACCGTCGCATACATGTTGGGCAAGAGCGTCCCGTCGGGATTTGCAAGCGCGATCCGAACCTTTTGCCGCCTGGTGTCGGGTTCAAGCACTGCGTTCACCGTAGAAACCCGGCCATGGAATATCCGGCCCGGATAAGCAGTCAGCGTGATCGCCGCATCGCTTCCGACGGCAGCGTCCCCAACATCGCCCTCGGCGACATTGGCGGTGACGAACACCTGGTCTACGTTGGTTACTGTCATCAAAGTTGCCGTGGGATCGCCCACTTGCGTTCCCGGCGCGATCGAAAGTGCTGTGATCACTCCGCTCTGCGGCGCAGTAAGCATGAGCTGTTTCGCCTGGGCCGCCTCGGTCCCGTTGAGCGCCAGCAGCCTGTTATGCGCGCGTACCTGCTCGGCATCCGCCTGGTTGTATGTGCTTTGCGCCGTCTCCAGGTCCTTGTCGGCGGCACCGCCTGCTGTATGGACGCCACGCGCCCGGTCCAATGCCTTTTTGGCGAGTGCCAATGCGTCTCGCGCTTTATCGTCATCGAATATGGCCTGAGCCATGTCACCGGAAGCAATGACAGCCATGACCTGCCCACGTTTGACGTGATCGCCGATTTGGACGTTGAGGGCGGCGACACGCCCCGTCAGCGGTGCCAGGATGTTGACCACGCGATGAGGATCGGCTTCCACCGAAGCCGGCAAGTCGATCGTCTGCTTGGCGCCGCTGCTTTCTACCGTCTGAATGGCAAGATGGGACCTTAGCGGTGAGTTCGCCGGCACAACCAACAGGTTTCTGTCCTGCGTGAACATGACAGGGCCGTTGCCGGTTTCGCCCGTCTTGCCGCACGCCGATAGAAGGCTCAGAAGGCTTAAGCAAAGAGCTAGGCAAAGAACATTGGGGCAAAGAACATTGGGGCAAAGAACATTGCGATTTTGCCGGTGAGATGAATCCATCGTTGCCTCCCTAAAAGCCCTGCCGTCCAGGCATCACAGAACTGTCACGCTAAACAGGTGGTATGACATTTGATTGTCTTTAATCGGATTGCGAGACTACCGATAGTCAGGGTGACCCGGCGCGGCTAGAACTTCGCAGGTGTCGCATGGGGCCTTGCCGCCGTTTTTTGCGTGCGTTGCTGGCCCGCATCATCTAAGCCCGACAACAATCTTCGCGTCCCACAGCTTTAGCAACAACTCGACCGGCACGTTATCGCTGGAAACGCAATCACGCTCGCGAGCAGCCAGTGTTCGTCCATATTCGAGGACGGCTGACGAACTCATAGAGTTATTGCGATCTTACATCGGGTAGGAGGACAACCATCGTTGCCGCAGCAGCGGAATATCTAGGCGTCGAATTTTTTCCGCGTCTCCATGACCAATTGCTCGCCATCTTGATCGGAAATAATGGCGGTATCGGCAGCGTGAAGCGACAACGAAAATTGGACGAATTGGCAAGACGGCGGAATAGCCGCCGGCCAAACCGTCTCCCAGACTTCGTTTCCATGCCTGAGGTACTTGATTACGTACCACATAGGGCCACTTTAATCGGTTGGTACCAGCGCCTCAACTTGCTTCCCTTTTCTTTTCGGCGAAGTCCATGACCTCTTTCGCGGTCATACCAGCCCTCCCTCTTTCCTGCGCTGCCCCTTCCCGTCCTCGACGCGGTTCTACCGAACGCGGGTATAGGTCGTTTGCTCATTGTTTGGTGAACCTGGCGGGGAACTGGCAACGAACGTGTCGCCCTCGAATTTGATTGTGACCTCTTCGGAGAGCGTCATGTTTCTCGCCGCCTTCGCTACAACGATGTGTGCGATGAGCTTGTTACCCTTTACCTCGTATGTGCCGGCGGAAGCCGTGAACGGGGCCCATTCATCGTATCGAGCGATCTTTTCAGCGTCCGTCAGTTTCGCAGGGTCCTTCGGCGTCGGCGATGGTTGGCGCGCTTCATTGCTGTTGACCCTTATCAACGTGAAATAACCGTGAGAGAAGATCGTAAGGCCCGGTTGTGGATTGTTATTCGTAACCCCCGCCTTAACGACCTTAGTGATCTTCCAAACGCCCTCAAAGGACTTCGCTGTCAGGCCTTCCTGCGCAAATGCGATTTGCCCAGGAAAGGCGAACGTAAAAGTCGCCAAAATAAGCAGAGCTATGTGATGCTGTTTCACGGTTGCCCCCTCTTGCCCTGGCCCATGTTACACGCTCAGATAGATTTCGAGGAGCCCTCCCCCGCGAACCAGAATGCGACGCCCACCTATCGGGAGCGCACACGCATGGCTTTAGGCAAAGGGCCCACCTGGGACACACCGGCCCAAATAGATGGCCTTCCGGCTAAGAATTGGAAGGACCGCGAAGGCGTAACCATGCGCGGCACCTTCTCCCAATGCGTGAAGCGATGGCTTGAGCTCTCGCCGACCTATCGCGAGAGTTGTTCGATCGGGTGGGGGCCAAACGCTGAAGGCCAGCGGGGTTTCTTCGAGCGCCCAAACGTCGTTGGGTATTTAAAGCGCAATGGCCCGCCGCCAGACCTCGGCGTGCACGTCACGATTGAGCACGTGCGGAATTGGCTTTCGTGTGATCGCACACCGGGAAAAACGTTCAAGGAGTAGTGCTGAGGCGCGCGCGCGGCCCCTGAATATTGTAATTGGGATTTACAATGAAAACTGGGTCAACAACCTGGGCGCCGCGTAAGCCACTGATATCCCATTGATTTCTTTCGACGGGAACTTTGGCATTATCCTTGCTTCACGAAATATCGGGGTTTGGGCTGAGGGGTGCTTCATGAAATTCCGTATTGGCATTTTGGCAATGGCCGCACTTGGGGCGACGTTCGCAGTCTCTGCTGTGCCAGCTTTCGCGGCGCCCATAACTGTCGGCACGTACAATACCGGCAACTGTTATCCGTTCAGCTGCGGACCGACCGACAGCGTGACCCAGTATCAAGAGTCCTACACCGCTACCGCATTCCCGGGCTCCATCAGCTTCAATACCGTAACCTTCAGAAGGGATCTCCCTGACTCAAACGCGAATCCTATGGACAGCGGTAAATACGCAATCGCCTTTTATCTCGCCGCGCCCGGTTGGAATCACCTTTCGTCGAATTTCGCAGCGAACGAGGGGACGTTTTTGGGCAAGCTCGGCACGTTTAACATTAGTGGCACCATGCCCCTGGCGCTATCTCTGACTGGATCGACCATCAATTACGACCCAACCCAGGGCGATCTATTGATGAATGTCGATATGACAAATGGAGCGAGCTTTAACGGTTTCTATAATGACTTCTTTCAGGCTGATTTCAGCGGGACAGAGATGTACCGGGTGTACCGCGGGACAGTGGACTCGGAGGGCGCGCTGGTGACGACTTTCTCGATGGGACGGTTGGATGTCGATGGCGATCGAGATATCCGCGCTACAGTCCCCGAGCCCTCATCTCTTGCAGTGCTTCTCGCGGGCCTCAGCGCCATTGCTGGCGCGCTCTATTTCGCCCGTAAGAAGGCGATGGCGTAATTCGAGACATACCTAGTTTGCGGTGCTTTTTGGGTTTCGTGCGATCGTGCCGGTCAGGACCGGCAGAAGATGTGTGCGGCAAATTGGACGCCAGATCGCATCGTCAATCGAGTCTTCTGCTTCTTGACCGCGCAACGGCGTTGTGAAGAACACGCACCACTCCCACCATGCCGTTATCTTCGTGATCGACCAGATGGCAGTGAACTGGGATGTCACCTGCAAGTTCGGGCGGGAAACAGAGCGCGGGCGAGTGATTTGCGAAGGATGCACGGCGGCAAACGGTTGACTCGTTAGAAGGATTTTCGAGGCTCACCCTTCTTGCACGCGAGGCAAAGCTTGCGCTGGATCAGTGCCTGTCGGCGCGCCTGCTTCGTGGTATATGCTGGGGAAATGAAGCTGATCGCGGTTGCAAGCGTTCTGTGGTGTCTCGCGGCATCCGCAAGCGCTGCGGGTCTGGCGGAGATTCAGATTCCCGCCGATGCCGGCGGTCCTGCAATCGCCGCGATGGTATGGAGCCCCTGCGCCGTTCCTGCCAAGGACATTCCAATCGACGGCCCCCTTGTCGTTCGGGGTGTTCGCGACTGCCCCGTGGAAGGTGCCAATCTGCCGTTGGTGATCCTCTCGCACGGTCTCGGAGGAGGCAATCTCAGCCACCACGACACCGCAGAGGCGCTTGCCGACAATGGCTTCATAGCCGTGACGCTCACCCATGTGCTGGACTCCGGGCGCGACCTGACAAATGCCATGAAGCCGCAGTCCATGGTGGAACGCCCCGCCGACGTAAAACGGGTTCTGGATTATGTTCTGCAGTCGTCGCCTTATCGCACAGCGATCGACCCCCGCCGAATTGGCTTCTTCGGCTTTTCGCGTGGCGGTTTCACCGGACTGGTCTTGGCTGGCGCGACCGCGGAAATCCCGTCATCCATGGAGTCTTTGAATGGCGGCCCATCGTCTCAACTGCGCGACCCTGATCGGCGGATAATTGCGTTCGTGATTGCCGATCCGTTGAACGTCTTTCCTGGCAAAGCCAGCCTTGCCCAGGTGACGGCCCCTATCCAATTGTGGAGTTCACAACTGGGCGGCCAGGGCGTTACCCCGAAGGATGTTGCGGCAATTGCGGCCAATCTTCCCGCAACACCGGAGTTTCATCGCGTGCCGAACTCCACACATCTTTCGTTTATTTTTCCCTGCTCCCCGGCCATGGCCAAGGTCGCGGGTGATGCGTGCGTCGATCCACTGGGCTTTGATCGGGCAGCTTTCCATCGACAATTGGATGAGCAGATCGTGGCGTTCTTCAACAAGCATTTGAAATAAGCCGGTCCTCGCACAACGATGAAATCTGGCGCCGGCCTGTCGTTACGATTCCCGCTGGCTAATGCGCGTGCCGGCTCGGCCAATTTTCCCGGCGCCGGGTCAACTTCGAAAATCGGCAAAGTCGTCAGTTTAATCGGAAGATGCCGTCCACCGCCTTCCATTCGGAAGGCCGAACCAAATGGTTATGGGCGATTCGCACGGAATGGAGTGCCCCTTCAAGTTCACGCTGCCAAAATTCCAGGAACGACTTGAGCCCAGGAAAGAGCGGCGCCAGATCGTATTCCTGCCAAAGAAACATCTGCAGCAGGTCGGGATGATCCGGCATGTGGTAATGAATTTCCGCGGTGGTCAGGCCGTAGCCCTCCAAGCGAAGCAGAAAATCCTTGCTAACCAATGCGCACCTCTTTCGAAGCACCGGCCCATCAAAACACTGACTGATGTATGAAACGCTAAAAGCGGCCCTCGGCTTCGAGGCAAAGAACTTCTTCGAAGGGAAAGTGCCCCTGCTGCGGTGCGGTTGGGCAGAAAATTACGATCTATCAGGGAGTTACAGAAAAATTTCTTACGGTGACATTTTTCTGGCACTCTTCCCTTGAAGCTGCCAGGGCCATTCTTTGCCAGGGCCATTCTTTGATGGTGAAGAGCTCTATCAGTGAAGGAGAGCGACATCACTGGGATTATCGGACCCAAGAAAAAATGAACAACGACGCGTCTGCCAAGGGACACAGTCCCGTGAATTTAAATTGGAGAGCAAATCAATGGCTGCCAAAGACCTAAAATTCGGTGCCGACGCCCGTGAGAAGATGCTGCGTGGCGTCAACATCCTCGCCGATGCCGTTCAAGTGACGCTGGGGCCCAAGGGGCGCAATGTCGTTCTTGATAAAAGTTTTGGCGCCCCGCGTATCACCAAAGATGGTGTGACCGTCGCAAAGGAAATCGAGCTTGCTGACAAGTTCGAGAACATGGGGGCGCAGATGGTGCGAGAAGTCGCCTCCAAGACCAGCGACGCGGCCGGTGACGGCACCACCACAGCCACCGTGCTCGCCCGCGCCATTCTGCGCGAGGGCGCCAAATCGGTCGCCGCCGGCATGAATCCCATGGATCTCAAGCGCGGCGTCGACAAGGCCGTGGAGGCGGTTGTTGCCGATCTCAAGAAGCGTTCCAAGAAGGTCAAGGCTAACGAGGAAATCGCGCAGGTTGGCACCGTCTCGGCCAACGGCGACAAGGAAGTGGGCGAAATGATCGCCAAGGCGATGGCCAAGGTAGGCAACGAGGGCGTGATCACGGTCGAGGAAGCCAAGAGCCTCGCCACCGAACTCGATGTGGTCGAAGGTATGCAGTTCGATCGTGGCTACATTTCGCCCTATTTTATCACCAATGCCGAAAAGATGGTGGCCGAGCTCGAAGATCCCTTCATCCTCATCCACGAGAAGAAGCTCACCAGTCTTCAGCCGCTGCTACCGGTCCTCGAGGCGGTGGTGCAAGCGGGAAAGCCCCTTCTCATCATCGCCGAGGAAGTGGAAGGCGAAGCGCTGGCCACGCTGGTGGTCAACAAGCTGCGCGGCGGCCTGAATGTAGCCGCGGTAAAGGCGCCTGGCTTCGGCGACCGCCGGAAAGCCATGCTGGAAGACATTGCCATCATCACCGGTGGCCAGGTAGTCAGCGAAGACCTCGGCATCAAGCTCGAGAATGTAAAACTCAATGTCATGGGCTCTGCCAAGAGGGTAAGCATCGACAAGGACGACACAACCATCATCGATGGCGCAGGCAAAAAGAGCGACATCCAGGGACGCATCGCCCAGATCAAGGCCCAGATCGAGGAAACTACCTCCGATTACGATAAGGAGAAGCTGCAAGAGCGGCTTGCCAAGCTGGCAGGCGGCGTGGCCGTGATCCGGGTGGGGGGTGCCACCGAGATCGAGGTGAAGGAGCGCAAAGATCTTGTGGACGATGCCATGCACGCCACCAAGGCCGCGGTCGAGGAAGGCATTGTTCCCGGCGGCGGCACAGCCCTCCTCTATGCCTCCAAGGCGCTCGCCAACATGACTGGTGAGAATGAGGACCAGACCCAGGGCATTGCGATCGTGCGGCGTGCCATCCAGCAGCCCCTCCGAGCCATCGTCGAGAATGCAGGCCAGGAAAGCTCGATTGTTTTGGGCAGGCTTCTGGAGCAGAAGTCGTCCACCTACGGCTTCGACGCCCAGCGCGAGACGTACGCGGACCTGATCGACCTTGGTATCGTTGATCCCACCAAGGTGGTCCGGGTGGCGCTCCAGAACGCAGCTTCGGTCGCTGGCATCCTCATAACCACTGAAGCCATGGTCACCGAGCGGCCCAAGAAGGAAGCGCCGATGCCCAGTGGCGGCGGCGGCATGGGCGGCATGGACTATTAGTTCAGCCGCTCAGGCAACCTTCGGGGCCACCTTGCTGAAGTAGAAGTAAGCGTGAAGGGGTAGGCCTGCTCGGAATTTCTAGGCGAGCAGTCGGGCCCGGTGGACTGCAAAATTTGGTGTACCGGCCCCGCACTTAACGAGACCGATATCGCGGCGCGTCAATATCGGCCGCGTTTTATTCGAAAATCCGAGCCTCGCGCCCCACTCACCCGCTTGATCGCGTTACACGCGGAGCTATAGGCGCGTCGGCAAGCACAACTTTAATCGTTTACAGCGTCCAATCCTATCGATCCGTAGTCTGAGTATTCGTCAGCCGCTGTACTTGCAGAGCAAATTTGTTCCGTTGCCCTGAATTGTAAGGTTTATTGTCGCGTGTCACTCTCTTTGCAGGGGAATTGTCGGCGCCGGCAGACAGGGCCGGTCGGGAAACAATGGAAACCGTAACCATCGTATGGACTGTCGCCGCGGGCATTTCGATAACGCTTGCGGGATTGTGCGCAGCCGCGTGGATGGTGGAGCGGCGAGACCCGACGAGTCTTACGCTTTCCATTCTCGGTGTCGCAGCAGCGGCTTCGGCTTATATCGAACTCCGCATGATGCATTCTGCCACTCCGGCGGAATATGGCAAGTTTCTCCGCTGGTACCATGTTTCGATTTACCTGGCGATGTTGGGGCAAATTTTGTTCGTCCACTATTTTCTGGGGTCGAGCAGGTTGTGGCTGATGTGGGCGGTCATTTCTCTGCGCACCATTGTCGTTCTGGTGAATTTTCTCGTTTACCCGGACTTCAATTTCTCAAGCATTACAAGTTTGCGTCACTATTCGCTGCTCGGAAACCAGGTTGCCGCGATCGGCGCGGCAGTGCCGCGCGCCGGCTGGCAGCAACTTGCAACGGCAAGCCTGGTTTTGCTTGTCGCGTATCTGGTCGATAGCGCCGTGCGAAAATGGGGGATGCCCGGGACGGCTTCGAAACGCCGGGCGCTGGTCGTCACATTCGGTCTGACGGTCCCGATGCTCTGTGAACTTGGCTATGGGCAATTGCAATTGTTTGGCATTGTGCACGGGCCGTTTTCCTTTCTTCCATGGTTTCTGGGCGCCCTGCTGATAATGGCCAATGAATTGGTGCGCGATGTCATTGTCAGCAAGCGCGCTCTGATAGAATTGGCCGAGTCACACAGGCAACTGGCGCGAACGGAGCGCATCGGCATCTTGGGGCAACTGGCGTCGTCGATAGCGCACGAATTGACCCAACCACTGTCGGCGAACGTCCTGAACGCAAATGTCGGACTTAAGGAGTTAAACCAGGAAAAACCAAGTCTTGGGGAGCTTCGCACGATTTTGAGCGACCTCGAGAGTGATAGCCAGCGTGCCGCTGACGTGATTACGAGGATACGAAAATTCTTGAAGGTCGAGGCAATCGAACTGCGACCGCTCGCGGTTGAAGAGATAGTGAAAGATGTCCTTTCGCTAATTGGGGCGGACGTCACATCCAAACAAGTTGCGTTATCTATCGACATCCAACCTGGTCTGCCCAAGGCTTTGGGCGATCGAGTGCATTTGTCCCAGGTTCTGCTGAATCTCTTGATGAACAGCATCCAGGCCGTGCAAACTTGCCCGCCCTATGCAAGGCACGTGGCGATCGAGGCATGGAACGAACAGGGCAAAGACCGCATCGAAATCATAGTTCGTGACTCTGGTCAGGGAATACCAGGCGACATTGCCGATAAAATCTTTCAACCCTTTTTCACAACCAAATCCGAAGGTATGGGCATAGGGTTAGCGCTATCTCGAGTTATCATCGAGGCGCATGGCGGCCATATATGGGCGGACCGCACAGCCGCGGAAAAGGGCACCGCTTTTCGCTTTACGCTCCAGCGGGCGTAGAAGACCTATTACGCGCTGAGCGAGTTTGCCACCACTGTCAGACGCTCCCAGAGGCTGGCTGCGTTTTCCAGTCCTCGCTCGAACTTCGCGATTAAAGCCGCAAGGGCTTCCGGCTGCTCATTCGTGGTGAGGTGTCCGCCAGGCAGCCGCGCAATCTGAAGGCCGAGCCGGCCCAGTCGTTGCTGTGCCAAGTTGACCTGCCGATGCTCAAAGGGGTCTTCATCACTGCCGCCCACTAGGAACGGGAAATCTTCGCGGTAAGCCTCGAAGAGGCAGCCGAAGTCGAGCCGCTCGCCTTGCGCTCTGTGATCAGCCACAAAGCCCGCGGCCGCCGCGGTGTAGAAAACCCCATCGTGGCGGTTCATGACGTTGTAGAGCTCGCGAATTTCAGCGTCAGTAACCATGTAGCCCTTGGACCACATCACTCCTGTCATCATCTTGAACAGAGGAAAGAAGCGCCCCAGACGCTGACGCGCCCGGTTGGGCAGGCGGCTCAACAATGGCGTGGTGTACCATGGATGGGAGTGCCCGTTCGTGAACAGCCCACCATTGAAGATGAAAACGCCGCGAATCCATGGCCCGCCCGCAGGCTCGCCACGCTTTGAGCGTTCAAGGCGGCGTCGCAGATGCTCCAAGACGACAAGCGAGGAAAAATCGAAGGCGACGAGCGTCGTGGACTGGATGGAAAGATCGCGCCAGATCGCCTCGACGAGATCGGTGCGTTCGGCCGTGGAATAGGCATAGTCCTGGGCTTGTCGCTATCACCCATGCCGACATAGTCGAAGAAAAGCTTTGGCATCTCGGCCGCATGCGGCAACTGCGGCTCTACCTTCG
>DATFSP010000081.1:0-6259 GCA_035262545.1 Rhizomicrobium sp. | reverse complement strand
CCTGCTTGAGCAGACCGGCGGGGCGGTAAAGGCCCTCAATCCGCCGGGCGGCGGGGCGCGTGTTTCAGTAGCCTGGGCCAGGGGCGTCATCGATGGCGCCGAGCCTCCCGCCCAAAATGAGGCGGATTAAGTCCACCGGATTAAGTCTGAGACGGATTGACGCGCCCCGCGCAGGGTACTATGTCCCCCGGCTTGAGCGTCGGCCTGAACTTGGCCCCCTTCACCGGAAGAAGGCGATTTTCGCAGAGCCACCTTTTAGGAACAACATGCCCGAAGACAAAACGCTCCTGATTGTGGAAGACGACCGCCCGCTTCGCGAGCGGCTGGCGCGCGCGATGGAAGCGCGCGGATTTTCGGTTTCCCTCGCGGAGTCGGTGGCCGAGGGCCGCGCCCGTGCCAAGGAAACCCCACCGGCCTATGCGGTGGTAGATCTGAAGTTGGATGACGGAAACGGCCTGGATGTGGTCGAAACTCTGCATGCCGTGCGCCCTGACGGCCGCGTGGTGGTGCTCACCGGTTTCGGAAATATCGCGACTGCGGTTGCTGCAGTGAAGTACGGCGCCATCGATTATCTGCCCAAGCCCGCCGATGCCGACGACATTTTGTCGGCCTTGATGGCCACGCCTGGTTCAAAGCCCAAGCCGCCGGAAAATCCCATGTCGGCCGACAGGGTCCGTTGGGAGCACATTCAGCGCGTTTATGAGCTTTGCGGACATAATGTGTCGGAAACGGCACGGCGGCTGAACATGCATCGTCGGACGCTGCAACGCATTTTGGCAAAGCGCAGTCCGCGCTAATTTTTCTTTCTCTTTGCCTTGGGCGCGCCGCGCGCCATGCGGGTGCGTTTTTTGCCTTTGGCCTCGATCTGCGACAGGCGCGCCGCCAGCAGATCTTTCAGCGTTCCCGTGTCCAGCTTGGAAAGACGCGCAAGCAGATATGGGAAATTTTTGTAATGATCGGTGATATAAAAGAGTTTGGGCTCGGCCTCCAGCATCACGTCGCGCATCTCCATCGAACCGATAGCCAACACCACAGCGTCCTCCTTGTGGTGGACGCGGGTGAGGAATTTTTCCGCCACGAAAATGGCGGGCTTCCCGAAATAGGGTCCTTCCGTCGCGCCTTCGAACGACAAAGCGATCTTGCGGGCTTCACTCCGTGTCAGCGGCATTCGGTGTCACCAGATTGGGGGAAGAGTTTTCTGCAATCGTGTCGAGAATGGCAGAGAGGCGCTCGGCAGCCGCTTTGGCGAAGCTGATGGTGACGGCTTTGCGGCGGCTGGGGTGGAGCGACTGCGCTTCTGCTTCCTTGACGATTTCGCCGCCATAGCGGTCCGCCACGATAAGCCCGGTTTCACCGGGCACATGCTCGGGCGGAAAATCAGGCGGGATGGCGAAATAGAACTGGTCGCAATAATCGAGGTATTCCGGCCATTTGATGTCACCCTTGAGATCGGCCAGTGCCACTTTGATCTCAACGCCCAGCATTTCGCCGCCCCGACCCAGCGCCGCAACATCCAGTCGCCGTCCGTTGGGCAGCGTGAATTCCAGAATGGGCGAAAAGCCTTTCTGGATCAGCAGGCGCGAAACGCCACGCGCCACTTCCACCGCTGTAGACGTGGAAATCACAACAGCCTCTCATAGAAGCCGCCGAAATTGCCCCCTTTTGCCACCAGATGGATCTCCAGAATCCAGTGCCGGCAGCGGCCCTTGCCGTCGAGATCGGTCATGGGTGCGGGATTGAACGGGCTAATCCGATTGAGTTCCTTATCGCCAGGGATGAGCGCATGGGCGAATTCGCTCACGATATGTCCCGCGATCTTGCCGCCAAAGCGCCAGCCCGCATCATCTGCGGCGCGCTTCGCATAAGCATAAAGGTCGGCGCCGCTCATGCCGGGCTCGCAGTGATAATGCGCCTGCACTTGCTCGAACAGACGTGGCAGGTCCGTCACCAGTCTCTGCTTCTCCGGGTCATCGCCCAGCACATAGCTTTTGCCGATATCGGCTTCCCAGGCTTCGAACACCGGGCCCAGATCGACATAGACAATGTCGTCGCCGGCGATGATGCGGACCGGTGGATTGTCGCCGGCGATGGTGATGCTGTTGGAACCGGACCGCACGATCCGGCGATGCCAATGTTTCTCGACCCTAAATTCGCGTTCCGCCAATTGGCCGATTTCGTCTTCCACCTGCCGTTCGGTGACACCGGCGCGGACCAATCCCTCCCGTTCGATTGTCTCGAACAGCTTCAATGCCTTGGCTTGCGCGCGCTCCAGCTCGGCGCGGCGGGTCTCTTCAACTGGTGCAAAAAGGCTGCTCATGGGAGTCGCTTAGTGGCGTTCGCTTAGCGAGCCTTTGGTGGATGCAACCCCGCCTTCCAAACGATCGTCCGGCGTCACCGCCTGGCGAAGCGCCCGGGCCAGACCTTTGAAACAGGTCTCGACAATGTGGTGGCTGTTGTCGGCATAGAGATTTTCGATATGCAGGCAGACACCGGCATGTTGGGCGAAGGCCTGGAACCATTCCTTGAACAATTCTGTGTCCATCTCACCCAGTTTGGGCTTGGGGATATTCACCTTCCAGATCAAGTACGGTCGGTTGGATATGTCGATCGCGACACGAGTAAGCGCTTCGTCCATGGGGATGAGCGCCGAACCAAACCGAGTGATGCCGGAGAAATCACCCAGAGCCTTTTTCACGGCTTGGCCGATGACGATGGCGGTGTCTTCTGTGGTGTGGTGAAAATCGACATGCAGGTCACCCTGGGCCCTGACCTTCAGGTCCATCATGGAATGACGGCCGAAGCTCTCCAGCATGTGATCCAGAAAGCCGATGCCGGTATCGATGTCGCACTCGCCGGTGCCATCCAGATCGAGCGAGACGGCGATCTCTGTCTCGCGCGTCTTTCGTTCAACTGTCGCAGTTCGCATCTCTAATCCCCCTCGTGCCGCGCTTGGTCGGTGTCTCGGCCGCCTCTCCCATCAGGGCTGTGTCCACGGAGGAGGCCGGCCGCGACAGGCTGCAAGAATTTTTGTGACATGAAACTTCTATAGCAGCGGCTTTCCGCGCCGTGAATCCTCACAAAGGCGGAGGACATGTCAAATTTGGCATATCCTGTTGACCCCCCCGCGATTCCCTGTAAAGAGGGACCCCCAATCCCAAGGACAAAGCAGATGGCGCGGCAGGATTATCTCTTTACCTCGGAAAGCGTTTCGGAAGGCCATCCCGATAAGGTCTGCGACCGCATTTCCGACGAAGTGGTCGACCTGTTTTTCCGCGAAGGTCCCAAGGAAGGCATGAGCCCATGGGACATTCGCGCCGCCTGCGAGACGTTGGCCACTACTAACCGAGTGGTGATTGCGGGCGAGACCCGCGGCCCCAAATCAGTGGGCACGAAAGAGATCGAGGCCGCGGCGCGGGCCGCGATCAAGGATATCGGCTATGAGCAGGAAGGCTTTCACTGGCAAAAGGCCCAGTTGGAAGTGTTGCTCCACGCTCAGTCGCCTCACATCGCCCAGGGTGTGGACGCCAGCGGCAATAAAGATGAAGGCGCGGGCGACCAGGGCATCATGTTCGGCTATGCCTGCCGAGAAACGCCGGCCCTGATGCCGGCGCCGCTGCACTACAGCCACAAAATCCTGCAATTACTGGCCAAAGCGCGCAAATCCGGTAGGGAAAAGACGCTGGGCCCCGACGCTAAGAGTCAAGTGACCTTACGCTATGCCGGCGGCAAGCCGGTGGAAGCGACCCAGATCGTGCTGTCGACCCAGCATTTGGACGATAAACTCACTTCCGATGATATCCGCTCCATCGTGGAGCCTTATATCCGTAAGGCGCTGCCTGCCGAATGGATCACGCCAAAGACGGCATGGCACATCAACCCCACTGGCGCCTTTGTTGTGGGCGGTCCCGACGGCGATTGCGGTCTCACGGGGCGCAAGATCATCGTGGACACTTATGGCGGTGCAGCGCCGCATGGCGGCGGCGCCTTTTCGGGCAAGGATTCCACCAAAGTGGATCGTTCTGCCGCCTATGCTGCACGCTATTTGGCAAAGAATGTCGTGGCGGCCGGCTTGGCCGATCGCTGCACCATCCAAATTTCCTACGCCATTGGCGTGTCCGATCCGCTTTCGGTCTATGTAGATACTCATGGCACGGGCAATGTGGACGAAGCCAAGCTGGAGCGGGCGCTGCCGCAGTTGATGAGCCTCAAGCCCCGCGGCATTCGCGAGCATCTGGGCCTCAACAGGCCGATCTATGCCAGAACCGCGGCCTATGGCCATTTCGGGCGCGAGCCCGATGCGGACGGCGGCTTCTCCTGGGAGAAGACCGATCTCGCGGAAAAGCTGAAAGCCGGAATCTGATTTTTCTTTGCCCCCTCCGCCCTTCACACGCTTGAGAGCGTGCTACGGGCATTTCCCCGCCAGCGGATTCGCGTGCGCTGGGGAGGCGGTCCTGTGCATAGGATAAGCTATGGCAGAGTCCGAACATCCCGACCGGCAGCGGCGCCAACTTTATGGTCGGCGCAAGGGACCCAAGCTTTCGGCGCGGCAGACGAATCTACGCCGTATCTTACTGCCGACAGTCGCGTTCGATCCTACCAAAAATGCGCGCGCGCAATTTCCGCCCGACATAAAATCGCTTTGGCTGGAAGTGGGCTTTGGCGCGGGCGAGCATCTTCATCAATTGGCGGGCGACCACCCCCATATCGGATTGATCGGCGCCGAGCCTTATGAAATGGGCGTGGCCAAATTATTGAGTAAGCTTGCCGCCGAGCCGCGCGCCAATATCCGCATCTTTGAGGGCGATGGGCGCGACATTATCGCCGCCTTGCCCCCGCAATCGCTCGATCGCTTCTTTCTGCTTTTTCCTGATCCCTGGCCCAAGACTCGCCACCACAAAAGACGTTTCTTGCAAATGGAAATACTGGACGAGCTGACACGGGTGCTGAAGCCGGGTGCCGAATTGCGTTTCGCCACTGACGACAAATCCTATCTCGTCTATGCGCTCGAGCGGCTGATGGCGCATCCCGCATTCGAATGGGCAGCGCAAGGACCCACGGATTGGAAGACGCGGCCGACGGATTGGCCGGCCACCCGCTATGAAGCCAAGGCGATCAAGGGTCCGCCGGTCTATTTATGTTGCCGGGTAAAAGGCGTCACTGGGTAACAGTCGATCCTGCTTGTCGGCGTCGCACATGGCGTAATTGAAGCCTTTCTGGATCGCCCAGGCACCTACTTCACCCTTTTTGTTGAGGGCCAGGAATCCAACCTGGAGATTCTTGGTTTCGGGCTTGCGTTTCAGGATGCGCGTCACGGCTTCCTTGCAAGCGGCCTGGGGGTTCAGTCCTTGGCGCATCAATTCCACCACAAGGAAACTACCCACGTTGCGGATTACCTCCTCACCCACGCCCGTGGACGTTGCGCCGCCAATATCATTGTCCACATAAAGCCCCGCGCCGATTATGGGGCTGTCGCCCACGCGGCCATAAAGTTTCCATGCCATGCCGCTGGTGGTGCAGGCGCCCGAAAGATTGCCCTGAGCATCCAGCGCCAGCATGCCGATGGTATCGTGATTCTTTGCGCCGCCCGGCGTACCGAGGCCGTAGCTTTTAACTTCGCTGTTGGCCACCGGCTGGTAGTGGGCAGTCTTGAGCCACTCCTGCCAGGCCTTGCGCGATTCCGGTGTGAGCAATTCCTCGCGCTTGAACCCTTGTTCCAGGGCGAATTGCAGTGCCCCGTCGCCCGCCAGAAGCACGTGCGGGGTCTTTTCCATCACCGCCCGCGCCACCGAAATGGGATGAGCGATGTGCTCGAGCGCCGCCACCGCGCCGCAATTGCCATGCTCGTCCATGATGCTGGCGTCCAGGGTCACATGGCCGTCGCGATCGGGATAGCCGGCCCGTCCCACGCTATGGTTTTTGAGGTCGGCTTCCGGAACTTTTACCCCGGTCTCGACGGCGTCGAGGGCCCGGCCATTCCTGGAAAGCACAGTCCATGCCGATTTATTGGCAGCTACTCCAAAATCCCAAGTGGATACGACGCAAGGACGCTTCAGCCGCATGGCGGAAGGCGCGGCCGAGGCGCTGGTGGAAAACAAAGTGGGTGCCATCAAGGATGCTTTAATCACGGAACGGCGGTCGGTCATGAGAGGATTCCCGGGAAAACGCGCCTAGGGCACAGGGTTTTGGCCCTGCCGTCAACCGCCACGGGGAACCCGCTCCTGTCTTTCTTCCGTCGCAATGGTATGAAAGCGGCATGGAT
>DATFSP010000080.1:0-4184 GCA_035262545.1 Rhizomicrobium sp. | reverse complement strand
CATAAAGATCCTGCGGCAAAGGAACGCGCGGATTTGGTGATCCGCCGCCTGCCTCGACTGCCGCAACAGGGTCGCGCGCCAGCTCCCACGGCGGGGTTTCGTCGTCGAACAAGAGATGCACGAAACTGGTATTGGCGCCGTTCTCCAACAATCGCCGCACGAGATAAGGCAAAAGATCCTCATGGGCGCCCACCGGCGCATAGACCCGCAAGGACAGCGGACCAAATTGTTCTGCCGCGGCCCGGTAAAGTGCGCCGCCCATGCCGTGCAGGCGCTGATACTCTATGCTGACGCCCGCGCGTTCGGCCATCGCCCGCACCGCTGCGAGCGTGTGGGCGTTGTGTGTGGCGAATTGGGCGTAGAGATCTGGATGTGCCTCGATCAACCGGCGCGCGCAGGCGAGATAGCAGAGATCAGTGGCGGGTTTGGTTGTGAAAACAGGATAACCGGGCTGCCCCGCCACCTGCGCCCGCTTAATTTCGGTGTCCCAATAGGCGCCCTTGACCAGCCGCACCATCAGCCGGCGTCCGGCATTCCGGGCCAAGGCCGCCAGCGAGGCAATCACATCCCGGCTGCGCGTCTGATAGGCTTGCACCGCCAGCCCTAACCCGCTCCACGCGACCAGTGTTTTTTCCCGCGTCAAACGGTCCAGCAGCTTGAGCGACAGCACCAGCCGGTCGACCTCCTCAGCATCCAAGGTGAAATTGATATTAGCGTCGGCGGCCATCGCCGCAAGGCGCGTCAGCCGCGGATAAAGCTCGCCCCATACGCGCCTTTCCTTGACCGCTTCGTAACAAGGCGACAGCGCCGATAGTTTTACCGAAATGCCGTGCGCCTGTTCGGGCCCACTGGCGGTTCTGCCGATAGCGGCGATCGCATTGGCATAAGCATTCTCGTAGCGGTCAGCATCGGCTTCCGTGCGAGCGCCCTCGCCCAACATGTCGAAGGAACAGATCAATCCATCCTTGGCCGCCCGCGCCACCGCCGCCTCGATGGTGCGGCCCAGCACGAATTGTTCGCCCATGATCCGCATTGCCTGCGCCACAGCGGCGCGCACGATGGGCTCGCCCACTCTCGCCGCCAATCCGCGAATGATGCCCTTGGCGTCATCCATGCCGCTCACTTCGATAAGCCTGCCCGTGAGCATCAGTCCCCAGGTCGAGGCATTGACTAGAAGGCTGTCGGACTGCCCGAGGTGGGAAGCCCAATCGGCGGCGGCGATTTTCTCGGCGATCAGCCGGTCTTGGGTGCCGGCGTCGGGTGTGCGCAGCAGGGCTTCTGCCAGGCCCATCAGCGCCAACCCTTCGGGCGTTGTGAGCGAGAATTCCTGCAGGAAGCTCTGGACTACACCCTGCCGCCGCGCATTTTCCCGCGTTACTTTTACCAAAGCTGCGGCGGTGCGCTCGACGGACAGTCGGTCGGCAGGTGGTAAAGGTGGATCGACGAGCAAGGCGGCAATGGTCTCGCCCTCATCGCGATATTTGCCGGCGTCCAGCACGTCCCAGTCCATCTGATTACTGGAATTTTCCGCAATAGGCATGGTTCTGTGTGCCGCGACTCAACATCCGGTCGGAGGGTATCACGGCATCGGGCGCCAGATCGGGAAGCACTTCCAGTTGCCGGTAAAGCGGGGTGAAATCTGCATCCCTTGTCTGGTGCAGCAACTCTTCGAAATTGTCGATCACGAAATAGGTCTGCTGATAATCGTCGATCCGGTAGTGGGTGCGCATCACGCGCATCAGGTCGAATTTAAGCCGGTTGGGAGACTTATCTTCCAGAGCAAATCGCGACTCCCCAGAGCTTGAGAGGATTCCTGCGCCGTAAATGCGCAAGCCCCCTGGTTCGGCGATCAAGCCGAACTCCACGGTGTACCAATAAAGCCGGGCCAGCTTGTCCAGGGCGTTCAGGCGCAGGGCCTTCAGTCCGCCCAGCCCGTAGGCCTGCATGTAGTCGGCGAAGACGGGATCGGACAGAAGCGGGACATGGCCGAACAAATCATGAAAGACGTCCGGCTCCTGCAGATAATCCAGTTGTTCCTGCTTGCGAATGAAGCGCCCCGCCACAAAGCGCCGGTTCGCGAGATGATCGAAAAATATATCGTCCGGAACCAGGCCCGGCACCGCCACAACCCGCCAGCCCGTGCGCCTTGCAAGACGTTCCGACAAATCCTCGAAATTCGGAATGCCCTTTTCGGACAACCGCAGATGCTCCACGCCGCGCCGGAACGCTTCGCTGGCGCGGTCCTTCAGCATGCCAGTTTGGCGCGCGAAGAGCAGGTCCCAGACCGCATGTTCGCGCGGCGTGTAGCCCGCCCAATCCTGGGGGATCGTCCAGTCCGCAGCCGTTCCCGGCGGCCGATCTGTCGCAGCAAGTGCCATGTCGCGCCTACCGGATAGTTGCAGTTGAAACCGTCTTGGCGTTACATAGTTGCATATGAAACTATTCCGCCCTTCCCAGCAAGGGGCCCAATAAGGCACAAGGAGAGGCCATGGAACTCTGGGACAATCCCATCGGCACCAATGGTTTCGAGTTCGTCGAATATACCGGCCCTGACATTGCCGCCTTGCACAGGCTGTTCGAAACCATGGGTTTCCGCGCAGTAGGCCGCCACCGGTCCAAATCTGTGACTCTGTACCGGCAAGGCGAGATCAATTTCATCGTCAATGCCGAGCCCGAAAGCCACGGCGCACGCTTCGCCCAGAGGCATGGGCCCAGCGCGTGCGCCATGGCGTTCCGTGTGAAGAACGCTGGCACCGCATATCAGGCGTTGCTGGCCAGGGGCGCCAAGCCTTTCACCGGCGTGGTGGGGCCAATGGAGCTTAATATTCCCGCGATCGAGGGCATCGGCGGCAGCGTGATCTATCTAGTCGACCGCTATGGCGAACACTCTATCTACGACGTGGATTTCGTCCCCACCGATGCTGCGCATGGCTTTGCGCATCGCGGCGCCGGCCTCACGCGGATCGACCACGTCACCCACAACGTATTTCGTGGCAACATGGACGAGTGGGCCAATTTCTATGAGCGGCTCTTCAATTTCCGCCAGGTGCGCTACTTCGACATCGAAGGCAAGCTCACGGGCCTCAAATCGCGGGCCATGACCAGCCCCGATGGCGAGATCCGCATACCCATCAACGAATCCGCAGACGACAAATCCCAGATCGAGGAATATCTCTCCGCCTATCGCGGCGAAGGTATCCAGCATATCGCATTGGCATCCGCCGATATCTACGCCTCAGTTGAGACGCTGCGCCAATCCGGGGTCACATTCCAGGACACACCCGACGCTTATTATGAGCGGCTGGACAATCGCATCAAAGGTCATGGTGAGGACGTGGCGCGGCTTAAGCGCGACCGCATCCTGCTTGATGGCGAGCGGGACGAGAGGACCGGCCTTCTGCTCCAGATTTTCACCCAAAACGCAATCGGCCCGATCTTCTTCGAGATCATTCAGCGTAAAGGCAATAAAGGCTTTGGCGAAGGCAATTTCCGGGCATTGTTCGAAAGCATCGAAGCCGATCAGATCAGGCGCGGAACTCTTCAGGACGTGAAAAGATGACCCGCGATTGGATCGAATTTCCCCGTGTGGAAGGCAAGACTTCGCACCAGGCCCATGCCGACCTGCCGGAGGGCGTATTCGAACGCGAGATTGGCCGCGACGGCTTTTACGGACCTGCGGCCCATCTCTATCACCGCCATCCGCCAACCGGCTGGTCCTCATTCAGCGGACCCTTGCGCCCGCGCTCCTTTGACGCCAAGACGGCGGCCCCTTCGGGTGCGCCGCTCGAGAGCGCCCTACTCCTTTCCAATCCCCATTGCGCCATTTCCATCTGGTCGGCCAAGGAGGCGATGCCGCATCTGGTGCGCGACGCTGATGGCGACTTACTTCTCTTTGTTCACGAAGGCGCGGGCGGCCTATTCTGTGATTTCGGCCATCTTGCTTATCGGGAGGGCGATTACATTCTTCTGCCGCGCGGCACCATGTGGCGGCTGGAGCCAACGGCGGCCACCACCGCTTTCCAGATCGAGGCGCGCAATGGCGGCTTCAAGTTGCCGGACCGGGGCCTTCTGGGCCCGCACGCTCAATTCGATCCTGCGACACTTGAGACGCCCAGCTTGGACCAAGCTTTCTACGCCCAGCGGGAAGGCGAGTGGTCGGTCAAAGTGAAACGCCGCGACCAGAT
>DATFSP010000079.1:0-13150 GCA_035262545.1 Rhizomicrobium sp. | reverse complement strand
CAGGCGCGATATGCCGTGCGCATCCAGGCCGATCCGGCGCAACTGGCCGCCCGGCATCTGACCTTGCTCGATCTGCAGAACGCCGCCAACAGCATCAACAGCAACCAGGCCGCCGGATCGATCAACGGCCACACCAAGGCGCAGATCATCCGCGCGGAAGGCCAGCTGGACAATGCCGAGGCGTTCCGCAACCAAGTCATCGCCTATCAGAATGGCGCGCCGGTCCGCCTGGGCGATGTCGCGCATGTGGCGGACAGTTTCGAGGATGTCCGCTCCATCGACTGGCTGAACAACAAGCGCTCCGTCACTTTGACCATCCAGCGCCAGCCCGACTCCAACACGATGGCGATCGTCAACAACATCAACAAGATATTGCCGCGCTTTGCCGCCCAGCTTCCCGCCGGCATCACCATGAAAGTGTTCTACGACCGCAGCCAGACGATCCGCGCGGCGGTCGATGACGTGCAGATCACGCTTCTGATCGCCGCCGCCCTGGTGGTCGCGGTGATCTTCATTTTCCTGCGCAAGGTCAGCGCCACGATCATTCCATCGCTGGCCCTGCCCATCACCATTCTGGGCACCTTCGGCGGCATTGCCGCGATGGGCTATAATCTCGACAATCTGTCGCTGATGGCTCTGACATTGTCGGTCGGCTTCGTCGTCGACGATGCCATCGTCATGCTTGAGAACGTCGTCCGCCATATCGAGTCGGGCGAGCCCCCCGCGCTGGCCGCGCTCAAGGGCTCGCAGGAGGTTGGATTTACCATCCTTTCGATGACGCTGTCGCTGGCAGCGGTCTTCATTCCCATCCTGTTCATGGGCGGAGTTATCGGACGGCTGCTGCACGAGTTCGCCGTCACCATCATGATCGCGATCATGATGTCCGGTGTGGTGTCGGTCACGCTTACGCCCATGCTGGCCGCCCGGGTGCTCAAGGACGAACGCCAGGAGCGGCATGGCCGCATCTATCGCTGGAACGAGGCGATTTTCGACCGGATACGCGACGCTTATGACCGTAGCCTCGTATGGTCGCTGAATCATCGGCGGTTCATTCTCGGTCTCTTTGCCGCCAGCATATTGGCCAGTTATGGCCTCTATCGCGCGATGCCGCAGGACTTCCTGCCCAGTGACGATATCGGGCTGATCATGGGAAGCACCCACACCCTCACCGGGACCTCGTATGACCAGATGGTGGCCTATACGCGACGAGCCACCGAAGTCGTGGAGAAGGATCGGAACATCGCCTATGCCCATTCCGACGAGGGCGGCGATTTCGTGATCGCGCTGAAGCCGCTTTCGCAAAGGCGGCTCACCGCCGATGAAGTCACCCGCGAATTGCGGCAGAAGCTCAGCGACATTCCGGGAGCCAGCTATACCTTCGTCAATCCGCCCAGCATCCAGATCGGTGCCCGGCGCTCGCGCTCCACCTACCAGTATACGCTACAGGGCCTGGACCTCACCGAACTCCAGCAGGCGGCGAAGCAATTGACGCAGGCGCTGCAAAAGGATCCTACCTTCGTCGGAATCGACAGCGACCAGGATGATGTCGCGCCTTCGGTGCATGTGACCATCGACCGTGGGCGGGCGGCGGCGTTGGGCGTGACCCCGGATCAGATCCAGAATACGCTGGGCTTGGCATTCGGCGGACAGCAAGTGTCCCAGATCTATGCCACCACGGATCAGTTTCAAGTGATCCTGGAGCTTCTGCCGCAATACCAGCTCGATCAAACCGGGTTGTCGCGGATTTACTTGCGGAGCGCGAGCGGCGGGATGGTCCCGCTGACGGCGGTGACCCAGATCACCAGCTCCACCATGCCATTCACGATCAATCATTCGGGCGAGCTGCCGGCAATCACGATTTCGTTCGATCTTGCCGCAGGCAAGGCGCTCAGCGACGCAGTGGCGGGCGTTCAGGCGGCGGTGAATCGCATCGGGCTTCCGGCCAGCGTCCAGGGAAGCTTTGCCGGCACCGCGGCGGCATTCCAGAGCTCGACCTCGAGCCTGCCGCTGTTGCTCATGGTCGCAGTGGTAGTGGTCTATATCATCCTGGGCATCTTGTATGAGAGCTTCATCCATCCCCTCACCATATTGTCGGGCCTGCCTTCGGCAGCGCTGGGCGCGCTCTTGATCCTTTATCTCACCGGCATTCCCCTCACCCTCTACGCGTTTGTGGGAATGATCATGCTGGTCGGGATCGTCAAGAAGAACGCCATCATGATGGTCGATTTCGCGCTGCACAGGCAACGCAGCGGCGATGGCGTTCGCCCCGAGCAGGCCATCTATGAAGCCGCCATCGTGCGCTTCCGGCCCATCATGATGACCACCATGGCCGCGCTGATGGGCACGCTGCCGATTGCGCTCGGCACTGGAATGGGGGCGGAATCCCGCAGGCCGCTGGGGCTTTGCGTCGCCGGGGGGTTGCTGTTTTCGCAGCTCCTGACGCTCTACATCACGCCGGTGCTCTACACCTATCTGGAAAATCTGCAGGAACGGTTCGGCACCTTCCGCCCCTTGCCGGAGGATGAACTCAAGTCACCGGCGGAATAAGCTGGGCTGACACCAATTCCCTAAGCGTCGCGCGAAGCGTGCGCATAGAATGTGAGCACGCTCGCGGCGCACCGCCCTCGCCCGCTCACGCGGGCTCGAAGCGGGGCCAGCTTTTCTAAGCTCGCTGCTGCTCGCTAAGAAAAGCTAGGCCAAAGACCCGCCCTTATCGTCCCACTTCCAGGACCGCAAAGGAATCCGCCACCATCGGCCCCCGCGCCACGCGCCCGTTTGAAAGCGCCGGTGCGCCGGGCGGCGGAGGTTCAAACTGCGCGGCGATAAGGAAAACGTGCCCCGTCTTGCTGTCGAGGGTCAATGTCTTGGCGCTCGGCTGTGTCGCAAGGGTTTGTTCGAGCACGAAGGTCGTGGGGCTCGTTTCCTTGATGATCGACAAGGTGCCGTCGCTTTGAGAACTGAATGCCTCCATCGTCCGGGGATTGAAGACCGCTCCGTCGGTTGACGCGCCGATGGGAATGGTGCCCAGGATGTTCCCGGTATCGGCATTCATCATCACCATGGTCGCCGGCGTGCGGCACGCGACGAACAGAATCCGGTTCTTGGCATCGAATGCCAGGCCGGCCGGGGTCCCGCCCTTGCCGCCCAGCGAATAACGGGCGGTCACGGTCATGCTCTTGGCATCGACCACCGCGACCTGATCCTTGTCCTCGAGGTCCACATACAGATGCCCCTTGCCGTCTGTCACGGTTTGCTCGGGCGCCGCGCCCAGATCGATCGTTCCCGCGATGCTGCCGTCCGCCGCATTGATGGCCGTCATATTGGGCGCGCTGTGGCTTAGAATATAAATCCTGTGGTTGAAGCCGTCGGCCACGATGCCGTCCGGATTTCCGGAAACAGGAATGGTCTTGATGACCGCCAGCGTCTTGGCGTCCCACATCACGACCGGCTGGCTGGTGGCGAATGCGTGGTTCGACTTGGCATCGATCGCGGCGCCATGGGCGCTGTAGCCCGCCATTTCACCGGCGGGTTTGAGGGTATCCAGGTTGAACACCGCTATCCGGGGAGAATCCCCCATTCGCGCGATATAGAGATGCCGGTTGCCGGAATCGGCGGAAACGTAGTCGAAGCCGCCGGCCCCGCCCACTTTTTCGACCTTGATGACCCGATAGGGACCCGAGCCATCGGCGGCAATCGCCATCGACGGCGCCAGCAGAAGGGCGAATACGGATCCGAGAAGTCGCGCGCGCATGTGAATCTCCCTGTATTATCCGGATTGTGCAAACCAATCGCTGCCGCGCGTCAAGCCGCGCCAGGACCGGTTACCTATAAAGCTTTGCAAGAATTCCCCGTAGGGCCGCATCCTAACCCACAAACCGATCCCGATATAGCCTTCCGGCCGTCCCGTCAGGTTCTAGACGGCTGCGATATGGGCTAGTGTTCGCGGGGCCAGGAGCTAGTCATGCGCGACGTTTTGCGATTTTTCGGCATTGCCGCGCTGGCGATTTTACCGGCATTGACGGGCGAAGCGGCCGAAGCCGCCACACCTCCGCTTCTGGTGCAGGAAGCGTCGATCCCGCTGCCCGGCACAGGCGGGCGCATAGACCATATGGCGATCGACCTCGCGCGCAAGCATCTTTTTGTCGCCGAGCTTGGCAACGGCACGCTCGATGTCGTGGATTTGGCGGGCGGAAAAGTGGTGCATCGCATCACCGGCCTGAAGGAGCCGCAAGGCGTCGCCTATGAGCCAAAGTCCGATCTGCTCGCGGTCGCGAATGGCGGGGACGGTTCGGTGCGATTCTATTCGGCCGGGGATTTCACGCCGCGGGGCGCGCTGGCCTTAGGCGATGACGCCGACAATGTCCGCATCGACGAGCGCAACGGTCAACTATTGGTGGGATATGGCGCGGGCGCCTTGGCGGTGATCGATCCCGCAGGCCCGCGCAAGCTCAAGGAAATCCCCCTTCCCGCTCATCCCGAGAGTTTCCGGCAATCTGGCAGCCGCGTTTTCATCAACGTGCCCGATGCTGGGCGGATCGTCGTCGCCGATCTGGATACCGGGAAAGTAACCGCCGACTGGAAGCCAAAATTCTCGTCCAATTTCCCCATGATATTGGACGATGCGGGGAACGTCGCCGTCGTCTTTCGCGGTTCATCGAAACTGGCCCTGCTCGACAAGGATTCCGGCGCCATCATCGCGAGCGTCGATACTTGCGGTGATGCCGATGACTTGTTCTTCGACGCCACACGCAAGCGTTTCTATGTCAGTTGCGGCGCGGGCGTGGTCGATGTCGTGGGCCGGGACCAGGGCGGTTTTCGCCCGCTCTCCCGCATCAAGACTTCGGGGGGCGCGCGGACCAGCCTTTTCGTGCCGGATTTGGACCGGCTTTTCGTGGCGGCGCGCGCCGGTGTTCTGGGATCGGCCGCCTCGATCCTGATATTCCGGCCGACTTCGGATTAGCGTCCTCGCCGGTTTGATGCTCAAATGGCCCGAAGGGTGCACATAGGAATCCTGTGAGGCGCGTAAAGTTTAGAGCGGCCACGCTGTTGGCGGTGCTGCCATTCGTGGCGACGGGCGCCCATGCGCAACGCGCTTCGGAGAACGCCGTCACGTCCGCCGAGGACGCGTTCGGCACCACCGTCGGCAATGAGCGCATCGGAATCTACAGCGAATTCGACGTGCGGGGCTTTTCGCCGCTTCAGGCCGGAAATGTGCGCATCGAGGGCCTCTATTTCGACAAGGTGGGCGATTCAAATGACCGCCTGATGGAATCCTCGCGCATCCGGGTCGGCATCGCCGCGCAGGGTTATGCCTTTCCCGCGCCCAGCGGCATCGTGGATTATTCGCTGAGAACCCCCGGCGACGCGGCGGGGCTGAGCGTGCTCGCCGAGGGAAACAGCTTCGGCTACACCACGCTCCAGTTCGACGGCGCCGTGCCCCTGGGCGAAAAAGTGAGCCTGGGCGGCGGCATCGGCTACAATCACAACATATTCGCCGGCGGCGGTGACAATTACGAAGGCAATATCGCGGTCCTGCTCAAATGGCTGCCTTTGCCCAATCTGGAAATCCTTCCCTTCTGGTCGCGCAAGGATACTTATGTACAGAAGAACGGCGAGTTCTATGAGCCCGTCGGCGATTTCCTGCCAAGCCCGGTTGCGGACCGCCATTTCTTCGGGCCCCAATGGGCGCGCGGCCAGGACTTCGGCGTCATTTACGGGACGATTTTGAATTACACGCTTTCATCCTGGGCGGTACGGCTTGGGATATTCCGCTCCGAGCTTGCCGATCCCAAGGGCACTTTTCCTCATCTCAATCTCGTCACCCCCAGCCAGGGCGAGATGCAGGTGGATGTCAACCCGCCCTCGCATCTGGGTTCGACCAGCGGGGAATTGCGCGTGGAAAAAAGCTTCGTCGATGGGCCGCGCGTCCATCGCCTGATCTTCTCGGCCAGGGGCCGGAACTGGAACGGCCTTTACGGCAATTCGGTGACAGCGGATGTGGGGCCGCAGGCGATCAATCAGTATATAGAGTCGCCCGCGCCCGAGCTTCAATTCGCGCCGCCCATCCACGACCATGTGGATGAAAGCCTGCTCGGCCTGGCCTATCAGATGGCCTGGAAGAACCGGTTCGCGATAAGCCTCGGCGAGCAAAAGGTGCGCTATCACAAACAGACGCTCGTGCCCGGCGAAGCACCCACGCTTTTGAACACCGCGCCGTGGCTCTTCACCGGCACTGGCACGGGGTATCTCAGCGACACGGTGGCGCTTTTCGCCGGCTACACCCAGGGACTGGAGGATAACGGCATCACGCCCAGCAACGCGGTCAACAGCAACCAGGCGCTTCCCGCCTCGAGCACGCGGCAGAAGGAAGGCGGCCTGCGCTGGACCCTGCTGCCGCAAGCGAATTTCGTCGCCACGCTGTTCGACATCAAGAAGCCCTACTTCAATCTGGACCCGGCCAGTGTCTATCGCCAACTGGGCGAGTTGGAAAATAAGGGGCTGGAATTGTCTCTCTCCGGGAACATCACCGACCGGCTCGATGTTGTGGCGGGAGCAGTCCTTGCGGAGCCCCGCGTGAGCGGAGAGTCCGTACAACTCGGCGTTACCGGCAACAAGCCGGTGGGGATACGCTCGCGCAAGATCGTGTTCGCCACCAATTGGCGGCCACCGGATACGAACGGCCTCTCCTTCGATTTCGGCGTGAATTATTTTGGCGGCATGCCGGCGACCCTGGACGATGTGGTCCACACGCCAGGCTACGCCACCATCGATTGGGACACGCGGTATGAATTCAAGATGGGCGGGCAGAATGCGTCGCTGAAATTCGCGATCATGAACATGTTCGATGCGCGCCAGTATGTCGCGTTCGAGTCCGCCACTTACGGGATTTCCATGAACAGCGGACGCCGCATCGACCTCAGGTTGATCGTGGATATTTGAACAGCGCCATCACACCTCAAATCGAGAACATCCAGGCGGCTGCGGCATCGAGAATTTCGGCGAGGACCTCGCTGTTCTTGCGTCCCGTTTTGGCGGGCACATGGAACGAATGGTCGGCATCCTGGGCAAGGACCAGCTTCGCGCGCCGTCCAAGCGACTTTACCTTTGGGGTCAGAAGCGCGAGGTCGGCGAGCGCATCGCGCGTGCCTTGCAGGAACAGCATGGGCACGCGCACGTCCGCAAGATGCGCGGCCCGCTCGTCCGATGGCGCGCCCGCGGGATGGAGCGGAAAGGCGAAGAAGACAAGCCCGCGCACCCCGTCGAGCGGTGTCTTTGCTTGCGCCTGCGATGTCATGCGCGCGCCGAAGGATCGCCCTCCGGCGAAGAGTGGCAGCGAAGCCGAACGCTCACGCCCGGCACTCACCGCGGCGCGCACGGCTTTGTGCGCGATGGCTGGCGGATCGACACGTTTCGACCCGCGCTCCATATAAAGAAAGTTGTAACGCAGGACGGCGATCCCACGCGCAACGAGCCCGGCCGCAACCCCTTCCATCGATGAATGGGTCATGCCTACGCCTGCCCCGTGCGCCAGCACGATGCAGGCTTTGGGGCTGGCGGGCGCATCCCAGATTCCAGAAACGGAGTTGTCTGCATCAAGCGCGATGCTAACGACCTGGGCCTTGCGTTTAGCCAATGTCTCCATCTTTGCTGCACCGCCAACAGCGCGCCTCCCATGCCGGGGGCACGCCAGCTTACACCTTTTCTGCTGGTTTGCCGACGCGCGGGGGTTTGCCGATGCGCGGGCTTTCTCGCTTCTGTCGGGTCGCGTAGTGTCGGGGCGAAGGCCTGGAGAGGTTGCCGTGTTCCGCAACTACCTTGTTACCGCGCTGCGCAACTTTTCCCGCCACAGGCTTTACAGCTTCATCAACATCGCGGGGCTCAGCGTGGGGCTCGCCTGCGCGATCTTCATCATCCTGTTCGTGCGCGACGAGCTTTCCTACGACAAATGGATTCCGGGGACCGAAAATCTTTATCGTGTCGAAACCACCTTTCGCATTCCAGGCCAGCCGCCGAATTTCTGGGCGGTGGTGCCGTTTCCCGCAATCGACGCGATGCTGGCCGAACTTCCCGAAGTCAAGGCTGCCGTCCATCTTCATCGCTATCGGATGACGGTGGCGCGGGGCGAGCGCCAGTTCCTCGAACAGGTGGATGTGGTGAGCCCCAATTTCTTCCAGATCGTCCGGCTTCCCCTGATCGCGGGCGACCGCGACGCGCAGTTCACCCAGCCCGAAACCGCGGTGATCACCGAAAGCGCGGCCCGGAAATATTTCGGCACCGGACCCGCGATCGGGCAGATGCTGAAAGTCGGCGGCCAGTGCGAATGGACGACGCAAAACGCCTCCGGCTGCATCATGCGCGAAGCGACCGTCATGGTGACGGGGGTGATACGCGACCTGCCGCACAACACCCAGTTGGCGGGCGACGTGTTCATTCCCAATACCTCCGCCGCCGATCCCTTCTCCCCGGAGTTCAAGAAGAGCTCGTGGTTCAACGCCAGCGGCTGGGGCTATGTGGAGCTTCAGTCGGGCGCCGATCCCGGCGCCGTGATGGCAAAGCTTCCCGCCCTGATCGACCGGCATTTCGATCCCAGGAAGTCGGCCGGGCTAACCGTGAAAGGCAGTGTGGTCGAGCAGCTTCACCTCACGCCGTTCCGCGAGGCGCATCTTTCCGACCGGCAAGGCAGCATGACGCCGAACGGAAGCCGGACCACGGTCTATGGCTTCATCGCCATCGGCGTCTTGATCCTGCTGATCGCCTGTTTCAACTTCACCAACCTCGCCACGGCCAGGGCGATGGTGCGGGCGAGAGAGATATCGCTGAGGAAGGTGGTGGGTGCCCGCCGCGGCCAATTGGTGATCCAGTTTCTGGGCGAATCCGTCTTGATGGCGCTCTTGTCCCTCATCCTGGCGCTGGCGCTGGTGAAGATCCTGCTTCCCCTTTATGACCGCATGCTGGGCAAGCCGATCCAGCTTCACTATTTAAATGAATGGCCGCTTCTTATTGCGCTCGTGGGCGCGGCGGTGCTGGTCGGCCTCTTGGCGGGGTTCTATCCGGCACTGGTGCTTTCCCGCTTCCGGCCCGCATCGGCGCTTCGAGCGAACGCGGCCGGACAATCGGGCTCGGGCTTCTTGCGCGGCCTGCTGGTGGTGATGCAATTCGCCGTTTCCATCGGGCTCGGCATCGCAGCCCTGGTGGTGTTCGCGCAGATCTCTTTCGCGCGCAATGTAGATCTCGGTCTTAACAAGAATGGGGTCGTCGTGGTCCTGGCCAATGGCCTCGCGCCTTCCACGCTGCAAAGCATGACGCACGCGCTAGACGCCGATCCCGCGCTCAAGGGTGCCGCCCTTTCCAGCGACGTGCCCTTCCAGGGCAACGCGAACAACAACACGATCGAAATCCCCGGCAGGCCTGGAACCAGCATGATCCGCGAGGTGGACACGGGGCCGGACTTTTTCTCCGTCTATGGCATTCACTTGTTGAGCGGCCGCGCGCTGTCGGAGTCGCATGGACAGGACATCTGGCGCCCGGATTCAGCCGACGTCAATGTCGTGATCAATCGCGCCGCGGCCGAACGTTTCGGCTATTCGCCGCAAACCGCGGTCGGCAAGACGTTCTACCAAGACGATCCCGACAGAAAAATCAAAAGAGTCCGCCTCACCATCGTGGGCGTGACCGCTGATTTCATGTTCGAGGGCGACCGCGAGCAAGTCGTGCCCACCTTTTATTCCTATGACCCGCGCGATCCCCTGATCTCGGTGCGCATTCCGCCCGGTGGCGTTCCCCAGGCTCTTTCCGCCATCGACCGCATCTGGCACGGCTTCGCGCCATCGCTTGCCATCAACAGGTTTTTCCTGAACGAGAGTTTCGAACGGCAATTTCTGGCCGCCGAGCAGGAAGGCCGGATTTTTGGCATCTTCGTGGGCATCGCGATATTCATCGCGTGTCTTGGGCTGTTCGGTCTTGCCGCCTTCTCGACCGAGCGGCGCACCAGGGAGATCGGCATCAGAAAGGCGTTCGGCGCCCGGACCAGGGATATCGTGCTGCTTTTGCTTTGGCAGTTTTCGATCCCCGTTCTGGTCGCCAACCTGATCGCCTGGCCGGTGGCCTATTATTATCTGCGTCATTGGCTGGAGACTTATCCCTATCGTGTCAGCCTGGACCCGCTGTATTTCGCGGGCGCGGGGGCGGCTGCGCTGGCGATTGCCTGGGCCACGGTGATCGCGCATGCCTTGCATGTCGCCAAAGCCAACCCCGTGCACGCGCTGCGGTATGAGTGAGTGTAGGCAAATCATCTTGACGCTGTTGGTGGCAATTTCTGCGGCCATCTCGGTGCCCGTTCATGCGCAAGAGCGGCCCGGCTTGCCAGCGGAATGCGAGCCGCTGACCCAACTGCCCATGACCCTGATATCCGGTCATGTCACCATACCGGCTTCGATAAACGGAAAAGACGTGACGCTGGGAATCGACACTGGCGGGCCTTTTTCCAGCCTCACGCTGGCAGCCGCCCACCGGGTCGGGCACGTAGGGCATCGCGACGATTTGCGGATCGGGGACCTTCAGTTGGAGAGGGTGTACATGGGGTGGATGAACTCCTTCCCCGGTGTTGACGGCCTGATCGCACCGGACGTCTTGAGCAAATATGACGCGGAGTTCGATTTCGGCGGCAGCATATTCCGTCTGTTCAAGCCCCATTCCTGCGCCGACCGCAGGACCGGCGCCTATAGCGTCATTCCTTTTACACTCACCAGGGATGGGCACGTGCGGGTGCCCGTGACGCTCGATGGCAGGAACACCTATGCCATCCTCGATACTGGCGCTCCGATATCGGTGCTCAGCATGCAGGACGCGACCAGGATGTTTGGCCTTGACCAGGACAGCGCCGGTATCAAGGCGGCAAAGACCGTGTCGGGCCTTTGGAGCAACGCGTTGCTGGCGAACTACACCTATGGAATCTGGGACTATCCGTCCAAGACGGTCAGCGCCTATACCTATCCATTCAAGACGATAACCATGGGCGCAATGTCGGTCGCCGATCCCCCGATAGAATTGAGCGCGGGGCGCAATTTTCTGGGAAGCGATTTCGCCTCCCTATTGCTGGGCAATGACGTGCTGTCGCACTTCCGTCTCTACATCGCCTACCGCGAGCAGAAACTCTACATCGCCGATGCCGGGGCCCATTGAGCAGCATGGCGTTATCGGGCCGTTACTTTCCGAGCGATTGCACCGCCTTTTGGACAGTCTCAAGATCTCCTTGCCAATGGTTGCCTAGGTTTTCGACTTCATCATGCTGTTCCGCCCGATATTCGTTGTATATGGCTTTGCATTTCTCGAACCCTGGATCGTAACCAGGGCCGATAAAATGCATCGCGCAGATCGAAAATGCGGCTGCAATCAACGGATTCATTACGTCGCCGTCACATGATGAAGGGTTGGCACCTCGCCAGCCCCTGACTCTCTTCTTGCGCCAATTTCGAAGGCGGCGCCGTTCACGACCTATGTTCGCAATCCATGGAATCAAGGCTGCGAGAGATGCCGGCAGCGGAATTTTCGTTATCTTTACACATGCGGCCTCGCTACACTTTCACGGGCCGGCTTGCCGCTACTGTACGCGCCCACAGATCCTGTGAAGATGGCGCAGCTTATCGGGGTTTCGTACGACGTATATGCCCGAGATCTTTCCATCCTGGATTCCGAGTGCAGTCGTCTGGAGTTCACCGTCGCCCTCCAGGGTAATGAAACCGGGCAATCCGTTGATGAATCCGATTTGGACCAGTTTCGAAGGGCTCTTTTCGAACCAGGCCGCCAAAAATTCCTGCACTTTCATCACGGCATCGAATCCGACGATCGGCTCGGCCGCCGCCGGACGTTTCCCGCCACCGTCGGAGTGGATGGTGACGTCATCGGCCAGCATCAGCCCAAGCGCTTTCATGTCGCCGCTGCGCGAGGCCGAGAAGAACGCCTCGGCCAGTTCAAGCCCGTGGCGTTTGTCCACCTGGAAACGCGGTCTCGCCTCGCGCACATGGACCCTGGCGCGGGCCGCGAGTTGGCGGCAGGCAGCCGGGTCGCGCTGGATCGTTGCCGCGACTTCCTCGAAGCCTAGCCCGAAGACATCGTGCAGCAGGAACGCCGCGCGTTCGAGCGGAGAAAGCCGCTCCAGCACAAGCATCAGCGGCAGGGATACGTCCTCTTCTTCCTCCGCTTCATAGACCGGTTCGGGAAGCCATGGTCCGAAATAGGTCTCACGTTGGCGGCGGGCCGACTTGAGCTGATCCAGGCTCAGTCGCGTGACGATGCGGCGCAGGAACGCCTCGGGCTCACGCACCTCATCCCGGTCGGCCCTCGTCCAGCGGATGAAGGCCTCTTGTATGACATCCTCTGCGTCGGCCACGCAGCCCAGCATCCGGTATGCCACGCGCATCAGCTTCGGACGCAGCGCGTCGAAACTTGCCACCTGATCGTCATGGTTGGCGCCTGCCATCAGGTTGCTCCCCTGGCCCAGGCGCACGTCACCGTCGCCGGATCGGTGAAAACGCCAACCACAATGCTGTTGCATACAACGATGAATTTGATCGGCAAGGTGAGCTTACCTTTCCATCTTCATTCAACTTCTCCCCCAGTCGCCACGCAAGTCAGTCGTCATACTGGTCAACCGGGGATCGCGGCTCTGGCTCGGCGCGCGGACGGCACTCGATTCCACCACGCCAGTTCCCATGACCAGATCAAGAGGGCCACGGCTGCTCCGAACAGGGCCACGCCAAGCGGCAAGTGCAGGGCGAAGAGGTGAGCGCTTCCCGCAACCGCTTGCACGCCGTCGCCGGCCAGAAAGAGAAGATTGGCCGCCACCAGCCGCAACGGCCCACGCCCCTGACGCCAGAGCAGCAGGACCGCGCCCACTTGTAGAACTGCCAGCAGCAAACTCACGGTGCCCACCGCCATATGCAGGCCGAGCGCGGAACTTCCGCCAGACAAGGCAAGGCCAGCCAGCAAACCCTGAACCATGAGCGCAGCCGCCTGGAAGATCACAACCAATAGAAGCGCTGCCGTCATGATGAGATATCCTCCGCCGGTTGTTCTGAACCTATGACGATCCAGCACCCGCCGATGTGACATCCGCTGGACCCGATGGCGTCAGGGCTCACGATTCATCAGC
>DATFSP010000078.1:0-7056 GCA_035262545.1 Rhizomicrobium sp. | reverse complement strand
CGCTTCGCCGCGCTGGGCGATAATTTGTTCGCTTCGCTCGCCGGCGAAGGCGCGCTCGCCATCACCATCGAGCCCAAGCGCGGTGGGCAGACCTATCAGGGCATCGTCTCGCTCTCGCCGGATGGATTAGCGGCGTCCGCCGAAACCTATTTCGCGCAGTCCGAGCAATTGCCCACCGTGATCAGGCTCGCCGCCGCGCCGCTCTATTTGGCAGGTGAGAAGCACCCGCGGTGGCGTGCTGCCGGCCTGATGCTGCAGATGACACCCGAAGCCTCCAAGGCTGCCGGACGCAATGAGGATGACTGGAACCGGCTCTCGCTTCTCACCAAGACCGTGGAGGATTTGGAGCTGGTGGACACCGACCTGAATCCGGAAACGGTACTGTGGCGTCTGTTCCATGAGGACGAGGTTCGCGTGCAACCCGCCGAGGCACTGTCTTTCCGCTGCGATTGCGACGCGATGCGCATCACCAACGTGCTGAAAAGCTATGCGCCTGAAGAGCGGGAGGGGCTGGCTGATCCCGATGGCATTATCCGCGCGCGCTGCGAATTCTGCGGAATCACGCACGAAATAACGCCCGACGCTCTAGTTTAGCCGCTTGTCTTTTGACCGCTCAGTGCGTCGCGCGTGCTCACGGGCCTCACGCCCGCTGCGCGCGCCGCTCCTGCTTTTGGGTTTGATACCAAGCCAATCGACCAGGGGGGCGGGCTCTGATGATCGAGATTTCATATCCTGATGATCTCAACGTACCACGAAATTTCGATGCCTTTCGGGCTCCCCAAACGCCAAGGTAGTAGCTTCCAGTTCTTTCGTTTTCAAAAACGGCCGCGCCACCAAATATTTTTGACAAGCCGGCTGTTTGCTTGATGCCTCCGCCGCCAAAGACGTCAACGACAATGTCCAAAGGTGCGGCGCTCACCCAAGTGTCGGTCGTTGGCGCGAAACGGTCGTCTCGGAAAAGGTAGACACGGACGAAATCCGCAGATTTTGGCGAAAGGATAATCAACTTGCAGCCTTCGCGATCACTTTGCGGAGGAACTTTTCGCACGCCTCATATTCCGACAGGGCGCAATACTCGTTCGGTCTGTGCGCCTGGTCGATGGAGCCCGGGCCGCAGATGACTGCCGGGATGCCGTAACGCTGAAACTGACCTCCTTCGGTGCCATAGGCTACCGCTTCGATCCGGTTGGCGCCGGTGAGTTCGCGCGCGAGCGCAATGGCGGGAGATTCTTCGTCCATCACCAGGCCAGGATAATGCGCATCCAAGTTTGTTTCGAACGCCGCATCGCCCGACCGCCGCGCATATTTGGGCAGAATCTCGATCGCCGTGCGCCTTTTCACGATTTCCACGATTGTTCCAGGATCGCGGTCGGGCAGATTGCGATATTCCCAAGTGACCAAAGCCTCCCGGGCCAGGATATTGGTGGCGGTACCGCCCGAAATCATGTTGGCCTGGACGGTAGAATGGGGCGGATCGAATCTTGGATCGAGATCGGTGCGAATTCCTTCCCACACATCGTCCAGCAAATTCACGAATTCACCCGCCATCATCACGGCATTGGCACCTTTTTCCGGCGCGCTGGAATGATGTTCATGGCCCAGGCAGCGGGTCGTGAGGACCGCGCCGCCCTTGTGCGCCCCCACGACTTTCATCAGCGTGGGCTCACCGATGATGGCCAACGCGGGTTTGATCCCTGCCTTCTTCAAATCGTCAAGCAGGCTGAGCACGCCGGAGCATCCCACTTCCTCGTCATAGGAAAGTGCAAAATGGATGGGGCGCCTAAGCCCGGCCTTGGCAATTTCCGGTACAAGCGACAGCGCCACGCCCAGAAAGCCTTTCATGTCGCAGGCGCCGCGCCCGAATAATTTTCCTTCACGCACTTCTGCCTGGAAAGGATCGGATGACCAAACCTGTCCATCCACCGGCACCACATCGCTATGGCCGGACAGCACGTAACCGCCATCGCCATCAGGGCCTAGTGTGGCGAAGAGATTGGCTTTGGCGCCGCTCTCGTCATAAATGCGGCGGCAGCGGGCGCCGGACCTTTCGAGGAGCCCCTGTGCATAATCGATCAAGTTCAGATTGGAGCCGCGGCTGGTGGTGTCGAAGCCGATCAGGGTCTTGATCAGGTCGAGTGCGGAGGTCATCAGCCTTCGCGCGAGACCGGATTGCCGATGAGGTTGAGGAACTCCCGCCTCGTCACGTCATTGTCGCGGAAGCCGCCGAGCATCGTCGAGGTGACCATGATCACGCCGGTTTTGTGAACACCGCGCGTCGTCATGCATTGGTGAGCGGCCTCGATCACCACCGCTACGCCTTTTGGCTCCAGCACCTTTTGGATGCAGTGCGCTATCTGGGCGTTCATCTTCTCTTGCACCTGCAGGCGGCGGGCAAAGGCGTCCACCACGCGGGCGATTTTGGAGATTCCCACCACCCGGTGCGTTGGCAGGTAGCCGACATGGACGCGCCCGAGAATGGGCGCCAAATGATGTTCGCAATGCGACTCGAAGCGAATATCCTTAAGCATGACCATGTCATCATAGCCCGCCACTTCCTCGAATGTCCGGGCAAGATAAGCCTCGGGATCCTGGTCATAACCTGAGAACCAATCCTCATAGGCTTTCGCCACCCGGGCCGGAGTGTCCGTCAAGCCTTCACGACTGGGATCATCGCCGGCCCAGCGCAGCAAAGTACGAATGGCCTGTTCGGCCTCTTCCCTCGTGGGGCGGTTGGGGATGGTTTTTGCGCAAGGCGCGGCAAAGTCTATTTTGGCCATTTGATTTCCGTTTCAATACGGTTGAATTAACGCCCGGAATGCCCCTTCGATTCAACCACGAGATTGGGGTCTGAATGGCTCAGGGGTGACGAGGTTCACCCGGCTTAGTGGATTTGCCGCCGTTCGTGAGGGCTTTCCAGCAGAAAGAGTGGAATTTCGGCCTCGAAATCCTCGCCGGACGCGGCCTTCATTAGATAGCGGCCGCTCATCAGGCCGGATGCAGTCTCGAGCGGACAGCCGCTGGTATATTGAAAGCGCTCCCCCGGCGCGATCACCGGCTGGGCCCCTACCACGCCAGGGCCACGAATTTCTTTCACCCGTCCAACGCCATCCACGATATTCCAATAGCGGGACAGAAGTTGCACCGGCTCCGATCCCCGGTTTTCGATGGTTACCGTGTAGGACCAGACATACCTGTCTCCGTCCGGATCGGATTGATCATCCAGATAGGCCGGTTTGACCGCGACAAAGATGGAGCGAGTCATGCGTTCATACATGAGTCGATTATCGGGCCGGGTGTCGGGCCACGCAAGTCACATCGCTGTCACGGTTAATTTGTCCACGCCTTCGCTAACCTTTCCCTCTCCGGCCTCCGCATCGCAAGCGCTGCCACTGGCACGTCCCCCACCAGCATGCTTCGCGTGCGCGGGAATAGAGTCGCGATCAAGCTTCGACAGGATTTAGCGCGGTTCGACTGTTACTTCGGTTTTCACGGAGTTGGCGATGAAGCATTGTTCATGCGCCGTGTGGTGCATTTCGGCCAGGGTGGCAGCGTCGGGCGCGATCTCGAAGGTGATTTTGGGGCGCAGAATAGTGCGGGTAATCCACAATTTTCCGCCTTCCTTTTCCAAAAAACCGACCGCGTCGTCTTCATAGGACAAAACGGTGAATTTCTTCCGCGCCGCGATCGCGAGGAAGCTAAGCATGTGGCAGGAAGACAACGCAGCGACCAGCATGTCTTCGGGATCGCCCTTCGCGGAATCGCCCTTGTACGCGGCGGCTGCGGAAAACGTGACCGCCTCGTCATTCTTGAAGATGATCCGATGATTGCGGGGATAGGCGTCGTAAGTGAAGGGCGCGTCACCTTTGTTCCAATGGAGCGTGATTTTATGTTCAGACATAAGAGAAATCCTCCTAACCTGAAGAAAATATAAGCCTGGGCGTCTCCGTCGCGAGACGCGGCGCAGACATGGCGGTTATGAATTTTGGGACCATCGGGCGCGCAGGATTTTGTGGATGGGGCGGCGCATGGGACGCACGCGAATAAGGCACCTGAGTGCGCACGGCGAACTCAAGATGCAGAAAGACCCGCGCTAAGCGACCTTCAGGGCCTGTTCCAGATCCTCGCAAACATCGTCCGCATCTTCCAATCCCACCGACAGGCGCAGCAGGCCCGAGGTGACGCCCAGTTCGGCGCGGGCCTCCGGCGTCAGCTTGAAATGGGTGGTGGTCTCGGGATGGGTGATGAGGCTTTTGGCGTCGCCCAGATTGTTGGAGATGTCGATCAATTTGAGCGCATTGGAAAGTTTGAACGCGGCCTTCTTGCCGCCTTCCACTTCGAACGCCACCATGCCGCCGCCGCTGTCCATCTGGGAGCGGGCGAGATTGTGCTGGGGATGATCGGCGCGGAACGGATAAAGCACGCGCGTCACCTTGCGCTGGCCGCTCAGGAAATCAGCCACGCGCTGGGCGTTTTCCGAATGCGCCTTCATGCGCAAGTCAAGGGTCTCCAGACTTTTCAGATGCATCCAGGCGGTGAAGGGCGCGATGGAAGGCCCGGTATTGCGAATCCAGGGCTGGATATATTTTTCGAGAAATCCCCGGTTGCAGCACACCACGCCGCCGAGCGCGCGGCCCTGACCGTCTATGTATTTTGTCGAGGAATGGACCACGATATGGCAGCCGAATTCGATTGGCCGCTGCACGGCAGGACTGGCGAAGGCGTTGTCCACAAGGACTTGGGCGCCCGCTTCGTCGGCGATCTTGGCCACTGCTCTCAGATCCACAATGGAAAGGGTGGGATTGGACGGTGTTTCCAGGAACAGGATTCGGGTTTTAGGCGTGATCGCCGCCTTCCACTGGCTGAGATCGCCGCCATCCACCAGCGTATAGCCGATGCCGAAGCGCGGAAGGATTTCCCTGACCACATGCAGGCACGACCCGAACATCGCCTTGGCCGCCACCACATGATCCCCCGTCTTGAGCGCAGACAGGAGCACGCCTGACACTGCTGCCATGCCGGTGGAAGTGGCTTGGGCCGCTTCCGAACCCTCCAAAGCTGCCATACGCGATTCAAACATGGTGACGGTAGGGTTGGCGTAACGGGAATATTGATAGCCGCCAATCTCGCCTTTGAAGCGGGCCTCGGCTTCTTCCGCATTCTCATAGGCATAGCCGGAGGTGAGGAAAAGCGCCTCTGAAGTCTCCTGGAAGGGCGTGCGCACGGTGCCGCCGCGCACCCCAAGGGTGCGCCTTTTCCAATTGCCTGACTTCTTGTTGGTCGCCATGCCCGAAGCCTTTCACCGTCACCGGGACCGAATTCACTGCACCAGTTGGGGCCGGGCTTTGTGACGCGGTTGCGGGCGGGGCGTCAAGCTCATTAAAGTCGCGGGAGACCAGGGGAATTCGAGGGTATGAAACGCCTTTACATCCTGCGCCACGCCAAGGCCGCGCAAGCCGAGCCCGGCCAGGATGACCATGCGCGGGCGCTGACCGTGCGTGGTATCGCCGACGCCGAGGCGATGGCGCGCTATATGCGCAAGAATGGGGCAAAACCCGATCGCGTCCTGATCTCCACGTCAGCGCGCACTATCCAGACCGCCGATCTTGTGTTGCGTGAATTGGACGGAGTGCCGCGCGGCGACTACCGCGATGGGTTGTACTTGGCCGCGGCCGGCAAGATCGCAACAATATTGAAGAGCCTTCCCGCCAAACTCTCTGAGGTGATGGTGGTGGGACACAATCCCGGGTTGGAGGAACTGGCGGCGCTTCTCGCTCGCGAACCGGTCCGCCGCAAGGAACGCGAGCGGCGCGGCGAACTGGATGAGAAGTTTCCCACCGCCGCGCTGGCGGTTCTGGATTTCGACATGGACCGCTGGCGCGATCTGAAGCCCGGCACCGGCAAACTCGCCGATTTTGTCAGGCCCAAGGACCTGTGAACATCGGCCGCGCCGCCTTTGTCGAAGCATGGGCGCCGTCTCGCGCTTCGACGACCTCCAAGTGAGGTTTTTTAGATTGGCAGACGCCTGGGACTGAGTGCCAGTCTTTTCCAGCCAAATGCCACTTCGCACACTTCCTGGCCACCCAGCATCACGCGCCGTTCGGCGATGCGGGCGCCGCCCATAGCTTCATAGAAGAAGCAGGCGTGATTTTGCGCGTGGCTCCAGATCAGGCAGGAATGAAAGGCGCGCGTTTCCAGCGCCGAGAATGCGCCGTGCAGCAAGGCGCGGCCTACACCGCGGCCGAGGAAATCGGGATCCACATAGAGTGTGTAGATTTCGCCGTCGAAACCCAAGCCCCGGTCGCGCGCGGCGCCGAATCCAGCCAGGCCAAGCACGCCGTGACGTGGCGCTTCCGCCACCAGCACCGCCCCTTTGCGAATTGCACGCTCAAGCCGCGCGGCATGCATTTCCACCGACATGTTGGCAAGCAGACGATGCGGCAAGATGGCGGCGTATGTGTCGTGCCAGGCCTCGACATAGATGCGCGCCAGAGACATTGCGTCTCCGGGGCGCGCCAATCTGAGGCTCAATGCGCCATCGCTCATGGTGTGGAGCGTGACGCAAGCATTGGGTTGCGGCAAGGATTAAATCTTCATGCGCGGCCTTGCGCACCGACATTGTCGAGATAAGCGCCGTTGAAGCTTGGCCGTGCCTGTCCTCCCCGTGCATGCGAAGCCATGAGGGCCAGAGGGGATTAACTTAAGGTCGGCATATCCTGGATCCGGGCGAAGAACTTCGCGTTCTGTTCTCCGCCTTGTGTATAATGCTTGGCGCTGGAGAAATCGGCTATCTTGCTAAAATTGGCCGCGACGTCATCGCAGCTCGCCTTGTGGCCCAGATTGACGCCATCGGTTTCGACCAATTGGGCGGCGGCGAAGACACCGGCGGCAGCCGTCAGGATCATGCCGGTGGGAGCTTCGTCCGAAGCCAAATAGGCCACGGCAGGCGTGACATATTCCGGTTTGAGCATTTCCATGACTGCGGGCGGCATCAGATGCTCTGTCATGCGGGTCGCGGCGACCGGACAGATCGCGTTCACCTTGATGTTATCCTTATCG
>DATFSP010000077.1:0-8595 GCA_035262545.1 Rhizomicrobium sp. | reverse complement strand
GAGAATGCCCAGAATTATGTAGACCGTGATGACCGCGATGGTGAGCAGGACGCCCATATTGCCCATGGATTGCTGGAACGCCTGTGCCTGGCCTTGGAACTGGCCGATCACCGTCTGGGGCATGCCGATCTGGTCGCGCGCATTGTCGATGGCGGTCACGGCGTCGGACAGCGAATAACCATTCCTCAGGTTGAAGGAGACGGTCACCGCCGGGAGCTGGCCCAAATGGTTGACGGCAAGCGCCTGGGTGCCGGGTTCGAGCGATGTGACCGCGGTCAGCGGCACCACCGGATTGATGGTCGCGGTGCCGGTAGAGCCGGTCGTGGGTATGGCGTTCGGGACGATGCCGCCCGAGCCGGACGAGCCATTGACGCCGCTGGATGAAATATAGAGCAGGCCCAGATCGTTGATGTCGTGCTGATACTGGGGCGTAAGCTCCAGCATCACCCAATATTCGGCGTCGCTGGCATAGATCGTCGAGATCTGCTCGCCGCCGAACGCCGCGCCCAGCGCCGTCTCGATGGAGGAGATCGTCACGCCATGGATCGCCGCCTGGTCGCGGTCGATCTTCACTTCGACCGAGGGGCTGGTGAAGTCCATGTCGTTGGTGACGTCGGCCAGAGCGGGATCGTGCTGAAGGTAGTCGGTCAGCCTGGTGGCGTTCTGCTTCAGCTCGTCCATGTTGGTGGACTGAAGCACATATTGATAGAGCGACTTGGATGAGCCCCCGCCCACGCGGATCACGGGCGGATTCTGCATGAAGGCGCCGACGCCCATGACCTGCGCCAGCTTGGGCCTGAGTTCCTGGATGATCTGGTCGGCGGAGAGGTTGCGCTCGCTGCGCGGCTTCAGCTTGAACAGCATGTTGCCGACATTGGGGCCCGAACGCGGACCGCCATTGCCCACTGTAGACATCACATGCTGGATGTTCGGATCGCGCATCGCGATGTTTTGCAGCTGCGTCTGATACTTGACCATCTGGTCATACGAGGTGCGATCGGCCGACTCGGTATTGACGTTGATCTGGCCGGTATCTTCCGAGGGGATGAAATCGGTCTGGATAGTCATGAACATGAAGACCGAAACACCCAACGAGAGCGCAAACAGCCCCATGATGACCAGGGAATGGTCCATGCTCCATTTGAGCGAGCGGGCATAGGCGTCGTGGATGCGCTCGAAGCCGCGCTCAGCGAGCCAGTAGAATTTGCCGTGACTGCTGCCCTTGGCCGGCCGGATGAAACGCGAGCAGAGCATGGGCGTCAGCGTCACCGAGATCAGGCCCGAGATCAGGATCGCCGAAACGATGGTGACGGCGAATTCGTGCAGCAGGCGCCCGATCATGCCGCCCATAAAGACGATCGGGATGAACACCGCCGCCAGCGATATGGTCATGGACAGGATGGTGAAGCCGATTTCCCCCGAGCCTTTGAGGGCGGCGGCGCGCGGCTCCTCGCCCTCTTCCACGTGGCGGACGATATTCTCCAGCATCACGATAGCGTCGTCGACCACGAAGCCAACCGACAGCGTCAGCGCCATCAGCGAGAGATTGTCCAGGCTGTAGCCCAGAAGCGCCATGGCGGCAAAAGTGCCGATCACGGCGATGGGCAGCGCCAGGGATGGGATCACGGTGGCCGAAAGCGTACGCAGGAAGACGAAGATCACGCCGATCACCAGCACGCCGGCGATGACCAGCGTGAGCTGCACGTCATTCACTGCGTCGCGGATGGTCTGGCTGCGATCATAGAATTCGGTGAGGTGCGCCGATTTCGGCATGGTCTGGATGAAGCGCGGGATCACCTGATGGATTGCGTTCACGATCTGAATCGTGTTGGACCCGGGCTGGCGCTGTACCGACAGCACGATGGCGCGCTTTCCGTCGAACCAGCTGGCGGAATAGATGTTTTGATAGGAATCGATGGCACGGCCGACATCTTGGACGCGCACCGGCGCGCCATTGCGGAAAGCGATGATCTGCTTGTTCCAGTGCGCGGCGTCCTGTAGCTGGCCGTTGACATGGATCAGGGTCGCCTGGCTCGGGCCATTGAGCTGGCCGGTGTTGGCGTCCACGTTGGCGGCCTGGACGGCCTGGGCCACCTGGTCGATACCGATATTGCGGGAGGAAAGCGCGGTGGGATCCACTTGCAGGCGCACCGCATAGGCGGCTCCGCCGAACACGCCGACCTGGGCTACGCCGTTCAAGGTCGAAAGCTGGCGGGCGAGAAGATTTTCCGCGAACTTGTCCAGTTCGTAGAGCGGCATGGAATCCGACTGAATCGCGGCGAAGAAGATGGGCGCGTCGGCGGGATTGACTTTGCGCAAGGTGGGCGGCGCCGGCATGTTCACCGGCAATTGTCGCGCCGCCTGCTGGATGGCGGCCAGCACGTCTTCGGCCGCGCCGTCGATATTACGGTCGAGATCGAACTGGATGACGATTCCGGTGCGTCCCAGCGAGCTTTGCGAGGTCATCGAGCTCACACCGGGAATGCTGGAGAACTGGCTTTCCAGCGGCGTCGCCACCGCCGAGGCCATGGTCGAGGGATCGGCGCCCGGCAAGCTGGCCGAAACGAAGATGGTGGGAAAATCCACCGGCGGCAATTCGCTGACCGGCAATGTGGAATAGCCGAACAGGCCGAAGATCACCAATGCCGCCATCAGCAGCGTGGTGAAGACCGGCCTTTCGATGAAGATTTTGGATATGTTCATGACGGCATATCTGAGATCGGACCGGATGCCCCCGCATGGCCTTTGCGGATCTGCACTTTGCTGCCCGGCACGATACGCAACTGCCCTTCCACCACCACCTTGTCGCCGGGCTTGACGTCGCCCTTGATGGCATCGTTCACGCCATCATCGTTCAGGATGGTGACGGTCTTGGACGACACGACATTGTCGGGGCCCACGACATAGACATAGGCCGTGTCCGGTCCCAGATTCACGGCGTCGCGCGGCACAATCGTAGCACCTGGAATATCCTTCATGGTAACGCCCACATCGATATTCTGGCCGGGCACCAGCCGCATGTCGGTGTTGGGGAAAGTGGCGCGCAGCTCGATGGTGCCGGTATTGGCGCCAACTGCGTTGGAGAGGAAGTCCACTTTGGCCTTTTCCTGGCCGCCTTCAGCGCCCGGCATGGATACGATGGCCCACAGTTTGCCCGCAGCCATTTGGTTCTGGATTTGCTGAAGCTGGTTTTGCGGCAGGAAGAAAGAAACCTTGATGGGCTGAACCTGCGTGATGGTGACCAATGGCGTGGTGCCTGTCGTGGTGACCACGTTGCCGGGCTGAATCATCAGTGGACCAGTCTTGCCGTCGATGGGCGAGACGATATGGGTAAAACCCAGATTGATCCTGGCCGTGTTGACCGCTGCTTCGTCGGCCTGAACCACACCTTCTTCCTGGCCGACGGTGGCGGTTTCATCGTCCACGATCTGCTTGGAGATGGCATTGGCCGAGAGCAGCGTCTGATAGCGCCTGAGGTCGACTCGCGCGCCGGCGAGCGTGGCCTGATCCTTGGCAAGTTGGCCCTGGGCCTGGGCCAGCGCGGCCTCAAACGGCCTAGGATCGATCTCGAACAGTGAATCGCCCTTCTTGACCAGTTGGCCTTCCTGGAAGCCGGCCTTGAGCAGCATGCCGGAGACTTGGGCCGTGACCTGCAACATGTCGGGCGACACCACGGTGCCCACCGTATGCTGCACCACGGTGACGTCCTGCTTCATGGCGGTCGCGACACGAACCGGCGGGGGCGGCGGCGTGCGTTTCTTGGCGGTAAACAGCATGCCCCAGCCAAACCAGGCAGCACCCGCCAGCAAGACAACAATCACCGCGCCCCACAAAATACGACTGCGTGAGGAGGATTGGCCCACATTCGCACTGCGGGTTACTGTTGGAATAAACTCACTCACCGACATATCAGCGGGGCCCTGTCTTCAAAGCATGACAAAGTCGCGGCCACGCTCCTTCTTTGGATAGTGGCACGCCTTTGCGTCCGGCAGTTTATTGCCGGGCGCCATGAGAGCCGGCAATGAGACATATTCCCAGGTGGCGCTCAATTTTGTCTTAGCCGCGAAGTTGCTCACAATTGTCGCCAATGGCTGTCAGAGACGGGCGGGATCATTAACTGTTGTTCATAATTGCAGCAACCTATTTATAACGTCCACGGAAACTTTCGGCCTTGATCCAACGCATGGGACCCCGCGACCGCTCATGGTAAGGTGCTTTCACTATCGATGAGGGGCGTATGCTTCAGGAATTACGTGGTTTTTTGACTTCGGCGGAGGTCGCGCGCCTCACACAATTGGCGGGGGAACTTACCTTTATCGAGGGACGGCTTTCCAACCCCAACAACGTCACAAAAATGAATCTTCAAGCCGACCGCCGGGACCCGCATTATGCGGAATCGGCGCAGATCGTACTGGACGCCTTCCAGCGCTCGCGGCCCTTCCGCGATTTTGCCTATCCCAAGATGATCGCTCCGCCGCTCTTGAGCCGCTATGAGCCCGGCATGAAATACGGCGCGCATGCCGATGTCGCCTACATGAACATCGTCCAAGGCGCGAACAGCTTCCAATTGCGCTCGGACTTGTCCTGCACCGTGTTTCTAAGCGACCCCTCCACTTACGAGGGCGGGGAGCTGGTCCTGCATCTGGGAACGCGTCCCATACCCATCAAAGGCCAGCCGGGCGAGGCTTTCGTCTACCCCTCGACCCTCTTGCATGAAGTAAGGCCCGTCACGCAGGGCGTACGGCTGGTCTCCATCACCTTCATGGAAAGCCTGATCCCCGACGAGCGCGAACGGAATCTTCTTTACGAGATTAAGGAGGTGCTGGCGCTGGAAGGTCTGAAAATGGACTGGAGCAGCCGGGTAAGAATGGAGGTAGTCGCTCACAACCTGATGCGGATGTGGTCGCAAAAGTGAGCCGCGACGCGTTGGTCTTTCCTCACAAATGCATAGACGAGGAAGAGAAGACTACTGCGAGTGCAATAATGACGGTGGCGAGAGCTACCATCCCGAAGAGGACCCCGCAGGCACTCGAATAAGTCTCACGCTGTCGCCTGCGCCAAGGCATTGATCCCGTCTGGTCTCTTCGAGTTTTGAATCCTAGACCGATGAATTTTGCCCTTCCATGCCATCATTGCTTTCCTTGCCGAGCATGAAATCAAACCGGCTGTGACTTTTAGAGTCCGTGACTGCGTAGGGGCGCAACTGGACCAGCAACGTCCGGTACGCCTCGATAAGTATCTCCATCTCGCTGACAGTCTCTGGGCTCGTAGCGCTAGCCGCGATCTCTTCAGCTTCTTCTATTTTATTCAGGTAACACTCGCGGCGCTTTGCCGCCACCTCGCCAATCATATCCAATCTTATGTGCTTACTCTGCAAATCGCTTAACGCCGCCGGTTCAGCGCGGTTTCACTACATTTTGTCAATTGACTGGAACTGTGCTGTTAGTTGGCCACATCCAGCAAACACAATGAATGTCCGCTGCTGCACAGAATTCAACTCGCCCCAAGATGGAGGGTTCGCGTTCAGTGAACATTTGACTCGGCTTCTTCATTGCCGCGTGTGACCGGATCTGCCCAAGTTGGTACCGCAACGACGACCGCAGATCGTGCGAGCCTATAGCGGCCTCAGGAACGGTCATCATTAAAAACGGTCCTGTCACAAAAGGAAATTAGAATCCGAAATTGGTGGGGAAAGTCATGAACAACATGAATCCTTTCAACGTTACCTAGGAAAATGCGGTTTTCACCGGATTAGTAAGCGCGAAGGGCGACCATGCAAAGCAGAACCGACAACCAGCTAACTTTGCTTGATGCAATATTGACCGGACGCGTTTTGGAGTTTGCTCAACAAGAAGACGTCAGAGGGGGCAAGCTCATCTCAACAAGAAAAATCCACAAGACCCTGAAAAAGGCCGTCAAACCGCACCGCGCAAAACCCGTCGCTAAAGACACCACCGCGGCCAGAATCACCCCCAAGGCGGCGAAGACATGACGAACCTGGCGGGTCGCGATCGAGCACTTTGCCTCTAGGATCCTCGCATCAAGAAAACCGGTGCGGGTTCTTATTTTCCGACTGAATTTTCGTAGGAACCCGGTTGGCCATGGAACCGTTTCCTATTTGTAACAAGCGAGGTCACCACAATGAGAACAGCATGGAAAGTTGCACCTCTGCTCTTCGTGGCCACCATTTTATCCGCCTGCGGAACAACGCCGGGTGATAGAGGACTTTCTGGCGCCGGGCTGGGCGCTGCCGTTGGTATCATCGGCGGTCCTCCTGGCATGGTAGTTGGAGCAGCATTAGGAGCTGGCGCCGGCATGGCGACGAGCCCGCGCCAGGTTGATCTTGGTCGGCCACCCTGGCATGGCTGACCAGCGTTTCTCAGTTAGTAACGAGAGCCGATGGGTCACACCATCGGCTCTTGGCTTTCTCGCGATGCGCGCGGCGGAAATCGAAAATTTGCGCGGGCCATGACAATCATCATGCGGAAAGCTTCGCGAGCGCCACAAGGATGGCGTCCGTCATCTCGGCTGTTCCGACCTTGGTCATGCCTGGCTGCATGATGTCGCCGGTGCGATAGCCGTCTGCCAGGACGCGCTCTACCGCCTTCTCCAGCAGCGCGGCGTCTTCTGCCCGGCCGAAGGAATAACGCAGGCACATGGCGAAAGAGAGGATGGCGGCAATCGGATTCGCCAGGCCCTTGCCCGCTATGTCTGGCGCGCTTCCGTGGATGGGTTCATAAAGCGCGGCTTGTCTGCCATTGATCTTGGCGCCCAAGGAAGCCGAGGGCAGCATGCCGATCGAGCCGGTCAATTGCGCCGCTTCATCCGAGAGCACGTCGCCGAACAGATTGTCGGTGACGATCACGTCATATTGCTTAGGATTGCGCACCAACTGCATCGCGCAATTGTCCGCCAGCACATGGGAAAGCTCCACATCGGGAAATTCGCGGGCATGGACTTCGCTTACCACTTCGCGCCACAGCACCCCCGTCACCATCACGTTGGATTTTTCCGCGGACGCCACGTGGTTGCCGCGTAGTCTGGCTAGTTCGAATGCCACCTTGGCGATGCGGGCAATTTCGGCAGTGGTGTAAACTTGTGTGTCGACCGCGCGCTTCTGGCCGTCGGGTAGGATGGTGGTTTGCTTGGGTTCGCCGAAATAGACCCCGCCGGTCAGTTCGCGCACGATCAATATGTCGAGGCCCGACACGATTTCGGGTTTGAGCGTGGACGCATCCTTGAGCGCGTCGAAACAGATTGCGGGCCTCAGATTGGCGAACAGTTCGAGATCCTTGCGCAAGCGCAAAAGTCCCCTCTCGGGCTTTTGCGCGAAAGGCAGCTTGTCCCATTTGGGTCCGCCCACCGCGCCGAACAGCACGGCGTCGGCAAGCCTGGCTTTCTCGATGGTCTCATCCGGATCGGGTCGTCCGGTCTTTTCGAAAGCGATGCCACCCACCAGGGCTTCTTCGACATGAAAAGCAAAGTTGCGGTTCTTGCCGTACCAGTCGAGCACACGCCTGGTCGCATCCATTACCTCAGGGCCGATGCCATCGCCCGGTGTCACCAGAATATTATGCATGGAAAAATTCGTCCTTAGTTTGAGGCGCTCGGCCGCTCGCCCAAGCTCCCGGCTACACCCAGGGCGCGTCGTGCTTATGGCGCTTTTCGTAAGCCGCGATCTTGTCGTCCTCGCGCAGCGTCAGCCCGATATCGTCCCAGCCATTGAGCAGGCATTGGCGGCGGAATTCATCCACCTCGAATTTCACCATGCCGCCATCGGGACCGCGAATTTCCTTGGCCTCGAGGTCGATGGAAATACGCGCGTTGGATCCGCGGCTGGCGTCATCAAGAAGCTTGTCCACGATCTCCTGCGGCAGCTTGATGGGCAGGATGCCGTTCTTGAAGCAGTTGTTATAAAAGATGTCGGCAAAGCTTGGCGCAATCACGCAGCGTATGCCGAAATCGAGCAACGCCCAGGGCGCATGCTCGCGTGACGAGCCGCAGCCGAAATTCGCGCCCGTCACCAGGATCTGCGCCTTCCGGTAGGCCGGCTTGTTGAGCACGAAGTCGGCCTTCTCGCTTCCGTCGGCATTGTAGCGCATCTCGTCGAACAGGGCCTTGCCCAGTCCGGTACGTTGGATGGTCTTGAGGAATTGCTTGGGGATGATCATGTCGGTGTCGACATTGATCATGTCCAGGGGGGCGGCGATGCCGTCCAGTTTTTTGAAAGCTTCCATGGTTTTCTATGCCCTAACGCTTCGCTATTTGAGGGCGGGTCGGACCATAGGGACCGCCGGACCATTGTCAAGAAACACGACGGACTCGGGGAAAAAAGTCGCGTTCTATGACGAACACGAGACCGAAAGCCCGCAAAATTCGGGCGCGGGCGGCAGGGCCAGTTCTTCGTCACCGGGATGCTCGTCGTAGGGGCTCTGGACCAGCCGCAGGATGCGGTCGAGGGCCGCGGAATCGCCCCGGTCCTCCACCGCGCGGATCGCGGTCTCGGCTACCCAATTGCGAAGCACATATTTGGGATTAACCCGGTTCATGGCCGAGCCTCGATTGCCCTCCTTTTCCGTGCGGCGCCGGTAACCG
>DATFSP010000076.1:0-11731 GCA_035262545.1 Rhizomicrobium sp. | reverse complement strand
CATAATTGACGGCCGCATCCACGCAGCTGGTGCCTTCCACGCAACCCGCGACCGCATACGGATCGTTGGGGTTAATGGCACCGGTGCCTGGGCCGCCAGCGCCGATAAGGCGCGCCGGCAGCGCGATGGAGTTGGTGTTGTTGGGCACCGAGTTCTGAATCTGCGCGGGCTGCAGCGTGTTGTAGTACTGGTATTGAAAGTAGCTCATGTCGATATAGAGCGATATCTGGTCATTGGGCTGAAAGCTGCCACGCGCATAGACGCCTTCACGGGTCGTCGTCGGCGCATCCAGCGTGTAGTTGAGAAGATTCTGGGCGCAATAATTATTCCCCAAATTGTCGGTCGAGGGGGTACCGGACGAACCGCAACCGCCGGGACGCAAGATTTGCGTCGTTGCACCGGGAAGAAGCGTGCTGTTGGAAACGTAAGCATTGCCGGAGGCGGCCGGCGTCGTGTTGACCATCGCAGGCGCCACCGAACCATAGATAGAGCCCGTGAAGTTCTGGGGCTGACCGCCGATATTGTTCAGGCCGCCGATTGGCGACAGGTTGTTGGTGTTGAAGGGAAACGGGCGGCCGCTCACCTTGATCGAGGCGTTATGCTCATATTCGACATTGACGAAGAAGTTGTAGTGGTCCGATGCGATGTCGCCGATGCCGAGGGTCGCGGAGCCGTGATACATGGTGCCGCCGCCATGCTGCGACGTGCCAGCCTCGCCATAACCTTCGACGCCCTGGAAATTCTGTTTCAGTATGATGTTGACCACGCCAGCGATGGCGTCCGCGCCATAGATCGACGAGGCGCCGTCCTTCAGCACCTGGATCTGGTCGATGGCGTCCATCGGCAGGGTGTTGAGGTCGGTGAAGGTACGCTCGCCGTCATCGGCGATGGGGTAGTTCGAGGTGCGATGGCCGTTGATCAGAATCAGTGTGTCGGCGCTGGTCAAGCCGCGCAGCGACACGGCGGCGGCGCCGGTGGCAAACGCGCCGTTGAATGAGTCGGAGAGGCTGCCCGCGTTATCGGCTGAGATCGACCGCACTACATCGGCGGTGGAAGTCAGGCCTTGCGCCTGAATGTCGCCGGCGCTGATCACCTGGATCGGCGAGGGCGTCTGCAGATCGTTATGGCCGATCAGGGTCCCCGTGACGACCACGGTTTCAAGGTTGTTGTTCGCCTGTTGTGCCACTGCTTGTTGGCTGATCAGGCCGGCGCCAGCAGCTGCGACAACTCCTAGAAGCAGCGACGAGCGCAATTTGTTGAGTCGAAAAGTTAGCGACATGAAAAACCCCTCCCGTTGGCAGAGGTGCCATCGCACCTAAACCATTGAAAAATGTGCAGAATTCAGATGTTTTCTGAACTCCCCTAACAGGTCCGCGCAGTGTCTATGAGCATTCGCGCGGTCTCTGTTTATGGTGTATACTTACGCAATAAAATGTCGTGGGACAATCGGGCATGATGTTGACACTGATAAAATGTGATGATTGTCGCATTTATGACACTGACTTCGGGGGGATTTTTCGCGAAGTTCCGCATGGCGGCGGATTCTATCGTACACGGACGACTTTGAAGAGCCCGCGCGGATTGTCGAAGCGGATGCTGTAGCTCCACAAAATAGCGCGGGAGATGGTCGCGGCGTGTGTGAGTTCTTTGCGCAGGGGAACATTGACTGCGTCGCCCTCTATCTGCCTCCACACCTGACCGTTGGCCAAGGCGACTATGAAATGCCCTCTCGAGTCGAAACTAATATCCGTCACGCTCGAAGTGATCGACTCGAGTGACGAGCGGGCTGGAGGCGCGGGCACCGCCTGGGGCAAATATTCGGCGCCAAAATCAGCAGTTGCGGATTCCGTGGAGACAGGCGGAGAAGCGGGACGCCGCGGTGTTTGCACAGGTGTGGGTGGAGGCGCGGGTTGAGTCATGGGAGCAGGAATCGGACGGCGAGCCAACTGGTCGTAACAGGCCAGCCGCTCGACCGAACCCACAATCACGGCGCAGGCATGCAATTCTGTCGAAAGCGGGTCTTGTGCCCAAAGCGGCGCGGGCAAGCAAAACACCACTAAGGTGAGAAGCGCCCAATTGCGCCGCATCGGGAAAGCTCCCCGTCGAGATGTTGATCCTTATCCCAATGATGCATGCGGCAAAAGTTCCGGCCAGCAGCTTAGGTTTGAAGTTCAAGCATCTGCATAGTTGGAATTTCCCCAGACATGGACGCGCCACCGAGCCGTTAGCGCGATTGGCTGCGATCAGCGATGGGTTAAATGGAGGCTATACCTTAGCGTTATATCTCACTACTTGGAAGCGAGATCCCAAGCAATTTCAGCTTCCGCGTGAACATCCGTGGCCGCGGAACTTACAAATGTCCGGCTTTCTTGCCTTTTCTGTGCATTACGTAGCGTCAGAAACGGGACTATCCTGCCCGCTCAAAAAAATGGCGGGACTGAATTTTAAGTCCCTCAGACAGCCAAGGAGGCAAGTGTGGAAGAGGTTCTCAATTTCGGACATGACCGCAGAGCTTTTTTGAGACGTGCGGGACTGAGTGGCGGGGTCTTGGCATTGGGACCGTTGGCAGCGAGCCTGGCGGCAAGCGGCGAAGCGGCGGCCGCGCCCCAATCCGGCAAATTCGATTTCGACACGCCCCTCAATCGCATCGGCACCGACAGCGTCCATTGGGACATGCCGGTCCGCGACGAGCATATGCCTAAGATCGTGGCCGGCATGGGCGTGGCCGACATGGATTATCGCTGCGCGCCGTCCATCACCGAGGCCCTGCAAAAGCGCGTCGCCTTCCCCAACTGGGGCTACAACATGATCGACGGCGACCTCTTCATGGGCAACGCCGGCGATTCACCCTTCATCAAGGGCATCGTCGCCTGGAACAAAAAGCGCTACGGCATCGACATCGATCCCAAGCTGCTGGGCGTTTCGGCCGGCGTCATTCCCGGCATCGTCAGCGCGCTGCAGGCCTTCGCCCCCAAGGGCAGCAAGGTTCTGATGGTGACGCCTGCCTATGTCGGTTTCTATGCGGCCATCGGCTTCACCAAGACCGTGCCGGAAGAAAGCCCGATGAAGATGGTCAATGGCCGTTATGAAATCGATTGGACCGACCTCGAGCGCCGCATGACGCCCGAAGTAAAGGTCTCGATCGTCTGCAATCCGCACAATCCTGGCGGCCGCGCCTGGACGCGGGAAGAACTCACTCGCTATGGCCAGCTGTGCAAGAAGCACGACATCATCGTCCTGTCGGACGAGATCCATTGCGACTTCATCTCCAAGGGCCATAAATATGTGCCCTTTGCCAGCTTGGACAAGGACATCGTCGACAACAGCATCACCTTTAAATCGGGTTCCAAGAGCTTCTCCTTGGCGGCGATGAAATGCGCCTGGTTCTTCTCCACCAATCCCAAACTGTTCCAGGGTACCAATGCCGCCTCTTTCCCTTCGATCTCCAATCCGGCGATGGTGGCAGAACAGGCGGCTTATGCCGGGGGTGAGGAATGGCTCAACCAGTGCGTCGATTACATCGACGGCAATCTGGATTACGCGCATGACTACGTCACAAAAAACCTTCCTTTGATAAAGACCGGCAATAAACCGGAAGGCACTTATCTGATGTGGTTGGATGTGACGGGGGTTGCCGACAAGATTGGGGCCAAAAAGGCGATGGACGAGGCCAATGCCAAGAAACCCCTGCCGACCAATCCCTTGACGGGTCAGCCAGTGATGACGACCGAGGGCGATATCGTGAGCCACTGGTTGGCCAAAAACGCCTATGTCTTCATGGAATCGGGTTCGGGTTTCGGCAAAGTCGGCGCGAATTATGTGCGCATGAATGTGGCAACCAACCGCAAAACCTTGAAGGCTGGACTGGATAGCGTGGCCGGAACGCTCAAGAACCTCGCTTAGGATTGCTAAAAATTGTGCGGCCCAGGCTTGATACCTGGGCCGTTTTTTTGTCGTCAGCGTCCTTCTTCCACTATCCGACCATTTGGCGGCTGAACCGGCCTGACGTCGTGGGGATAGAGTTTTGCGAACGCGGCGATTTGGTCGGCAGAGACTTCTATGGGCGTCTTCATGACATACCAAGTCACGCCTTCGGTGCAGGGCGGCGCAGTTTGCGAACCTTCATAGGAGTAATAACCCGTGCCCGGCGGGATCAGGCGTTTCGGATCGAAAATGACGCCTGGGATCAGGTGGTCCTTGCCCGCACTCTCCGGCATATATTTCCACAGTTGGCCGACAGCGGGATTGGCGCGGCCTTGCTCGAGCATTACCGCCACGCCCACCACCTTCCCGTCGATTCCCCGATGCATCAAGTGAAGCACCATGTCGTAGGCCCTGCCGCGAATCCGCTCCTCGCTGGGCCGATGGAAATGGAATTGGGTAAGTTCGTAGCTTTTGCCCCCCACGATCAAGAAATCGCCACTGCCTGACGGATAATCCACCCGCAGAGCCGTATAGCCATTGTTGATAATGGTGAGCGAACCCGGCCTGTAGGCGAAGCGTAGCGCGGGCAGACCCGCCTTGCGCGTGGCCTCGATATCGATGGGCGATTGTGCCTGGCCACTGCCGCAGAGGGCATAATCGGGATCAAGGGCAGCCCAATGCGCCGGGCCTCTGTCGCCATCATAACTCCAGGGGGTGCGCCATTGCGCGTGAGAGGGAAGCGCCAGGAGCAGCAAAGCCCCCGCCATCAGCGTCACCGGGTTAATCTTGCGCAACCGCGCGCTCCTTGAAGGAACGGGGCGATTATAGCAGGACTGCGGCCTCGACCTTTTGGTCAGGACCGAATTATCGCCTTGGTCAAGCGGCGTGCTTTTCCGAATCGCGGGCCGTGCTAACGTCGAGCCGAGCCCCCTGGTGGGACGAAATTGCAGCAAAGTCGTTCCCATAAATCGGAACACAGGACCAAAAATGCTCCAACCCGCAAAGAGCGCCCCACTGCTGGCGGTGCTGGATCTGGGCACAAACAATTGTCGGCTTCTGATCGCGCGGCCCGCTCCACCGGACGATTTCAAGATCGTAGATTCCTTCTCTCGCATAGTTCGGCTCGGTGAGGGGCTGGGTGAAACCGGGCGCCTGTCTGAATCCGCCATCGCGCGTACGATCGCGGCTCTTAAAATTTGCTCCGAGCGGATCGCGCGTCACCGCGTCAGCCACGTCTTTGCCATTGCCACGCAGGCGGCGCGTCAGGCGGCCAATACCGATCTTCTGTTGGAACGGGCAAAGAGAGAGGCCGGCGTCGTGCTTCAAGTGATTTCTACTGAGCAGGAGGCAGACCTCGCCGCTTTAGGTTGCGAACCCCTAATCGGGCGGAAATATCAGGGCGCCTTGATCTTCGATATTGGCGGGGGCTCGACCGAGATCGTCTGGCAGCACAAAGAGAGCGGTAAATTGTGCAAGCGGTTCGCGGCCTCGGTGCCGGTGGGCGTGATAAATCTTTCGGAAGCCTATGGCGCGCGCGCGCGTGATCGCGAGGGCTTCGAGATGATGCGCGATGCAATGCGGGCGCGTTTTTCGCCGCTCCAGCAACGGACCGGAGGCTTCAATCCCGCCAGGGAGCATCTTCTCGGTACTTCGGGCACGGTGACGACTTTGGCGGCGTTGGCACTCAACCTGCCGCGCTACAGCCGCGCAAGGGTGGATGGCAGCTGGCACCAGACCACGAGGCTGCATCATGTTGTGGAGCGCATTTCCCGTTTGGACGTGTCGGCGCTAGCCGCGATAGGGGCCATTGGTCCAGAGCGCGCCGATCTGATGCTGGCCGGCTCTGCGATCTTTGCTGCGGTCTGCGCGCTCTGGCCGGCTCCCCTTCTGCGCGTCGCGGATCGCGGGTTGCGCGAAGGCATGTTGCGGCAGATGCGCGATCAACTTATGAGCAGTCCCCAATGAAAACAGATTCGCGCGGCGCCGGCCGCGCCAAGATCAAAAAAAGCGGGTTGAAGGCGTCGTCGCGCCAGTGGCTCACCCGTCAGCTCAATGACCCTTACGTCCATGCCGCTAAGAAGCAGGGCTACCGCAGCCGTGCGGCATTCAAGCTTCTGGAGCTCGACACCAAATTTCATTTCCTCAAATCCGGGGCCCGCGTTCTGGATTTGGGCGCGGCGCCCGGTGGCTGGAGCCAGGTGGCGGCCGCCAAGGGCGCGCATGTCGTGGCCGCCGATGTGCTGGCGATGGAGGCCATCCCCGGCGTCACCATCTTTCAGGCCGATCTCACCGACGCAGACGTGCCTGCCACGCTGATCGAAGCGCTGGGCGGACCTGCGGACCTGGTAATGACCGACATGGCAGCGCCCACCACCGGCCACCGCGCCACCGATCATTTGCGCACCAGCGCGCTGGCGGAGATCGCGCTGGAGGTCGCACAAGATTGCCTGCGGCCCGGCGGCACATTTGTGGCGAAGGTCTTTCAGGGCGGCGCGGGCCAGGCATTGCTGGACCGGATCAAGAAAAACTTTCATAGCGTCAAGCACGTGAAGCCACCGTCTTCGCGCGCGGATTCGGTCGAGCTGTACCTTGTAGCCACAGGCTTCAAAGCTGCCGGCAAATAGCGGGACAATTAATCCGCGGTTAGCCGCTCGACCTTGTGCGAGATGACTCTCGGTCGCGACCTCAGAACAAGAGAGCCCCGCCGAAAAAAACGGCGGGGCTCTCTACGCAGGTCTCCACAATCTTTATGGCGCGGATTTCAGGCTGATCTCGCCGATGCCGGCGGCGACATTCAAGCCCTTGTTGCCTTCCACGCTAAGAGGTTGAAGCGCGATGGACTTGTCCAGCCCGCCGATCAGCACATTCGCCCCGACGCCCACTCCCACAGTGGCGCTTGCAGTTGCGCCGGCATAATCGCCTTGCAGCGCGCCTTCGCGCATGTCGGAAGTGGGAGCGAAAACGCCCCAGATCAGCACGCCGCCCTCGGTGTAGCCGAGGTCCACGCCGAATTTCGAAATTGAGCCGAGATAATGTTCATGACGACCATTGCCGTGAAAAGTGCAATGCAGGTCACGGGAGGAGCCGAACACAAAGCCCCAGCCACTGGCCACGTTGCAGGTGAGATCGCCCACCCGCACGCCATGAGGCGCCGCCTGGACCGCGCCGGCCATCATCAGGCTCGCCGCGGTAAGGCCCGCACCCATTAACAAATGAAAGGACTTTTTCATAACGTTACTCCTTGGGGACAATCGGGACGGCCGGCGGGGATGCCGGCCCGTCCTCCAAAACGTGTGCCCTGGCCGTTCCGTTCCGCGAAAGTTCCAGCTGGGAACCCGGCGGGTCTGGCCGGAAATTCCTTCAAAAGGCGCTTTCCAGCCCCTCTTGCGGAATCAGGGAACCGCTGTTACAGGCTCGGCGCTCCAGGACGGAGCCTTCTCATGCCCTCAGAGACCATCCGCGAAGCACTGACCTTCGACGATGTTCTCCTGGTGCCCGGCCCCTCCGAAATCCTTCCCGGAACCGCGGAAACCCGCACCCGCCTGACCAACCGGGTGGAATTGGGTATTCCCTTGATTTCCGCCGCTATGGACACGGTCACCGAGGCGGGCCTGGCGATTGCCATGGCCCAGTCCGGTGGCATGGGCGTGATCCATAAGAATTTGACGATGGACGAACAGGCCGAGCAAGTACGCCGGGTCAAGCGTTATGAGAGCGGCATGGTGGTGAATCCGGTCACGATCGTACCGGAGGCGAGCCTGGCCGACGCCCTCAAGCTGATGGAGCGCCATCGCATCTCGGGCGTGCCAGTGGTGGAATCTCCCAACAGCAAAGGCGCCGGCAAGCTGGTGGGCATCCTCACCAACCGCGATGTGCGCTTTGCCGCCGACCCTCGCCAGAAGGTGGCCGAACTCATGACCACCCAGCTCGTTACGGTGCGCGAGGGGGTAAGCCCCGACGAGGCCAAACGGCTTTTGCACCAGCACCGCATCGAAAAGATATTGGTGGTGGATGATGCCTATCGCTGTGTCGGCCTGATCACGGTCAAGGACATCGAGAAGGCGCAGAAATATCCCCATGCCTGCAAGGATGAGCGCGGGCGCCTGCGCGTGGCGGCGGCTACCGGCGTAGGCGATGATGGTTATGCCCGCGCGATGGCCCTTATTGAAGCGGAATGCGACGTCATCGTGGTGGACACCGCCCATGGCCATTCCCGGGGCGTGCTCGACACGGTGGCGAAAATCAAGAAGGTTTCGAACTATACACAAGTGGTCGGCGGCAATGTCGCCACCGCCGACGGCACCAGGGCGCTGATCCAAGCTGGCGCCGACGCGGTGAAAGTCGGCATCGGTCCGGGCTCCATCTGCACCACCCGCATCATAGCGGGCGTGGGGGTGCCGCAACTGACCGCGATCATGGATTCAGTTGAGGTGGCGAGGAAATCGGGTACGCCGGTAATCGCCGATGGCGGCATTAAGTATTCCGGCGATCTCGCCAAGGCACTAGCCGCCGGTGCAAGTGTGGCAATGGTGGGTTCGCTTCTGGCAGGCACAGAGGAAAGCCCCGGCGAAGTGTTTCTCTATCAAGGGCGCTCCTACAAGGGCTATCGCGGCATGGGCAGCGTGGGCGCGATGGCGCGCGGCTCGGCCGACCGGTATTTCCAGGCTGAAGTGCGCGACGCCCTGAAGCTGGTACCTGAAGGCGTGGAAGGCCAGGTGCCCTACAAGGGCCCGGTTGGCGGCGTGGTGCACCAGATCATCGGCGGCCTGCGCGCGGCGATGGGCTATACCGGCTGCAAAAATATTGACGAATTCCACGCCAAGGCCAAATTCGTGCGCATAACTGGCGCGGGCCTGCGCGAAAGCCATGTCCACGACATTACCGTGACTCGCGAAGCGCCCAATTACCCGGGCGGGCAATGATGCTCGTGTCATGGCCCACCGCGTGCCGGCCATCCAGGCGACACCTCGACGCCATCGCAACGCGCCAACCTCAAAGATAAAGCAGGCTGGCGACCAGAATTCCGGCAAGCGCGGGAGCCAGGAAAAACGCGCCATAGACGAACGACACCAGGGCAAATTTCACCGCCGTCCATATCCAGCCCTGCCGGTAAAAGCGGTTCATTGCCAGAAAAAGATAAAGCGCAACGGCGAGGATCGCGAACTCGGCCGCGGTGTCCCGTGCGATTACGCGCGCCAAGATAATCGCCACCAGGATTATGGCGAAGGCAAAACTGTGCATGTTGAGCGAAAAGACGAGGTGGTCGACGAAATAAAAATCCCGTCTTTGCCGCCAATAGAAGACCGCCAACAGCAATGCGAAGACAGGCAGCAGGACGAATAGCGTGCGCGGAATCCACTCGGTCAGCGGACCGTTGATGGCGGCAGGATCGGTTGCTAGCATTTGAAGCACGCGATCGAGATGGCGGACAAGCCAAGTTTTAAACGATGACCCGATCGGCATACCGGCGAGAAGCGCGTGTTGGCGGTCCAGCACGCTGCGTAGGCCGGAGGACAATTGGTGATGCTGCATTATGGCAGGCGAGAAGAAAAGAGCATTGGTGCTGAGATCATTCACCACCTTGCCGTCGGCCTTCATGCCATAAATCGGAACCCGCGGCCCGCCCTTGCCGCCGTCGGCGAAAACGTTGCCGTCAGGGTCCGCCTTCAATCCTTCCAAGACATTCGTCACCCCGTTCTTTTCTTCGAAGACTCTTCCGCCTCCGTCCGTGAAAATACGGTGAGGGGTGGCGCCGAGCTCCATCTGGAGAATGGCGATGCCGGTGACCGACAAGAACAAGAAGAAGAAGAGGGAGACGAAAAGATAGAGCCGCACCGGCGGCACGTAGCGCTGGGTACGACCTTCGCGAAATGCTAGCGGCAATTCTCCCGGTTCGAAAAAAAGAGCGCGGATGGTCCGCAGAATGCGGCTGTCAAAGCTGGCGATATCCCTGAACAGATCCTGCAGCAAACGCAGCAACGAGCGGCGGTGGACGTCGGTCGGCTGACCGCAAGCCGCGCAATACGCGCCGAATACGGGCGCCGCACAGTTTCTACAGGGAACTACTTTTCCGCCGCGCTCAAGTGTGGCGGAGACCGCCATTTCCAGGGCGGCCGCGCCAGCTGTTTCCAGGCTCCCACCCAGATCCTCCATGACGCCCACTCTAGGCACCGGGCACAAAAAGACAAAGACGGCCTCTGACGAAAAGATTTAGGGATTAATCCTCTCTCAATGCAACCTGGCGCAGACTCGGGATCATGGAATTCCTGCACCCGCAACCTGCACGGCAAACGGAAGCACCTTGGCCGCTTTGGCGGACCGCCCTGGGGGTTGCGCTGATGGTCTCGGCGATCGAGACGGTGTTTCTTTTTACCGGCGCCAGTGGCATACGCCACGGCATCCTGATCGATGCTGATTGCTACATGCATCTGCAGCGTGCCTATCGTCTAATGACGGAGGGCTGGCAGAGCGGAGGGTTCGACCCCAGGTTAAATGCGCCGTTCGGCTATGCCATCCACTGGACCGTCCTGTTCGACGCCCTGCTCGCGGCGGGAGCGGCACCGCTCAGATGGCTTGGCGTCGAGTTGCATCAGGCACTCTATCTCTGGGGCTCCATCATAAGTCCGTTGCTGCTAGTGCTGGCGCTCGCCGTTTTGGCTTGGGGCGCGCGGCCCTGGGTGCAAGGCCCATCCTTTTTCTGGCTCACTCTACTGTTTTTCACGCAACCCCAATTGTCCGGTTCGTTCCTGATCGGCCGCGCCGATCATCACAGTTTGATACTGGGACTGATGCTCGCGCAGCTTGCCTGGTTGTATGCCGCCATGGACGGGCGCGCGGGCGAGGGCCGCACCGCGCTCGCCACGGCTTTTGCGGCCGGCATCGCTGCAGGGGTGCAACTTTGCACCACGGTCGAAGGGCTTCTGACGCTGCTTCTGGTTTCGACGGTGCTGGCGATTTGCTGGGTCTGGTTGCAACGATCCGCGATTAAATTGCTTTGCGCCTATTGGGCTGGAAGCTTGGTCATGACCCTGGCCTGGCTGTTCTTGACCCGCCGGGGCATCTTCTTCGAGCCTGCCTATGACCGGGTGTCGATCGTTCATTCGGCGGTGCTGGCGGCCGGCATACTTGGCATCGCCCTTGCCATGTTTTGCGGCCGCATCATGCCACGCCTTGCCGCGCTTGCGATTGGCGGCGTAGTGGCGGCCGCAGCGATCGGCGTGCTTTATCCTGAATTCTTCCTGGGTCCGTGGCCCCATCTTGATCCCGCCATCAAAGCCTGGCATCGCGAGATCGGGGAATTGCAGCCGCTTCTTCCCGACAGTTTTGCTCATGTCGCTCAATTCCTCGGCGCCTTCGCGGCAGCCTTGATTGCACTTCCCCTCACGATTGCCAGGTTGCGGCATGGTGTGGGCGGCGACCGGGTGGTCATGCTGACCTCATTGTGCGGTTTCTGCCTCTTCGGCGCCCTGTCTCTGACGCAAATGCGCTGGTCGGGGGAAATGCAGGCCGTGATGCTTGTGCCGTGGACGCTGACCACCCAGCGCATCATGAAAAGCTCCATCGCGCTGACGCTCCCGCGCGGCCGCATGCCTCTGCGCAGCGCCTTTCTGATGGCCGCTATGCTCCTGCAGATCACGCCCAGCGCATTTGCCGGCCCAACTCAGGATCGTGTGCCGGCCCCGTCCAACTCCTGCAATTGGGACGAGGCCGCGCGCGCATTGGGTCGCCTCCCCGGGGGGCACGGCATCGTGATGACGGAATTGTGGTATGGCCCCGATATTCTGTGGCGCTCTGGTTTCGACGTGAT
>DATFSP010000075.1:0-38705 GCA_035262545.1 Rhizomicrobium sp. | reverse complement strand
ATCATCGCAGAGCGCTACGACCAGCCCGATTGCGCCAGTGGCGCGGTGTTCGATGGATTTCCCCGTACTATCGCCCAAGCCGAGGCGCTGGATCGGATGCTGGCTGCGCGGGGCAAGACGATCAATCTGGTGCTGGAACTTAAGGTGGATGATGCGTCCCTCCTTTCCCGCGTAGAGAGTCGGACCGCCGCCGGAGGACCGCTCAGGGCCGACGACAACCCGGAAACTCTGAAAAAGCGGCTTACGGTCTACTACCAAAGCACAGCCCCGGTCCTTGGCTATTACCGCTCCCAGGGGAAGGTAAAGACCCTCGACGGGATGAGGCCCATATCCGAGGTCACCAAGCAAATCTCGGCCATTCTGGACGCTCTAAAAGCCTAAGGTGGCAGGACTTGGTTTGGGACCCGCCTCCCTTGCCGCTGACAGGAGAGGATGAGTAGCGGCAGGCGAAGGGCGGAGGGGTTGAAAAACAGCATGCGACAATAAATCTCGGCTAGATGTTGACGGGCGGGGGTGCATTCCTATAATCCGCGCCCTCGCGACAGTTTTCCTGTAATTTGCGGGCTTTATGGGGCGAATCCGGTGCCTCCAAGTCTGGAATTGGAGAAGGGCTGCGCTTACGAATTTTGTAACAATTTCAACGGCTTAAAAGCCTGGAGATCTCACCTTGGCACGCATCGCCGGCGTCAATATCCCGACCCAGAAGCGCGTGGAAATTGGCCTTCGCTACATCCACGGCATAGGCCCCCACATCGCGCACAAGATCATCACCCAATTGGGCATCGATCCCGCGCGCCGGGTGGCCGATCTTACCGAGTCCGAAGTGATTCAGATTCGCGAGGTCATCGACCGCGACTACCTGGTCGAAGGCGATCTTCGTCGCGAAGTTTCAATGAACATCAAGCGCCTGATGGATCTGGGCTGCTATCGCGGGCTTCGGCATCGCAAGGGCCTTCCGGTCCGCGGCCAGCGCACTCACACCAACGCCCGCACCCGCAAAGGTCCCGCCAAAGCGATCGCCGGCAAGAAGAAAGTCACCAAGTAAATGGCTGAAGCACAAAAGCCCGCTGGCAAGGCGCCGCGCGCACGAAAGAAGGAAAAGAAGAATGTTGTGGTGGGTGTCGCCCATGTGGCCGCCACCTTCAACAACACCATCGTCACCATCACCGATACGCAGGGTAACACTGTGTCCTGGTCGTCGGCCGGTATGATGGGCTTCAAGGGTTCGCGCAAATCCACGCCCTATGCGGCGCAGATTGCTGCCGAGGATGCCGCCAAGAAGGCGGTGGAGCATGGCATGCGCACTTTGGAGGTCGAAGTGTCGGGCCCGGGCTCGGGCCGCGAATCGGCGCTGCGCGCGCTACAGGCGGTGGGCCTGGTTGTCACCTCGATCCGCGACGTGACGCCGATCCCGCACAATGGCTGCCGGCCGCCCAAGCGCCGCAGGGTTTAAGTTTTTTCGGACGCAACTATCTACCCGTCGCACGTATGGGCATGGTCCGACATGTCCGGGAAACGATGAGGAAAACATGTTTCAGAAGAACTGGCAGGAACTGATCAAGCCCCAGAAGCTCAAGACCGAATCAGGTCATGACGCAGGCAAAATCGCCACCATCACAGCCGAGCCGTTGGAGCGCGGTTTCGGCCTCACCCTGGGCAATTCGCTCCGCCGCGTGCTGCTCTCTTCGCTGCAGGGCGCCGCCGTCACCTCGATCCAGATCGAGGGTGTGCTGCATGAATTTTCCTCGATCCAGGGCGTGCGCGAGGATGTCACCGACATCGTGCTCAATGTGAAGCAGATCGCATTGCGCATGCATTCCGAAGGCCCCAAGCGGGTGAGCCTCAAGGCGACCGGTCCGGGCGAAGTAAAGGCCGGCCAGATCCAGGGTTCGTCCGATATCGAGATTCTCAATCCCGACCTGGTGCTCTGCACCCTGGACGAGAAGGTGGATTTTCGCATGGAACTCACCATCGCCACCGGCAAGGGCTATGTGCCCGCAGACCGCAACCGCCCGGAAGACGCGCCCATCGGGCTCATCCCTGTGGACAGCCTGTTCAGCCCGGTCAAGAAAGTCTCCTACAAGGTCGAGAACACCCGTGAGGGCCAGATCCTCGACTATGACAAGCTCACGCTCACGGTCGAGACCAATGGCGCGGTGACGCCGGACAATGCCGTTGCCTATGCTGCACGCATCCTGCAGGACCAACTCCAGGTATTCATCAATTTCGAGGAACCGCGCGAGCGCGTGGCGGAAGAAGCAAAGCCCGACCTGGCCTTCAATCCGGTGCTGCTGAAGAAGGTGGACGAGCTGGAGCTCTCCGTGCGCTCGGCCAACTGCCTCAAGAACGACAATATCGTCTATATCGGCGACCTGATTCAGAAGACCGAAGCCGAGATGCTGCGCACGCCGAATTTCGGCAGAAAGTCGCTGAACGAGATCAAGGCGGTCCTGGCCGAGATGGGCCTGCATCTGGGCATGGAAGTGCCCGGCTGGCCACCCGAGAATATCGAAGATCTCGCCAAGCGTTACGAAGACCAATACTGATGAATGGATGGCCGGGTTGCGTTGACGCCGCCCGGCCATGGAGGAGTTTTTAGGAATGCGCCACGGCAATCAAGGACGCAAGCTCGGACGGACCGCCGCCCATCGCAAGGCGATGTGGGGGAACATGACCGCGGCATTGATCAAGCACGAGCAGATCAAGACCACGCTGCCCAAGGCCAAGGATCTCCGTCCCGTGATCGAGAAGCTGGTGACCCTGTCGCGCCGGGGCGTCAAGGATCTTCATGCCCGGCGCCAGGCCCTCGCCCAGATCAAGGACGAGGCCCAGGTGACCAAATTGTTCGACGTAATCGGTCCGCGTTATGCGGGGCGTCCCGGTGGCTATACGCGCGTGCTGAAGGCCGGTTTCCGTCATGGCGATAATGCCGCGATGGCGATCATCGAATTCGTGGACCGTGACGTGACGGCCAAGGGCCAGGATTCCGGCCCGGTGGAAGTGGTGGAAGATACCGCGGAATAGTTTCGTGATCCTGTGTATTTGGGACGCAAAGGGCGGCAGCGATGCCGCCCTTTTTGCTGAATTGGACAAAGTAAGAAGTGCCAGGTTGACCGCTCCGCGCGATTTTTTAGAGTCCGCCCTCAGGCCGCATGAAGGTTGATCCCATGAAGACCGTCTTTTCTGCCATTGTGGGCACGGCTGCGATTGCAGCATTCGCCCTTTGCGCGGGTCCCGTCGCCAGCCAGCCGCCAGCCGTAAGTCCCGCGCCCACACAGCCGCTAAAGCTTGCACCCCCGCCGCCGCGCAACGACGTGCAGCCGTCCTCCATGGAGCAGGTCCATCTCACCTTCGCGCCCCTGGTGAAGCGTGTCGCGCCCGCGGTGGTGAACGTATACGCCCGCTCGGTGACCCAGGTTCAGGTCAATCCTTTTTTCTCCGACCCCTTCTTTTCGCAATTCTTCGGTGCCACGCCCGAGATGCGCCAGCGGGTGCAGCAATCCCTGGGCTCCGGCGTGATTGTGCGCGCCGACGGACTGATCCTCACCAACAATCATGTGGTGGCCGGCGGCACAGACATTGTGGTGGCCCTTAATGACAAACGCGAATTCAAGGCCAAAGTGCTTCTTGCCGATCCTCGGACCGATCTTGCCGTGCTCAAGATAGATACTAGGGGCGAACGGCTCCCCACGGTGCCGTTCGCCGACAGCGACCAGGTGCAGGTCGGTGACCTGGTCTTGGCGATAGGGGATCCATTCGGCGTGGGCCAGACCGTCACCATGGGCATCGTGTCGGCGCTTGCGCGAAGTCAAGGCTCGGCCAATGACTATCAATTTTTCATCCAGACCGATGCCGCCATCAATCCCGGCAATTCCGGCGGGGCGCTGGTGACGACAGACGGCAAGCTCGCCGGCATCAACACCGCAATCTATTCCCGCTCCGGCGGCAATATCGGCATCGGCTTTGCCATCCCATCCAATTTGGCGCGCCGGGTGGTGGAAGGCGTGGAGGGCGGCGGCGGCGTCAAGCTGGCCTGGATCGGCGCCGACGGCCAACCCGTGACCAGCCAGATCGCTGAAAGCATGGGCTTGCCGAAGCCCGGCGGGGTGCTGGTCAAGGAAGTTTACCCGGGCGGTCCGCTGGCCAACGCCGGCGTCAAGTCGGGCGAGGTGGTGGAGGCGGTGGACGGCGCTGAAGTAGATGACATGCAGGCGCTCAACTATCGCATCGCCACCCACAAGCCGGGAGAGAGCGTGAGACTGCATGTCGAGGGCGGCAAGAACGCGCGCGACGTGAGTGTGACACTGGCGCTGCCGCCGGAAAACCCGCCGCGCGAGACTACCACGATCTCCGGGCGCAATCCTCTGGGCGGCGCCAAAGTGGAAAATCTTTCGCCCGCCACCGCGCTCGATCTGCAGATGGATCTCCTCGCCAAAGGCGTAGCGATTGTATCGGTCAGCCCGCAATCCTATTCCGGCAATTACGGCTTCCAGCCCGGCGATATCGTCAGAAGCGTGAACGGCGCGGCGATCAACAGGGTGGGCGATCTTTCCCGTGCGCTCAATGGCGTCAGTCACTGGGACCTGGTGATCGACCGCGGCGGCCGAAGATTGACATTATCGGTAGAGGGGTGATGCTTTTGGCGGGGGCTGGATATGCGCGCTGTTATCGGGCTTGGGATTGCGGCCTCGACTGTTGTTCTAACTGGTGCTGCTTCGGCCCAGAATTTAACGACACTTCAGCCCCTCGGTTCTTATACGCAGGCCGAGCGGCATGACCTATCCAATGTCAGTGAATGAATTTCGCCGGGCGGAAATCATTCGCTACAAGGAGGATGGCACGGACGAGAGCGCCGGTTACAATTACCTGCGGCCCATGAACGAGATTGCCGCGACCGTGTATGTGTTTCCGTCGCCCTCAGTCACGAGCATCGGGTCCCCGCAATATGTCGTTGCCGAAGCTCGTTCTTACCCGCGAGATTTTGATCCAGCGCCCTGATTGCTGATTTTATGCGCGATTTGACCTGGACGATCACGCCGGAACAAGGGAACTGAAGACGCGTCCGCTGCCCATTAAGCTGGAGGTGGGGGCGGCGGCTCGTCCTTCCGGGCGTTGCTTGCTATAGACAAGCATGGCGCAGTTTCACGCGATCGGTGACCGGTGAGTGACCTGTTCGAATCCGGCGGACTGTCCGAGGATGCACCGCGTCCCCTGGCCGATCGCCTCCGACCCAAAAGCCTGGCCGAAGTGGTGGGTCAGGACCATCTTCTAGGCAAAGAAGGACCTATCGGCCGCATGGTTGCCGCAGGCCGGCCGCACTCGGTGATCCTGTGGGGGCCGCCCGGGACGGGTAAGACGACGATCGCGCGGCTTCTCTCCTCGGCGTTCAAGCTGCATTTCGAGCAATTGTCGGCGGTTTTTTCCGGGGTGGCCGATCTGAAAAAGACTTTTGAAGCGGCGCGTGCGCGGCGCAAGACCGGGTTAGGCACGCTTCTCTTCATCGATGAGATACACCGTTTCAATCGCAGCCAGCAGGATTCCTTCCTGCCCGTGGTGGAGGACGGCACGGTGGTGTTGGTGGGTGCGACAACGGAGAATCCCTCCTTTGAACTCAACGGAGCGTTGCTATCCCGCGCCCAGGTATTGGTGTTGCGCAGATTGGACGACACTGCGCTGGAGAAATTGCTGGAGCGCGCGGAAACTCATTATGGCGAGCCGCTCAAGCTGACGCCCGACGCACGCGCGAGCATGCGGGCAATGGCCGATGGTGATGGCCGCTATCTTCTCAATCTTGCGGAAGAGACAGCGGGACTGAGGCTGGCGGCGCCGCTCGATCCGCAAGGATTGATGGCGGCCGTGCAGCGCCGCATGCCGCTTTACGACAAGGCGCGCGAGGAGCATTACAATCTGATCAGCGCGCTGCATAAATCCATCCGCGGCAGCGACCCCGACGCTGCGCTTTACTGGCTGGCGCGGATGCTGGCTGGCGGTGAGCAACCGCTTTACATCGCGCGCCGTCTGGTGCGCGCTTCGGTCGAGGACATCGGTCTGGCCGACCCTGAAGCGGTGCATCAGGCGTTGGCTGCCAAAGACGTGTTCGATTTCCTGGGTTCGCCGGAAGGCGAATTAGCCCTCGCGCAATGCGTGCTTTATTTGGCTTCGGCGCCCAAGTCGAACGCGGTCTATACGGCTCTGGGCGCGGCCAAGCGCGCGGCCGAGGAACATGGCTCGCTGATGCCGCCGGCCCACATCCTCAATGCGCCCACCAAATTGATGAAGAATCTTGGTTATGGCGCCGGCTATCAATATGACCACGAGGCAGAGGAAGGCTTTTCCGGACAGAATTATTTTCCCAAAGGCATGGCGCGCCAGCAATTCTATCGCCCCAAGGAAACCGGCTTCGAGCGCGAGATCGCCAAACGGCTGGATTATTGGGCGAAGCTACGAGTTAAAAAGAGCAACGACTAGGTCGTCCGCTCGACACGCGCGTCAGGTGCTGTCTTTGCCATAACGAAAAACCTTGACCTTCTCCAAGGTGACCAACCCGCTTCCCATCATGCTATCCAGCACCGGCAGGAAGTTTTCGATCTTGGCTTCGTCATCTACGATTTCGATCACCAGGGGTAAGTCTTCGGAAAGGCGAAGGATCTTTGAGGTATGGAGACGGCTGGAATGGCCAAAGCCCATGGGTCCCCGCAATACAGTGGCTCCGGCCAGATGCATTTCCCGCGCCTTCAACACCAAAGCCTCGTAAAGCGGCTTGCCCTCGAAGCGGTCGCCTTCACCGAAGAAGATTCGCAGCAGGACGGCGTCCCTTTTGATCTTCACGGTCACACTCCTTTCAACTGATTGAGCGCAGCCGCGGCGATGGCACCCAGCCAGACGAAAAAAAGGCACAAAATGACCGAGCCCAGCACATTGGCCCCGGCATAAAGCCATTCACGGTCATTCATCAGATTGAGGGTCTGCAAGCTGAAGGACGAGAAGGTCGTATAGCCGCCGCAAAGCCCCACCATTACGAATTGCCTTGTGGTCCCGCTCACGAACAGGCGGCCATCCGGACCGGTCAGAGTGCTGAAAAAGCCGATCACGAAAGACCCCGTGACATTGATGATCAGAGTGCCCCAAGGAAAGGTTTCACCAAAGGCATTGGCGACCACGCCTGAAAGGAAGTAACGGCCGACAGTACCCAGCGCGCCACCGATCGCCACAGCGAGATACATCTGTAACTGCATGAAAAATCCCGATGATGGAGCAGACTAGGCGATTCGACCGGGAGAACAGAAAAAGGAATGGGCCATATCGGGTCTCCTGCCTGTTGACGCGGGTCCCAGCTCGACTGAACTGCGGACGAAATTCTGCTCTGCGGTAGGAGTCATCAGCCGGATTGGCGGTTGAAGGGGGAACCCCATCCCCTTAAGGAGTGGAAAGCTAGGGGAGTTAGTGAGATACGTCAAATCGAGCCATGAGCGTCACCCATCAAACCATCGCCGACGACGATGACGGCATCCGCCTGGACCGCTGGTTCAAGCGCCATTATCCGGCACTCAGTCATGGACGGCTGGAGAAATTGCTGCGCAAGGGCGAGGTACGCCTCGACGGCAAGCGCGCCAAGGCCGCGGATCGCATCGCCGCGGGGCAAACTCTGCGTCTTCCGCCCCAAGTGATCCACGATAAGGCGAAAGGAGAACCAAAACCGGCGCCAATCAAAGCTTCGCGTCGCCTGGAAGAAGCGATCCTCTACATGGACAAACACCTCATCGTGCTGAACAAGCCCGCGGGTCTGGCGACGCAGGGCGGCTCCGGACTCACCGAGCATGTCGACGGCATGCTGGATCAACTCGCTTTCGAAAAGATGACGCGGCCCAAGCTGGTGCATCGCCTGGATCGCGACACATCCGGCGTGCTGCTGGTGGCCCGCACGTCACACGCCGCGGCGGGGCTCTCCAAGGCGCTGGCCGGCCGCGATGCGTCAAAAGTCTACTGGGCGTTGGTCATGGGCGTTCCCAAACAAAAGCATGGCTTCGTCAAGGCGGCACTGGCCAAGGAAGGTCAGCGCGGCAAGGGTGAGCGCATGACCGTGAGCGAAAACGAAGAGGCGAAATTCGCCCTTACCGAATATGCGGTGATGAGCGAAGTGGGCCAGGAATTTGGCTGGGTGGCGGCCCGGCCCGTGACCGGTCGCACGCACCAAATCCGGGTGCATCTCGCCAGTCTGGGTCATCCAATCGTCGGTGATTTTAAATACGGCGGCACGGACGCCAAGGGCAAGGGCGCCATCGCCGACAAGTTGCATCTTCATGCACGCTCGATTGATATCGCCCGTCCCGACGGCGGGCGTCTCCAGGTCAGTGCGCCACTGCCGCCGCATATGGTGAAAAGCTGGGAGTTGCTGGGCTTCGATCCGGACGATAAGCGCGATCCGTTTCCCGGGAAAAAGACCAGACGGCTCTCATCGCCTAAAAGCAAGCGCCCAAACACTGAGGCGGCACGGCAAAAAAAGAAGCAAACATGAAGCGTTTCTACAAAGACGTCGCGGTGGCTGAGACGCCTGAAGGATTTCGCTTTCTCTTGGATGGTAAGCCGGTGCAGACGCCCGCGCGGCAAGCATTGTTGTTGCCCAATCGCGTGCTGGCGGACGCGCTTGCCGAAGAATGGCGCGCTCAGGGCGATGAGATGAATCCCGTCACGATGCCGCTTACCCGCCTGGTCAATACGGTCGTGGACGGCGTGCGTGCCAACCGCGCCGGGACGATTGGGGCGATCTTGCGCTTTGGCGAGAATGACCTTCTGTCCTATCGCGCCGAGGCGCCCGCTGAACTTGCCCGGCGGCAGCGTCAGTGGGATGTCCATCTCGATTGGGCGGAAAGCCGCCATGGCATACGCTTTCGAGTGACCGGCGGCATCACTCATGTCGAACAGTCATCCGAAGACTTGGCAAGGCTCCGGGCCTTAGTTGCAGCCCAGGACGATTACGCCTTGGCAGCGCTACATGTATTTTCGTCCATCACTGGTTCCCTGGTGCTGGGGATGGCAGTGCTCGAGGGTGAGCTTACGGCCGGCCAGGCCTTTGCCCTGTCCCGCCTGGACGAAGCCTATCAGGCCGAGCAGTGGGGCACCGACCGTGAGGCCGAGGAACGACACGCCCGCCTTGCAAGCGAGATGGAACAGGCTGCGCGGCTGGTTTCCTTGTCACGGACTTGACGCGATTTGCTCGCCCAACCAGTCTGGAGCGTCGCGAAGGGGCGGGACCTCCATGAAAGAGATCATTGCCGAATTGGAAGCGCGCCGGGCCTCGGCCCGGGCCGGGGGCGGCGAAGCGCGAGTAGCGGCCCAACATGGCAGGGGGAAGCTCACTGCGCGGGAGCGAATTGAACTTCTGCTCGATCCCGGCAGCTTCGAGGAATTCGACATGTTTGTCGAACACCGCGGCACGGAATTCGGCACCGAGAAGAACCGCGTGCCGGGCGATGGCGTGGTGACGGGCTGGGGCACCATCAACGGCCGCATGGCCTATGTCTATGCCAAGGATTTCACCGTGCTGGGCGGATCCACCTCGGAAGCGCATGCCGGCAAGATCTGCAAGATAATCGACATGGCGATGCAGAATGGCGCACCGGTGATCGGCCTGTTCGACTCGGGCGGCGCGCGCATCCAGGAAGGTGTGGCCTCGCTGGCGGGCTTCGGCGAAGTGTTCAAACGCAACGTCCTCGCGTCGGGTGTGGTGCCTCAGATTTCGGTGATCATGGGACCTTGCGCGGGCGGTGACGTATATTCCCCCGCGCTCACGGATTTTGTCTTCATGGTGGCGGGAACATCCTACATGTTCATTACCGGCCCCGATGTCACCAAGACCGTGACGCATGAAGATGTCACGCCGGAAGAACTGGGCGGCGCGCACATCCACACCGCGCGCTCATCGGTTGCCGACGGCGCCTATGAGAATGACATCGTCTGCCTGGAAGAGATGAGGCGACTGTACGACTTCCTTCCGCTCAACAATCGCGACCAGGCACCGCATTGGCCGGTCGAAGACGACCCACTTCGCCAGGAAATGTCGCTGGACACGCTGGTGCCCGAAAACCCCAACAAGCCTTATGACATGAAGGATCTGATCCTCAAGGTCATAGACGAGGGCGATTTCTTCGAAATCGGCGAGGCATTCGCCCGCAATATCATCACAGGTTTTGGCCGCCTCGAAGGCTCGACCGTAGGCTTTGTCGCCAACCAGCCGATGGTGCTTGCGGGCGTGCTGGATTCCAATGCCAGCCGCAAGGCTGCGCGCTTTGTGCGCTTCTGCGATTGCTTCAATATTCCCCTAGTGACCTTTGTGGACGTTCCGGGTTTCATGCCAGGCACGGCCCAGGAGCACGGCGGCATCATCAAGCATGGCGCCAAGCTTCTATTTGCCTATGCCGAAGCCACGGTACCCAAAGTCACCCTGATCACGCGCAAGGCGTATGGCGGGGCTTATGACGTTATGGCGTCCAAACATATGCGTGCCGACGTGAATTATGCCTGGCCATCGGCCCAGATCGCGGTAATGGGGGCCAAGGGCGCGGTCGAGATCATCTTCCGCAAGGATGCCGGTGACGCCAAAGCGATCGCCGCGCGTACCAAGGAATATGAAGAGCGCTTCCTTAATCCCTTCGTGGCCGCGTCGCGTGGCTACATCGATGACGTGATCCGGCCTCATTCCACGCGCTGGCGCATTTCCCGGGCGCTCCGCATGCTCAAGAACAAGCAGGTGGCGCAGATTTGGAAGAAGCACGACAATATTCCGCTATAGAGCCCGATTCTGGGGCGGAGTCTTCAAAGCAGCGGAATCGGCGAGACGAAGCCGCGAGGGTGTAGCGCCCATAATGGTTTACGCAGGCTTTGCAACCCCTTAGTCTCTGGCAAGAAGAACGCGCAGGGGACGTCTTGTTCCGCAAAATCCTGATCGCCAATCGTGGTGAAATTGCCTGCCGCATCATCAAAACCGCCCGCAAAATGGGCATCGCCACGGTTGCGGTCTATTCGGACGCCGATTATGACGCTCCGCATGTCGAGATGGCGGATGAGGCGGTCCATGTGGGGGCGGCGCCCGCCGCGCAATCTTATCTACAGATTGACCGGATCGTGGCGGCCGCTCGTTCCACCGGGGCCGAGGCCGTCCATCCCGGTTACGGCTTCCTCTCCGAGCGCGAGGCATTTGCCACGGCTCTGGCCAAGGCGAGGGTCACTTTTATCGGCCCCAATGCCAAGGCCATCGCCGCGATGGGCGACAAGATTGAATCCAAGAAGCTGGCAAAAAGGGCAGGCGTCCCGACGGTGCCCGGTTTCATGGGTGAGATCCGCGACGAGGCCCATGCACGTGAGATCGCGCGCGAGATCGGCTACCCGGTGATGGTGAAGGCTTCGGCGGGCGGCGGCGGCAAGGGCCTGCGCGTGGTGCAATCCGAAGCCGAACTGGCGCAGGCAGTGCTGTCATCGCGCAACGAAGCCCAGGCTAGTTTCGGGGACGGGCGGCTTCTGGTGGAGAAATTCGTGGCTGAGCCGCGCCATATCGAAATTCAGCTTATCGCCGATAAGCACGGGCAAGTAATCCATCTGAACGAGCGGGAATGTTCCATTCAACGCCGCCACCAGAAAGTAATCGAAGAGGCTCCTTCGCCGTTCTTGGACGAGAAGACCCGCGCCGCCATGGGCGCGCAGGCTGTGACTCTGGCCAAGGCGGTGGGATATGACAGCGCCGGCACGGTGGAATTTATCGTGGACGGCGCCCGCAATTTCTATTTCCTGGAAATGAATACGAGGCTCCAAGTCGAACATCCGGTCACTGAATTGATCACCGGGCTGGATCTGGTTGAAATGATGATCCGCTCGGCGGCCGGCGAGAAACTCCCGCTCACCCAAAGCGAGGTCAAGCGCGATGGCTGGGCGATCGAGGCCCGCGTCTATGCCGAGGATCCGTATCGCGGATTCCTGCCATCCACCGGGCGTCTCACTCGATATCGTCCGCCTCGCGAAGGAACGGAAAATGGCGTTACCGTGCGCAATGATACCGGCGTTTCGGAAGGAGGCGAGATATCGGTTTATTACGATCCAATGATCGCAAAACTGTCGACCCACGCGCGCTCCCGGGAGAAGGCCATCACGGCTATGGGCGGAGCGCTAGACCGCTTCGAGATTGCGGGCATAGTCCATAACGTGCCATTCCTCGATGCCGTGATGCATCACCCGCGTTTCCTCGAAGGCCGCATCACCACCAATTTCATCGCCGAGGAGTATCCGGAAGGCTTTAAGGGCGCGCCGGTTTCGGACTCGGACCTGCGTCTGTTCGTGGCGGCAGCGGTTGCAGCAAAGCTGCAGCGCACCCAGCGAGCGGGGGAAATTTCTGGCGCGCTCAAGAACGCGCTCAGAGTGGGGGACTCCTTCGTGGTCAACATCGCCGGCCGCGACATGGCCGTCTGTGACGCACATCTGGCGGTGGGAAGCCTGCACCTGGCGATAGACGGCATCATCTTCGAAGGAATCATCGACTGGTTCCCCGGCCAGCCGCTTCTGCTGTTGAAACACCAAGGACTCGAAACCGTGTTCCACATGGCTCGTTGCGCCGGCTGCTATCGCCTGGCGCAGGGCGGACGTGAGTTCGAAGTGATCGTGCGCTCGCCCTATGCGGCCAAACTTGCTTCCCTGATGCCGTTGAAAGCGGTCCCCGACACCTCGCGGCTGCTGCTTTGCCCGATGCCCGGCCTGGTCACCGCGCTGTCGGTGCATGAAGGCCAGGACGTCAAGGCCGGTGATCCTCTGGCCGTGGTTGAAGCGATGAAAATGGAGAATGTGTTGCGTGCCGAACGGGACGGCAGGGTGGCCAAGATACTGGCCAAAAGGGGCGACAACCTGGCTCGCGACGATGTGATATTGGAATTTGCCTGAAAGCGAGATCATGAGTGACGACATAACCAGCCTGCTGGTCCAAGTCCGCGGCTTCGTCCAGGGCGTGGGCTTTCGCGATTACCTCGTCATGGCGGCCCAACGCCATAAGCTGGACGGTTGGGTGCGCAACCGCAGCGACGGTTCGGTGGAAGCATTGGTGAGCGGTCCCACCAAAGCTGTCGAAGCCTTTGTCGGAGCGGCCACCCAGGGACCCCGCGGGGCCCGCGTTCATGCTGTGGACCTGCATAATAGCGAGCCACCCAGGGAAAAAGGATTTCAGCGTCTGGCGAGTATGTAATGTCATGCTTTCGAAGTTGACCATGCCATCGTCACTCGACTCTGGACGAACTTCGAAAATCAATTGGTAGTAAATCCAACGATTTCTCGTGTCCCTCGATTCCGAAATTCGCGGGGATCCGATTTTGAGAACAGGCGAATTTCGGAACCGGGACACAAGAAATGGAAAAACGCGCGCTGGGACTTTCGGGCATCAAAGTGTCACCGCTTTGCCTTGGCGGCAATGTGTTTGGCTGGACCGCGGACGAAAATATGTCCTTCGCGTTGTTGGACGCATTTCTGGCGGCCGGTTTTGAATTCGTCGATACTGCCGATGGTTATTCCAACTGGGCGCCGGGACATGAAGGCGGCGAAAGCGAAACCGTGATCGGCAAATGGATGAAGGCGCGGGGCACCCGCGCCCGCGTCATCATTGCCACCAAGCTCGGCATGTGGAAGCGCACAGCGGGGCTGAAAGCGGCCAATATCATTTCCGCCTGCGAAGGCTCGTTGAAGCGCCTTCAGACGGATTATATCGATCTTTATCAGGCGCACCGCGACGATCCAGACACGCCCCAGGATGAGACGCTGAACGCCTTCGCCAAGTTGGTAAAGGCGGGCAAGGTGCGCGCCATAGGTGCCTCCAATTTCGACGCCACAAGGCTGGCGTCGGCGCTGAATATTGCCAGGGATGCCGGCTTTCCCCGGTATCAAACCCTACAGCCGCTTTACAACCTGATCGATCGCGAGTTCGAGAGGGAACTTCAGCCTTTGTGCGTCGAGGAAGAGGTAGGAGTCTTTCCGTATTACACCTTGGCGGCGGGGTTCCTCACGGGCAAATACCGAAGCAAGAAGGACACCGAAGGCCGTGCCCGTGGCGCCCGGGTAGAGACCTATCTGAACGACAAGAATTTGGCCCTGCTGGACAGGGTGGAGACAGTGGCGGGGGCGCACAATGCCACCATGGCGGAAGTTGCGATCGCCTGGCTGCGCGACCGACCCAGCATCGTTGCGCCGCTTGCCAGCGCGACCAATCTCGACCAGCTGCAAAGCCTCATCCGTGGTGCTCAATTGAAGCTCACCGGCGAGGACATGGCTGCGCTCGGCTAAACGAAAATCTTTTCGAAGCTCTGCTTCAGTGCCACGTCCACATCGGCCATCGTCACCATTACACCCAGATCGGCCAGGCTCGTGACGCCATGTTGGCGTACCCCGCATGGCACGATCCCGCCAAAATGGGAGAGATCGGGCTCGACATTCAGCGCCATACCATGAAGGCTTACCCAATGGCGGATACGCACGCCGATCGCAGCGACCTTGTCTTCGCGCATGTCGCGGCGGACCCAGATTCCCACGCGGCCTTCGCGCCGTTCGCCTTTCACGCCGAACAACGCCAGGGCCTCGATCAACCATTGCTCAAGGTCGCGTACATAGCCGCGTACATCAGGTTTGCGGGTCTTGAGATTGAGCATCACATAGCCCACCCGCTGGCCCGGCCCATGATAGGTGAATTGACCGCCGCGCCCTGTTCGATAGACGGGAAAGCGCGCATCAAGAAGATCCGCGTCGTCGGCCGAGGTGCCTGCGGTGTAGATGGGTGGATGCTCGAGCAGCCAGACCAACTCGCTGGCACGGCCTTCTGCGATGGCCGAGGCACGCGCATCCATTTCGGCCAAAGCGGCGGGATAGGCGACTGGCCGGTCGGAAACCCGCCATTCCGTGACGGGCTTTAGTGAATTGTCCGAATTAAGCATTCCGAACCATGGTCCGGCACCCTCTCAGCCGGTGAAGGGGAATATAGGCCGGCGCGCATGGCTTCGAATATCGACATTATCAAAGCGCCAAATTCGAATAAACACTAAAATTAGTGTTGATTTCCGGGCGTGGCCATCCGGTGCCGTTTCGCCGGATACAGGGCAGAAAAAAGGGCGACGCGTCCGTTCATGTCGGACATGCCTAAATTCGCTCCATTGCTAAAGCCGCACCCTGTCCGACACCGATGCAAAGAGTGGCGAGTGCGTAGCGACCCTTGCTCTCTTCCAAAGCTCGCATCGCCGTCAGGGCCAGCCTTGCGCCAGTAGCGCCGAGCGGATGACCAAGAGCAATGGCGCCGCCATTTGAGTTGACGTGCTTGGCATCATCGGGAAGGCCCAGCTGTCTCAGCACTGCCAGAACCTGCGCAGCGAAGGCCTCATTGAGTTCGATGACGTCAAAATCTTTGAGCTTCAGGCCCGTCTTTTCCATTAGCCTGCGAACCGCTGGCACGGGCCCCATCCCCATGACTCGGGGCGCCACGCCCGCCGTGGCGTAGCCCAGGATCTTGGCGCGTGGGGTGAGGCCATGCCTCTGTATCGCCACGTCCGAAGCAATGATGAGAGCGGCGGCTCCGTCATTGACGCCGGCGGCATTCCCCGCCGTTACGGTTCCATCTGCGTGCACGATTGGCTTTAACTTGCCAAGACCATCCATGGTGGTATCGGGCCTGGGATGCTCATCGCGATCGATAACCGCACCTCCGGCCTTGTCGTTTGGAACGGTCACCGGAGCGATCTCGCCCGTGAAATAGCCTCGTGCTTGGGCCGCGGCAGCCCGTTGCTGGCTGCGGAGGCCAAGCGCATCCTGATCGACGCGGCCGATCCGATAGTCGGTGGCGACATTTTCCCCTGTCTCAGGCATGGAGTGGATGCCATAGGTTCTTACCATCTCGGGATTGACGAAACGCCAGCCGATGGTCGTGTCCTCGATCTTGGCGTATCGCGAAAATGCCGTGTCGGCCTTGCCCATCACAAATGGGGCTCGTGTCATGCTTTCTACGCCGCCCGCCAGCACAAGATCGACTTCACCGGACACGATCGAGCGCGCCGCCTGGCCCACCGCATCCAAACCTGATGCGCAAAGCCGGTTCACTGTAACCGCCGGCACGCTATCCGGTAATCCCGCGAGCAAGGCCGCCATGCGCGCCACATTGCGGTTATCTTCGCCGGCCTGATTGGCACAACCTAATATCACTTCGTCGATAAGTTCGAGATCGAGGTTCTTGTAACGCGCAATCAATGCCTTCAAGGGCAGGGCGGCAAGATCGTCTGCCCGGATTTTTGCCAGTGCTCCATTGTAACGCCCGATCGGCGTGCGAATGCCGTCGCATATATAAGCGTAGGCCATAGCGTTCACCTCTGCGTGAAGTTCCTGCTGCTTCCAATTTGCTTCAGTTTGGGGACGAGTGGCGACCACCTAAGGCCGCGCCGATATCTCCTCGATTATCGCCGCCGCTTCAGCAAACGCAGTGTTGGCTCGTGGCGTGCCAGCATAAGCGGCGACCTGCAACAACACTTCCTTGAGCTCGTCTTGGCTGAACCCGTCTTGTTCGAGGCCGGAGCGGACATGGAGGCGAAATTCCTCCCAGGCACCCAGCGATGCCGTGATCGTCACCACCAGCAACCGGCGCGTCTTGCGGTCTAACCCGGGCCGATTCCAGATTTCATTCCAGACATTGCGGGTGATGATTTCCTGGAAGTCGGTAGTGAAGGCAGTGCGTGCTTCAATCGATTTGTCGACCCAGCTGTCCCCTAAAATCCTGCGCCGGGCGGCCAAGCCGGCCTGGTAGAGGGTTTCCTTAACGTCAGCCATGGGATGCTCCCAAAAGAAAATCCGTTATGGCGGCGGCCAAGACTTCCGGCGCCTCGATTGGCACGATATGCCCCGCCGAAAGTACCTTCACCGTTGCGCCGGCAATGCGTTCCTGAATCTCGGAGCCATGCCCTTCAAAGGGGGTGGCGGCATCTTCCTTGCCGACGATTACGAGAGTGGGCTTGTCGATAGCCGATATTTTTTCAATTAGCGCCATGTCCCGAATGGCTGCACAGCATCCGGCGTAACCCATGGGATCCAGTTGGAGGAAACGTTTCCGGATCGCATCAACGTCTGGCCCATGATTGTGGCGGAAGCTGTTTGAGAAGAACCTGGCCATCACTGTATCCGCGATCGCTGGCAACCCTTGGCTGCAAACGATCTGAATCCGGGCATCCCAGCTTTCCGGGTCCATCTGCGCGGAAGTACAAGCAAGAATAATCGACGAGACGCGGCCGGGTGCATTAAGCGCCATGGTCATCGCCACCATGCCGCCCAGCGACAGGCCGCAGATTGCGGCTTTATCGATTCTTGCGGCGTCCAACACCGCGCATACATCGGAGGCCAACTGCTCCAGCGTGTAGTCGCCCGGGGGTGAGGATGATTGGCCATGGCCACGCATGTCCATGCGGACAAGGCGAAAGCCCGGAAGATGGGTGACCACCCCGTTCCATAATGTCACATCGCAGCCGACAGAATTCAGCAGCAGTAGCGGTGGCCCGGCGCCTTCCTCGCGCCAATAAAGGCGCACACCGCCATTTTTCGCGAAAGCCATCAGGACCGGGCCTTCAGGATTGCTCGCACAAGGTATTCGGACTCGCCAGTATCTGTTCCGACATTGGCGGCCATGAGGGTGGCCGCCATGCGGACCGTATCGACCTCGAGGCCTTCAACCACGGGTACCAATGCGACGAGTGCCCCGTGCGTGAGGACGAAGAGATCCGCCAGCACTGGTCCTTCCGCCTGCCACCCTCCAAGGCCCCGTTCCTGTTCCTGCGGCAGCCCGGCGATGATGGTTGCCGCAAGTCCGGGCGCACGCGCGGCCGCTGAGAGCACAATCTGACAGCCCGTGGGATTGCGCTTGTGCGCCATCGCCGATGAACCACCGCGCCCCTGCACGCGCGGTTCGAGCGCTTCCGCAATTTCACCTTGCGCCAGGAGAGAAATGTCGCGGGCTATCTTGGCGGAAGCGCCCACGACGATGGCAAGGGCACAAGCCAATCCGGCAATGCCTCCCCGCCGCGCATGCCATGGGAGTATGGGGGATGCTAGGCCCAGCTTCTTCGCCATGTTGGCGGCGATGGAAGCCCCTTTGCCATTCAACCCAGCGCGTGTACCCACGGCTCCGCCAAATTGCAACATCAGGCCCTGTTGGGATTCACGGCTCAGTCGCACAACCGATTCATCGATTCCCGTCAGCCATTGCGTGACCTTAAGTCCGAAAGTGATGGGTGAAGCGTCCTGCAGCAACGTGCGCCCCGTCATGGGGACGGCCGCCATGCGCTCCGCCAGCAGCGCCAACGCCGTTTTGAGCCGCTCGAGTTCGCGTCCGATGGACGACAGCCCCATCTTGGCTTGCAGCACCAGCACGGTATCGGCGACGTCTTGGCTGGTTGCGCCCAAATGGATCTTGTCGGCCAGCGCTTCATCACCAAGACTTCGCCGAAGATGGAGAACCAGCGGTATTGCCAGGGTGCCCGCATGCGCAGCTTCAGCGGCGAGGGTTTCCGTATCGAGCGGAAGCTGGGCGCAAGCGATGGCGATACGTGCCGCTTCATCCGCCGTTAATATGCCTTCGGCAGCTTGGGCCTCCGCCAACGCCGCTTCGAAAGCCAGCGCATGCTTGACCATGGCCGCGTCGCCGAAAATCTCCAACATTTCGGCGCTGCCACCACTCAAGTCGCGGATCGCTCGGGACATGATGCTCAACAATCGAAAAACACGGTTTCACCGGCGCCTTGCAGAATTATATCGAAACGATATGCGTCGCCTTCTTTGCGCGCGATCAGTGTGTGACGGCGCTCAGCCGGCACCAACTCCAGAATTGGGTCGGTGTCGTTGCAATCGGAATCGGGAAAATAGATGCGCGTGACGAGACGCTTCAGAAGTCCTCGCGCCATCACGCTCACCGCGATATGGGGAGCCTGAAAGCTATTTCCGGGCCCTGGCACCTGCCCGGGCAGAACCGTGCGGAAGCGATATTCGCCCCCCTCGGTGGTGGCCGAGCGGCCAAAGCCGATGAAATCGGTAACTGCGCTTGGCAAAGAATATTGACCCTTCGAATTTGCCTGCCAGATCTCCACAAGGGCGTCTGGCACCGGGGTCCCGTCGCCATCCAGTATCTGTCCGACGATGTCGATACGGATGCCATCGACCGGCCCGCGCTTCGACGCGGTATGCAGCAGGTCATGTTCGGGCCGCATCAAATCCGCCCGTGCGCCCAATTCCGAGTTACCAGTGAGGTCGGCTCCGCCTTTCCAGGGCAGTCCGAAATGAAAAAATGGCCCTACCGTCTGCCAGGGAGTCTGTCCGAACAATTCTTTGCTTTGATTGTCCACTCAGGCCTCCAGAGGAGTGGCGTGTCGGCCGCGCAGGACGATGTCAAACAAATAGCCCAATGCAAAATTGGGTTCAGTCGTATCGATGTCGAACCGCGATACCATGCGGTCGCGATAGGGCATCGACACAGAATTCGCGATTGGGTCAAGCGGCACCAGTGGATCGTCGGGAAAATACATCTGCGTCACCAATCTTGTGGCGAATGTCGGCCCCAGCAGTGACAAGTGGATATGCGAAGGCCGCCAGGCATTGTAGTGATTGCCCCACGGATAAGCTCCAGGACGCACCGTGATATAACGGTAACGGCCCATTTTATCGCTTACGACCCGGCCGACGCCGGTGAAGTTGGGATCGAGCGGGGCGGGCCAATTGTCTCGCTGGTGGATATAGCGTCCGGCTGCATTGGCCTGCCAGATTTCTATTACGGTGCCGGGCACTGGGCGTTCATTTTCGTCAAGCACGCGCCCAGAGACGATAATCCGCTGACCGAGGGGTTCGCCTTTATGCTGCCTGGTCATGTCGGCCATTGCACCCCCCATCAAATCCTCCCACGAGCCGGAAGGACCAGTGGTTTCGGTGATGGTCTGGGGAATAGGAATTAGACGATGAAGAGGGGCGCGTTTTATCGTCGAAGCGTATGGCGAAAAAAGATGCCGCGGCTGGGCAGTATCATCTTCTCGCTTAAATATGTCCGACACGATGTCCCCGATCCTGTCCTGGGTCTCGGACTATAGCCGCTTAACCATCCCTCTCGCCGAGAATCTGTACACCTGAGGGAGGTTCTCCGTTCTACGCCAAATTTGTGGGCCAGCAAACGAGCCCGCGATGATGGTGCTATGCCGGCGGCGGACTTGCGGGTAAAGAGGGGTAGGGGGAGCCCGCCGTGCAAAAGAAGATCGCTTTTGAAGAGCATTGCGCGATTGCCGAGACGCTGGAAGGAAACCGCGTTATCGCCGGCGAATCCGGCAAATGGGACGACTTCGCGCGTCAAATCCTCGATCTCGCCGATGAGCGCCTTGAGGGGATGGAGCGTAATGGTATCGACTTTGCCATCCTGTCGCTCAACGCGCCCGGCGTGCAGGGTATCCTCGATCTCGGCCGCGCCGTTCAATTGGCGAGAAAGGCCAATGATCACATGGCTGAAGCCGTGGCGCGGCACCCCAACCGCTACGCCGCTCTTGCCGCGCTGCCGATGCAGGACCCGGATGCCGCCTCGGCCGAGCTTACGCGTTGTGTGCGAACGCTGGGCTTTAAGGGCACGATGATCTACGGCTATGCGCAAAGGGAGGTGGCGGATTCCGCGATCTATTACGACACGCCCGAGTATCGTAGCTTTTGGGCGACGGTCGCTCAGTTGGACATACCGGCCTATCTGCACCCCAGAATGCAAATTCAATCACGTGCGCCGATCTACCAGGGGCATCCCTGGCTGATGAGCGCTCCTTGGGGGTTTGGTGTGGATACTTCAATCCATGCCTTGCGCCTGTGCGGCTCAGGTATTTTCGATGAAAATCCTGACCTAAAAATCGTACTTGGCCACCTGGGTGAGCTGATCCCCTTTGGGCTTGGGCGGTTGGAAGCGCGCATGCGTTTTTCACCTCGGGGCTATCGAGGCAAACGGCCCCTGGGCGAGTATTTCCGCAAACATTTCCACATTACCACAAGCGGCAACTTCAACGACCCCGCTTTTCGCTGCACACTCGAGGTAATGGGTCGGGATCGCGTGTATTTCTCCACCGACTATCCATATGAAACCATGGAGGACGCCGCCAGCTGGTTCGATTCCACGATCGTGATCGGCGAGGACGAAAGGCTCTTGATCGGACGCGCCAATGCGATCAGGCTCTTCAAGCTTGGCATAAAAGTTTGAATTGGCTCGTCTCTCCGAGACGGCCTGCGATTGCCTGGCGCTTTGGTGGAAACAGTTGAAGGGGAACGTCAATGCGGGGGGACGCGCTCGGGCTCATTAGAAAAGATATTGCCCAGAAAGAGAGCAAATCTCGGGGCGGTCAATCAATAGCGTTACTGCCAAGCGTCCGGTACGGCGTCTACGCGACGGCGGTACTGATGATCGCATATGTCTTCTCGTTCCTGGATCGTCAGATCCTCACTCTGATGGTCGGTCCAATCGAACGAAGTCTTCACATCAAAGATACGGCCTTCGCGCTTCTGACTGGCGGCGCCTTCGGCATCTTCTACACCCTGATGGGTCTTCCTTTGGGCTGGATGGCCGACCGCTTCAATCGCAAATGGATCGTGTCGATCGGCGTCGCCTTGTGGAGCCTGATGACGGCGGCCTGTGGGCTCGCGCAAAGTTTCACGCAGCTTCTCTTGGCACGGATCGGGGTGGGTGTTGGCGAGGCGTCGCTGACGCCGGCGGCTTACTCAATGCTGTCGGATTATTTCGACAAGTCGCGGTTGCCGCGTGCGATGAGTTTCTTTGCTTGCGGAATTTTCGTCGGGGCCGGGCTCGCCATGATACTAGGCGGCACGCTGGTCGGCGCTGTGGCGCGAACCCCTGTTGTCCATATAGCGGTACTCGGCGTCATGCGGTCGTGGCAGATCGTATTCGTTGTTGTGGGCTTGCCGGGCCTGGTGCTGGCGCTGTGGCTGGCTACCCTGCGCGAACCGGTTCGGCGCGACCAAGGCGTGCAGGCCGCCGCCGCGAAGCGCAAGCCTACACGCCAAGAGTTCAGTGAGTTGATAGCCTTCCTCGCGCGGTACAAATGGATGTTCATATCCCTTTATGCGGGGGGTGCCCTTTACGCACTCATCGCATTTGGCGACTCCTGGTATCCCGAGCTTTTCATCCGGACTTGGGGTTGGAGCCCGCGCCATTCGGGCCTGGTCATCGGTGCGGAAACGCTCACCGTTGGACCGCTGGGAATGATCTTCGCGGGCTGGTATTCGAGCCGGCTGATTGCCAAAGGCAAAGTGGATGCTTGTTTGTGGCTCACGGGATTGGGGGCGCTCGGCATAACCGTGCCGGCGATCGCGCTACCGCTGTCTCCCAATCCAGTCGTGGCGGCCACCCTGTTGGTGCTGTTCAAATTTTTGCAGGGGTTCCCTCCGGTACTCATTCCCACGGCGATCTTGATGACAAGTCCCAACAAGTTCCGTGGACAACTGGGCGCCTTGTTTCCATTCACGAATGGTATCGTCGGCGTCACTCTTGGCCCGATCTTACCCGCCCTGATTACCGACTATGTGTTCAGGGACCCCCATGCACTAAGATATGCCTTGGCGCTCTCCATGGGGCTGGTGGGGCCGGTCACGTTCGCCGCCTGTTGGATTGGCCTTAAACAATACAGACAATGCTTCGACGAATTTGCGGCAGCTGCCTTACCTGAACGCCCGGGCTAACTTGGTGATGAGCCTTTCAACGCGTCCACCAGCGACCGCGCGCCGCTGACGAGTAATCCTATATCGGTTCCCACCGATATCAGCGAGGCTCCGGCGTCCGCGTAGCGCTTCGCGGCCTCTATTGATGTCGCAAAGATACCCGCGGCCTTACCGGTTTTGCGCACCGTCTCAATGGCGTTTGAAATCGCCGATTGAACTTTGGGGTGCGAGGGATTGCCCAGATGCCCGAGCGCGCCGGCAAGGTCTCCCGGTCCGATGAACAGGGCATCCACACCCTCGACAGAGGCGATATCGGCAATCGCCTCAAGCCCGGGCTTGCTTTCAATCTGCAAGACCAGACAGATGTCGTCATGCGCCTCGGCAAAATAATCTGCCCGTGTTCCGAAGCCGGCTGCCCTTGTGAGTGAGGCCACTCCGCGTATTCCCTCGGTAGGAAAGCGGGTCGCCGAGACCAGCAAGCGCGCTTCGGCTGCGCTCCCCACCATCGGAATCAGGAGCGAGCGAAAGCCGATGTCGAGATATTGCTTAATGAGTCTCGGATCGCCCACCGGTGGCCTAGCCATGGCGTCCACCGGATAGCCTGAGACGGCCTGAAGTTGGGAAAGCATGGTCTGAATCGTGTTGGGGCTATGCTCGCCATCGAATAACAGCCAGTCGAACCCCGTCGAAGCGCAGATCTCCGCAGTATACGGATTGGCCAGGGTCTGCCACAGCCCCACTTGCAATTGATGGCGGGCGAGCGCGGCTTTGAGGCGATTCATGCGAACCTCACCGAAATGCTGCCGAAAGATCCATAATCGGCATGGAATTGATCTCCGGGCGCGGCGAATAAGGGGGCGATGAAACTGCCGCTCAAGATTATCTCGCCAGCTTCCAGACTTTCTTTCCAGGGCGCCAATTTATTGGCCAGCCAAGCCACCCCCAGGGCGGGGTGGCCGAGGACAGCGGCTGCCACACCAGAGTCTTCGATGACGCCATTGCGATAAAGAAGAGCAGGTACCCAACGAAGGTCGACCGCGCCAGGCGCGATCCGCGTATCGCCCAATACCAGGCCGGCATTGGCGGCGTTGTCAGCAATCGTATCAAAGACCTTCCGGGTGGTCCCTGTCTCGGGATCGACGCGTTGAATGCGGGCATCGATGATCTCGATCATCGGCGCTATCCAGTCCGTAGCCTTCATCACGTCAGCGATGGTGCAATCGGGACCGGAAATACGGTCCTTGAGAATGAAAGCCAACTCGACTTCGACACGTGGCTCGATAAAGCGTCCGACCGGGACGTCACTGTTATTGCAAAACAACATGTCGTCCAACAAAACACCGTAATCGGGTTCGTTGATGTTTGACGAACGCTGCATGGCGCGACTGGTGAGACCAATCTTGTGCCCGATCACCTTCCGGCCCGAGGCAAGCTTGTTTTCCACCCAGGCGCGTTGCACCCGATAACCATCTTCGATCGTCATCTCCGGCCATTCGCGCGAGAAATGTCCGATCTGCCGACAGGTCTTTTCGGCCACGTCCAGACGTTCAGCCATCTCAGCAATGACAGGATTGGAAAGCGGCATCAGCGGTCCTTTTTGAAGCGCTGATGAAGGTTATTGTGTTTGAAACTCGCATTTTCGTCCGCTTCCTCGACATACATCGATATCGCCAGATAGCGGTGGCGATAAAGTTCGGCAAAGTGCATTTTTATTTTCTCGAAAAGAGCTCCGAAGAATTCCCGCTTGATTTCGGCGCTCCGGCCAGCCCCCATCGTGACTGTGATATTTATAAAAGCGTCATCCTCTTTTCCATCGGCGATGAAGTAATCGTCAAGCTTGATGGCCCGCACACGTATCCCGCCCCAGGGGAAGATGCCGGATTCCCGCATGGCTGCGGCGATCAGTGCGAGCAAACCGTGGATGTCGGCGTCACCTTCCAGATTCGCGGTCCATTCGACTGTCGCGTGGGCCATCAAAGGATCTCCAGTGTCGCAATTGTGCAGCCCACGGCAAAAATGGGAATAGGGGCATAGAAATGGACTTTGCCAGTCCCGCGTGCCGCCGCAGCAGTGGCGATAAATGTTCGGATCTCGAAGCCGCCTTGGCCCGCGTCGCGATAAATCTCTTCGTCCGAATAGGACAGCATCGCCTCTCGTTCCTGCCCCGCCCATCGGCGCAGGAATTCGCGGTCCCATGGCTCGTTGATCATGCCGCTGTCGGGGGTAGCGGGCCAATGCGAGATTCCACCCGTGCCGACCAAAGCAATGCGCTCCGGCACTTTATCCGCGGCACGACGAATGGCTTCGCCGAATGCCCATACTCGGTTAAGCGGCGTCAAGGGAGGTCCCTGGCAATTAATGTTGGCGGGAATGAGGGTAAGGGTATTTTGAGGGTCGAGAAAATACAGCGGCACCATGATGCCGTGATCCAGGCGCCATTCCTCGGCATAGGTAACGTCCACACTCTTCTGAATTTCGGCGATTAAGCGGCGCGACAATCCGGGATTGCCGCGCGCCAAGCGGCGTGGAATTCTCAGCCAGGCGGGATCTTCAATCGGGCCGTCATAATTATCTGCCATGCCGACGGCATAGGCGGGCATGCTGTCCATGAAGAAATTCGCAAAATGCTCCGCTGCGATGACGAGCAGTGCATCCGGCTTGGCAGCATGCAGGGCCTCGCTCATGGCGCGAAAAGCAGCGTAGAACGGTTCGCGCAGCGCTGCATCCGCTCGTTCAGACCGGCCGGTAATTCCGGGTGCGTGACTGCAAACGCCGGCGAAAACCAGGCTCATCCCCTAAACTCCAGCCACCCGGTCGTCCGGACCCGAGAGCATGGCATAAACACCAGCCCTGACCGGTCCATGTCGCTTCACGCCATCACGCATACGCTGAAGATAATCAGCCCAATCAATCCCCGAAAAAGCCGCGAAGTGCATCAAGATCTGACCATTGACCCCCAGAACGTACAGAAGGCCGATATCTGGTTCCAAGACAGCGCGGCGCTCCTCCTCGGTCAGTTGAAAACCAGCCACCCCAGCCTCGGGATCCAGCTTGAAGCGCGCCTGCAGACCTTCGTCCCGGTTGAGCTGAAAAAGCAGTTTGCTGAGCTGATAAAGACTCATGTCTTGGTCTCCGCGACAAGACGATTGACCAAGCGGCCAATCCCTTCGATTTCGCATACAACTTCGTCGCCCACGGCACAAAAATGAAGTCCTTGGGGCGTGCCGGTCAGGATCATGTCACCCGGGAGAAGGGTCATTGTTTCGGAAAGATAAGCGATAAGATGAGCGATATCGAGGATCATGTCCGCGGTCGATCCTTCCTGCACCATTTGTCCGCTAACGGTGGTGAGAATACTAAGCCTTTGCGGATCGACGATATCTGTCGCATCGACCACCCAAGGCCCCAGCGGCGTGGTCGCGTCGCGGTTCTTCACGGCCAAGTTTGGGCGGAAATAATTTTCCAGATATTCGCGAATAGCATAGTCGCACGCGATCGTGTACCCGCCCACATAATCCAGCGCGTCCTCGGCCTGGATTCGTCGGGCAGGTTTTCCGACGATGGCGACCAGTTCGCATTCCGGATGCATCTGATGCGCATCTGCCGGGCGTATTGTTTCTCCCAGATGGCCCACTAAGCTGTTGGGCCCTTTGAGAAAGATCAGCGGCGGATCCTGCGAGTAAAAGCCCAATTCCTTTCGGTGGTCCGCATAGTTTAGCCCTAACGCGAAGATAGTGGCTCCCGGCGTCACAGGAGCTAGCCATTGTACCTCTTCGGGCGAAACAACCTCACCGCTAGGCAAACGCAGCGCCGTTCCCGACTCGTTGAGTTGTGCCCAAACGACAGCGCCGCGATAGGCGATGCGTGCGCGTTTCATGCGACAGATTCTACTTGCAGACTTACCGACAAGCCCGGCAAGTTTCCGCAGCGCGCGATAATTCGGCATCCCGGCCGCGAGCGTGGCGCGTCATATGCAAGCCCAACAAGAAGAAGATCGCCGGCGGCAAGTGTCATAAACACGCTGATATCGGCGATCAACGTCGCGGCGTCTCGCAGGAGCCGTTCAGTCGACCAGCTATGCACCTTGCGATCATCCGCGAAGGTCTCGATCGGGTTGTTCATGACCTTGGCATTGAAGGGCGCTAGCCGGCCTAGCCGCAGGAACCCGTCGCGGCAGCGCTGGCGCACGGGCGGCCGATAGAAACTGTCGCAGGGCTCGCTAGCATCAAGAGCAAGGCAGATGCCGCAGATATAGGCGAGGGCGCTGTCTTGAGGGATGCGGTGCGCATCGCGCCCAATCAGAAGGCCTAATGTGGCAGCGACTTCGATCTGCTCGAGGTCAGGCGGTATGGGAATGATTGCGCTGTCGCCCATCAGGCAAGCGCGGGGCTTGATGTAAAGGACCGGCTTATTGGGCGGCTGCTTATAGGGTGGTTCTATGAATGCGGCGGCCATATGACGATGGTGCTCACGGTCATTCAGGGCTGCGCCGAAGATGGTCCCAACTATCATCGCACATTTGACTTAGGGCCCCACCCGCTCATATATTTAACATGTTAACTTGTAAAGCTCTTCGTCCGGCTTCGTGTGAAAGCTCGCGCCAAAAAGCTAGTCCCATATCGGAATTCCCTGGCCGGCGCCCTGCTTGCGGCCCGCGAAGCGGTGATGGCGCCGATTAGGCCCATGCTGGCGGAGGCGGGAGTTACCGAGCAGCAATGGCGCGTCTTGCGTGTCCTCAACGATCTGGGTCCGGTCGAACTCGGAATGCTGGCGAATTCAGCGCTTTTGTTCGGCCCAAGCGTCACTCGCATCTTGAAGGAGATGGTTCAGCGTGGACTGGTCATTCGGCAGCCGAATCCCAAGGATGGGCGTGGTGCGATTGTCGCGCTTTCCGCCAGTGGGCGCGCCTTGATCGAAGAGACTGCCTCTCACACCCTTCAGCAATTGAACCACTATACCAGGAGTTTCGGGGACAGGCGCTTGAAGAAGCTCATCTCCGAGTTGCAAGCGTTGATCGCGGCCATCAAGTAACGCCGAGGCGTTGGCCTTTATGAGTGCCGCGCGCGAGCGCCACATTCTTCGTTTCCATATAGAAATCGAAGCTCCAATCGCCACCGTCGCGGCCTACCCCACTTGCCTTTACCCCGCCGAAGGGCGTGGGAAGGTGCCGGACATTCTCACTGTTGACCCAGATCATACCCGCTTCCAACGCATCCGACACCCGGAGCGCACGCTCGAGCTTGCCGGTCCACAAATATGCCGCAAGGCCGTATTTCACGTCATTGGCCTTGGCGATGGCATCGGCTTCGTCGGTGAAGCGAATGGCGGTGAGGACGGGACCAAAGATTTCTTCCTGCGCGATGCGCATACCCTGACTGGCTTGGGCAAACAGGGTAGGTTCAAAAAAATAACCCGGTCGCTCCATCTTGCATCCGCCCACGGCGATTGTGGCTCCGTCATTGCGGGCAACGTCCATATAGCTTGAGACTTTGGCGAGGTGGAGCGGATGGATTAGGGGGCCAACCTCGGTAGCAGGATCGAAAGGGTCGCCCACTTTCAGCTTGCGCACGCGCTCAACGAGCTTGGCGACGAACCCGTCATGAATCGAATCCTGAATCAGCAGTCTCGAAGACGATGTGCAGCGCTCGCCGTTCAGCGAATAGATCATGAAGACTACGGCTTCCAGCGCGCGGTCAAGATCTGCATCGTCAAAGACGATGGCGGGATTTTTGCCGCCTAGCTCGAAATGCACACGTTTCAGCGTGTCTGCGCCTTGTTTCATGATGGCGGAGCCGGTCTTCGACTCGCCTACAAAAGCGACGGCACGAATGTCGGGATGCTCGGTAAGCCGTTTGCCCGTCGTTTCGCCCAGCCCATTAACGGAATTCAATACTCCGGGGGGCAGGCCGGCCTCCATTCCGATCTCGGCGAGGAGGCGCGCGGAGTAAGGAGACCATTCGGCGGGCTTGTGAACCACCGTGCAGCCGGCGGCAAGGGCGGGTGCAATCTTCCAGGTGGAGAGCATGAACGGCGTATTCCACGGCGTGATTACGCCAACAGGGCCGATCGGCTTGCGCGTGGTGTAATTAAGATGTTCTTGGCTGGGCAAAGCTTGGCCATCGGCCGCAGCTGGGGCGCGATCGGCAAAAAACCGGAAGTTTTCTGCTCCGCGGAGCGCCGCCTTCGACATAAAGCGCCAACATTGGCCCGTGTCGAGGCATTCGACAGCCGCGATTTCCTCGGCCCGGGCTTCGATCAGATCGGCGACTTTGTGAAGAAGCTTACGGCGCGCTTCACCCGATGTCGCAGACCAGGCCGGAAAGGCGTACTTTGCGGCGGCCACGGCCTCGTTGAGTTCGGTTTCGGAAGCATCACGAACATCACCCAGTTCCCGGCCGGTTGCCGGCTCGAGCACGGGAAAAAGAGGACCCGTGCCTGGAACCGGCTTTCCGCCGATGAAGTGCCCAAGGGGCTTGGGCAAGCGCGCGACAGTCTTGAGCGCGCTTTCGTGCCGGTCGATCACAGGAGTATTCATGGCTACCTCTGATCGTGACGCTACTTAACATGCTAACTATCCACAAGCAGCCGCCATGCTTGCGGCAAGAAAGATAACACGTTAAGTTGTTTTCCCCGGCGATGTTGTGGCCACCAGCGGCAATGTCGGCTCTAGCCCGAGGGTTTCGAACATTGAGGGTGCGATGACCAGTCACGCGACCGGCTATGGACAGCCCTCTCCCACATTCATCGAGAAGTTCACCTTGGTCGGCCAAGGCACGCCGATGGGCGAATTGCTGCGGCGCTATTGGCATCCTATCGGTCTATCTTCGGACGCCGCCGGCGCGCCGCGGCAGGTGCGCGTGCTGGGAGAGGACTTAATCCTCTTCCGCGATGGCGCAGGCCGGCCCGGCCTTCTCTATCCGCGCTGCATTCATCGTGGCGCCTCGCTTTATTACGGTCGCGTCGAGGAAGACGGGATTCGTTGCTGCTATCACGGCTGGAAGTTTACGGTGGATGGTCAATGTATCGACCAACCATGCGAACCCGAGAATGGTGCCAAGACATGTCGGTTGGTTCGCCAACCTTACTATTCTGTCAAGGAACTTTACGGTTTGATTTTCGCCTATATGGGGCCACCCGAGAAAGAGCCGACCCTCCCGCGCTACGATATTCTTGAAAATCTGGGGCCCGGGGAATTCATAGAAGCGGACGACAAAAGTATCGGCACCGGCGGTCCGGTGATCGTGCCTTGCAATTGGCTGCAGCATTTCGAAAACGTGATGGATCCCTTCCACGTGCCTATCCTGCACGGTTCTTTCAGCGGCAACCAATTCACAGCAAAAATGGCGCTGATGCCAAAAGTGAAGTTCGAATATACGGAACGTGGAACTCTCTCTATCCAGCTCCGGGAAATCGAGGGTGGAATCCATCATCGCGTTACTGAGGCAGTCCTGCCGACCATCCGTGCCGTCGCCAATCCACGCGCAGAAACTGACGGTCCTTGCTCTCTTTTAGGCTGGGTACTTCCCATAGACGACACGCATTTTCGCATTTATTCGGCAGGGCGCGTAAAGAAGTCGGGCGAGCTGGCAGAGATAAGGTCTCGCTATAGCGGTAAGCTATGGCAAGAACTCACGGAAGAAGAACATCGAAAGATGCCAGGCGACTATGAAACGCAAGTGAGCCAAGGCGAGATTACGTTCCATTCGGAGGAACATCTCAATTCCAGCGATCGAGGCGTTTCGATGCTGCGGAGAGTCTTTCGCGACCAGCTGGAGGCGATAGCGGCCGGAAAAGACCCGATGGGTGTGAACTTCGATCCAGCAATGGCGCTTGTACACCTTGATGCCGGTACATCCGTCGAAGTGCTGGAGCGATAAATGGACCAGCGGTTGGGGCGTTCGGCTTACGTCAATGGCAGATGGGAAAAATCCGGCGCATCGGAAACAATTGCGGTGGTCAATCCTGCTACCGAAGTCGTCCTTGCAAATGCTACCGCTGGCTGCGGCGAGGATGTTGACAAGGCCGTCACGGCCGCCCGTTCCGCCTTCGACCGTTGGTCTCAAGTTCCACTTGAAGAACGCGTTGAGCTTCTGCGACGGGTGAGCGCTGGAATAGCATCGCACGCGGAAGAACTTGCCAGCACAATCACGTCCGAAATGGGCAGTCCGATCGGTTTTTCGCGCCGGGCCCAGATCGGGCTGCCTCTTGGCGACATCAAGGCTACTTTAGAGGCGGCAGCCGAGCTCAATGATCGTGTGCTTGGCCGTTCCATCGTGCAGAACGATCCCATCGGCGTGGTCGGGGCGATTACTCCCTGGAATTTTCCGCTCCACCAGATTGTGGCAAAAGTCGCGCCGGCGCTTGTCGCTGGTTGCACGGTTGTTCTCAAGCCCAGCGAAGTGACGCCATTGGATGCGGTTCTACTTGCGGAAATTTTCCATGAGGCAGGGGCCCCGGCCGGAGTGTTCAATCTGGTATTAGGCGGCCGCGAAACGGGGCAGGCCTTGGCCTCGCACCCTGGCATCGACATGATTTCCTTCACGGGTTCCACCCGGGGCGGCCGCGAGGTAGCCAAAATGGCGGCAATGGGTCTCAAGAAGGTCGCTTTGGAATTGGGCGGAAAGTCCGCCAACATTATCCTGGACGACGCCGATCTGGAAAAAGCCATTCCGGCTTCGTTAGGCCAAGCGTTGGGTAATTGTGGCCAAGTTTGTGCCGCCCTGTCTCGCCTCATTGTGCCAGAACACAAGCGCCAAAAAATTGAAGAACTGGCGATCGAGGCGGCCAAAGATTGGAAGCTGGGAGATCCCATGGATCCCGCCACGCGCTTGGGTCCGCTTTCCAGTTTAAGCCAGCAGGCACGTGTGCGTCAGGCCATAACTGGCGCCATCGCTGAAGGAGCCAACCTGCTGACCGGTGGAGCTGAGCAGCCCAGGACTCAACCCAAAGGGGCATATGTTGCGCCAACGATTCTTTCGAGTGTAGCGCCCGCTATGGCGATTGCCCGCGAAGAAACATTCGGACCAGTCCTATCCATCATTGGCTATTCCGATGACGATGAGGCAATACGCATCGCTAACGATAGCGATTACGGGTTATCCGGGGGTGTTTGGTCTGGCGACGACGATCGGATGCTGACGGTGGCGCGGCGCATGAGGACCGGCCAGGTCATCCTCAATGGCGCACCGTTCGATCTTGCGGCTCCATTTGGAGGCGTGAAGCTCTCCGGTATTGGACGTGAGAATGGCCTTTATGGCCTGGAGGAATATTTCGCGCCCAAAGCAATCACTCATCACCACGCCCCGGTCATTCCGCTGGAAGAAAAAAAGGAATGAGCACGGGAGGGCAGGCCCTCGTCGAGCAGTTGCGCCGCGAGCATGTTGAAATCGTGTTCGGTATTCCAGGTGTGCAACTGGATTGGGCGGTCGATGCCTTGTGTGATGCAGCACCCGGCATTCGCTACATCGTTCCGCGGCACGAACAGGCAACCTCCTACATGGCGGATGGCTATGCGCGCAGCACCGGCAAAGAAGGGGTGTGCATGATGGTCCCGGGCCCGGGCGTGTTGAACGCTCTCGCTGGGCTCGCCACGGCATGGGCCTGCAGCACGCGCTTGCTGTTCATTGCTGGCCAAATATCGTCCAGCGCGATTGGCAAAGGCTATGGCGTTCTGCACGAGATTCCAGACCAGTCAGGCATCCTGAAATCTCTTACCAAATGGCATGCGCTGGCGAGCACGGTGGAAGAGATACCGGCTCTGGTTCATGAAGCATTTCGTCAATTGAGATCAGGACATCCGCGCCCCGTCGCTTTGGAGGTCCCACCCGATCTTCTTCAAGCATCTATCAAGCAGGTGGCCTATTACGATCCTGCTCCCTTCGCGCCGATGCCGGTCGATGTTGCAGGGATCGTGGATGCCGCCCGAATCCTTGCTGGCGCCAAATTTCCAGTGATCTATGCCGGCGGAGGCGTGGGGGCGGGCAACGCGGGGATGGTGCTCCAAGCGCTGGCGGAGAAACTTCAAGCGCCCGTTGTCATGACTGAGGGGGCGCGCGGGACCGTTTCGCTCGAACATCCGCTTGCGCTGTCGACATTGGGCAGCCGTTGTGTCCTGCCGTACGCCGATGTCGTTCTCGCGGCTGGCACCCGCTTCCTTGATGGGATCGCGCGTCCTATTCATTCATCATCAGGATGCAAATTCATTTACCTCAACATCGATAAGGAAGCGGCGGGCGCACCCCGGCCGCCGGGGCTTCTTCTGCATGGCGATGTTTCCTTGGGCCTTGAGGCGCTCTTATCGGCGATCGGACCGCTCTCGCGTTCCAATAATCGTGTGGATGATGTCGCGAAGGTGAAGGCCTGGGAAAACGCTCAGATGGCGGGCATCAAGCCTCAGGCCGACTATGTGGCAGTCTTGCGAAGTCATATCGCCGAGGATGCCACATTGGTGAGCGAGCTCACCCAGGTTGGATATTTTGCGAACATCGCTTATCCGGTCTATCGGCCGCGATCCTTGATCACGCCGGGTTTTCAAGGAACCCTGGGCTATGGTTTTCCCACGGCGCTTGGCGTGGCGGCGGGCTCGCCCGGCAAACGCACCGTGTCCATCGTGGGCGACGGTGGCTTCGGTTGGGGGCTCCAGGAGCTCTCAACTGCCGCGAAGTACAAGCTCGATGTCAGCGTGGTCGTGTTTGCAGATGATTGCTTTGCCAATGTGCAACGCATCCAGAGAAGGAATTTCGGCCGCGAATTCGCGGTCGATCTGCACAACCCCGATTTCCAGCTTCTCGCCAAGGCCTTCGGCATAAAGTCGTATCGTACCGATTCACCTGATGGGCTTGCAGCTTCACTGGAAGCGGCGCAGCGAGATGGCGGGCCTTGCTTGATCGAAGTTCGGGTTGGAGAAATGCCAAGCCCCTGGCCCTTGATTCATCCTTTTGTGCCAGCACCAATGAAACCACCGCCCAACCCGTTGGGCGATCCGCAATATGACTCCACAGAGGTCTCGTCACGGCGCGGCTTGGGATAGTTTAGTCGACTCCATTCCGGTTTTTCCAACCACCGAAATAAGGATGACCTGCCGCATGGCGAATTCTGTGCAAAGCTTTGAAGACGGTCACTTGCCCTCAAGTGCGCTTGAATTTGCGGGAGACTAAGATTTAATGCCTCTGACATCAGTGGTTGCACAGACGCAGTCAAAGCGAGATTCACGTGAACCGAAGTGCCGTCGAAGATTGTCCCAGTCCGCCTCATCCACAAAAGCGAAGGCAGCCTCTGCCTGGGCACGCGCCGAAGGACATACTTGATGATCCCCGGGCGCCCGCTGCAATTCAAGCCATTCTTGAGAGTCCTGCTTATCGCGAAGCCGATCAAGACATTGACTTTTTGCAAGAAGAAGACAGCCGCGGGCTGCGGCTGCAGCTCGAATACCTAAAAGTCGATAGTGGGCTGAGAAAACACAATGTTCGTCACACCATAGTTGTGTTCGGCGGCACGCGCATTGTTGAGCCCTCGGCCGCCTCGCGGCAACTCGAGCAGGCCAAGGCAAGCCTTGAAGCTGATCCGTCAAATGCGGAGATGAAACAGACGCTGTCGATTGCACAGCGCGTTCATGCGAAAAGCAATTATTACGACTTGGCTCGCGAGTTCGGTCGCCTCGTCGGACTTTCGGGGAAAGGCGCCTGCGGAGGCGAAATGCTAATCATGACGGGCGGCGGCCCCGGAATTATGGAGGCTGCCAATCGCGGCGCGTCGGATGTCGGTGCGAAATCGATTGGTCTCAACATTTCGTTACCGCACGAACAATTTCCCAATCCCTATGTAACTCCCGAGCTGTGTTTCAAATTCCGCTATTTTGCATTGCGTAAGTTGCACTTCTTATTGCGCGCGCGAGCGCTTGTGGCATTCCCTGGAGGGTTTGGCACGATGGATGAATTATTTGAGGTGTTGGCACTGTCCCAGACGCGCAAAACTCCACCAGTTCCGGTCGTTCTCGTTGGTGAATCTTATTGGCGGCAGGTCTTTGACCCAGACTTCCTTTTCCGGGAAGGCGTAATCGACGCCGAAGATCTGGAACTGTTCTGGTTCGCCGAAACGGCTTCCGACGCCTGGCGAGGCATCCTGCGTTGGTATGAAAAAAAGGGAGAGCCGCTCTGTGAAATGGACGGTTCCGACACATGAAGCTCTCATTTCACGGCGCGGCTCACAATGTAACGGGGTCCTGCCATTTGTTGGAGGTTGGTGAGCACCGCATTCTGGTCGATTGCGGCCTCTTTCAAGGCAGCCGCGAACTTAACGAGGATAATGCGATTCCGTTCGGATTTGATGAACGCTCCATCGATTTCGTGCTCTTAACTCATGCCCACCTAGATCATTGTGGAAGGTTGCCACTTCTAGTGAAGCGAGGGTTTCGCGGAGAGATTATAGCAACACAAGCGACGTTCGAACTGGCGCGACTGGTCATTTTGGATTCAGCCAAGCTCCAGGAGGAAGAGTCTCGATCGCGGGATGCGCACGCAAGAAAACAGAACCAAGTTGCGCCCAATCCACTCTATACCGTCATCGACGCCATGGACTGCATCGGCCGGTTTGGGCGCGCGGCTTCCTATGGACATGCCATCGATATTTGTCCGGGCGTCCGGGCAACGTTTTACAATGCGGGCCACATTCTTGGGTCTTCCAGCATTTTGATCGAGGGAGAAGACAAAAACGGCGTTCGCAGAGTTCTTTTTTCGGGAGATATCGGCAGCGCGACGCCTCACATCTTGCGCCCGCCAGAGGTTCCCGTATCTGCCGATGCTGTCGTGATGGAGACCACTTATGGGGATCGCCTACACCGTCCGTTTGACGAGTCGGTAAAGCAATTTTATCAGGTCGTAAATTCTGCGCTGTCGGGTGGGGGCAACATAGTAATTCCCACCTTCGCACTCGAACGCGCCCAAGAGATCCTGTTTTTCCTGCGACAAGGCGTCGATGAAAACCGGTTACCGCCGTCACTGCAGGTCTATCTTGATTCTCCGATGGCGATCTCCGCGACTCAGATCTTTGAACGGCATTTGGATGATTTTACCCCAGCGGTACGGGAGATGTTAGCAAAAGGACAGGACCCTTTCAGCATTCCCGGACTTCACCTCACACGGGACAAGGCAGAGTCCATTGCAATCAACAATTCTAGAGGTGGGGCGATAATCATGGCCGGTTCGGGCATGTGCACGGGAGGACGGATTCGCCATCATTTGGTGCATAACCTGCCACGAAGCGAAGCCAGCATCGTGTTCGTTGGATATGCGGCCAATGGAACGTTGGCAAGACAAATAATCGATGGAGCGAAGGAGGTTCAAATCTTCGGGGAACGTGTGGCGGTACGAGCTGAAATTCATACAATCAACGGATTCTCCGCGCACGCCGATCAGAATGAACTTTTGGCGTGGCAAGAACGCATCGCCAACAAGCGGATAATCGCACTTGTCCACGGGGAACCAAGCTCAATGGAGGCTTTTGCGGCGAGACTTACAGGCAGGGTGGTGATGCCGAAGCTCAACGATGAGATCAACCTCGATTGAAAGTCGTTGAGGGTCTTATTTATGGACGCGCTGGGAAGCGGTACCTTGAAGGCGACGGTGCAGCCTGATCCGCTCCAAGATGGCAAGCGTCTCGACGGCTACGGGATCTGGAATCATATTGTGCGGAAACTGCCGATTTCCGTGTTGCATTCCGCCGGCCAATAGCCGTCACGGCTGCATCTTAACAATGTGCTCCGCCAGCGCCACCCAGCGCCCATTCCGGCGCACACAGGTAATCGTGTATCGCAGAGCCAACCCGTCCGGCTGCGCGCCGTCAGTTCTGTGGAAAGTGTTGGTGCCGACCAAAATCGCCGTGTCGCCATCGACGATCACGGTTTCATCGGTCAAAGTTTGCGATTGGCGGGGATCGGCTTTGCCCGAGGTCAGGCTTTTGATGAAAGCGTCCCTGCGCACCGGCTTACCCGCACCATATGTGGAGATGAATTTGTCGTCGAGGATACGCTCGAGCGCCGCCGCATCATGTTCATTTTCCGCGGTCACCCAATCCCTCAGGAGATTCGATGCTTGTTGCCTTGCAGTTGCCGCCGGAGGACTCTGAGAGTCTTCGGCCTTCGCCGTGGCGGACCATGCCGCGACCAAAGCAGCCAACGCTATGCCTAAAGCGCTTCGCATCATGAGCGTCCCCCTTGTTGACCAACGCTATCTTATTGAGATTGGCGACCGTAGCACAGCCACCCCAGAGGTAGCGGCATGGGAGGGCCGGCGCGCAAAGCGATCCAGCGCCCTCGCCGATTTTTTGTCGATGGTGCGGTCGAGAAGACTCGAACTTCCACGGGTTGCCCCACTAGCACCTCAAGCTAGCGCGTCTACCGTTCCGCCACGACCGCATGCCATTGGGAATTTCCTGGTAGGCGGCGGGGTTTAGCAAGGCCCTCCCGCCAATACAAGAGATCGCGAGGACACAGGGGCGTCTTCCCAAACCGACCTACGGCTTCTTTTGCGGGAAGCCGTCTTGACCCTGGCAGGGCAGGCGGCAGGGCTGGGATATCGTTCGGATCACTAGCGGGCCGTCAACATTTCCAGGCTGTCGCAATAGGGGCGCGGCTGGTCCTTGGGCGCAAGCGGCAGATGCGCGTCCATCTCGAGCCGGTAAAACGTCTCGAGCATGGTGGCGACTACCCGTCCCGCGCCCGGCGACAAATGTCCGGCAATCGCTTCGCGGACAATGCCGAACATGCCGGACATCTCGTCTTTTGCGCCGCTCAGATGTTCATAGCCCAGACTCCAGTCCGGGAACGCGCGTGCCGTGATGGCGCGGTCCACCAGTACACGGGGCTGGGAATGGCGCGTGTCTCCAGCGATGCGGCCATACGTTTCCATCAGTGTGTCGCGTGCGCCTTCCAGGATTTGCAGGAAACCGCCGTCAATATGGACCAGAATGCCGCTCAATCCACGTACCAGATTGTTCGCGCGCCCGGTGAACAAAATATCGTCTAGATCCGAAGCTGGAATGTTCGGTGCGGCATTGCTCACATACAGGAGCTGGTGCATTTCCATCCCCACCTTTTGGAGAAAGGATAGGCACTGGTGGATTGACGCGGGGTGAAGGAATTTTCTCTGATCGCACCGGTTTCCTGTGTCAGAATGGATCATGCTGCATTTGATCAAGCTTTGCGTGGGCGTGGATTCCCTTCAAGAACTGACCGATTGGCAAAAAAAGCGCCTCAAAGAAAAGCGCGCCAAGGGCCAGAAGCCCGAACTGGTGCACATCACGCGGCAATTCCCCAAACGCGCCAGTGAGCTTCTAGACGGCGGCTCGCTTTACTGGGTGATCAAGGGCCAGATTGCGGCGCGTCAAAGACTGATCGAATTGCGAGAAGTGAGCCGCAATAATGTGCCTCATTGCGGCCTGGTCTATGACAAGAAGCTGGTGCCGGTGAGGCCAAGGCCCAGGCGCGCTTTTCAGGGCTGGCGCTATTTCGAGGCCAAGGACGCCCCGCCCGACATCACTGACGTCAAAGGCTCCAAGGGCCTTCCCGAAGCGCTCAAACGCGAGCTGGCGACTTTGGGGCTTCTCTAGGTATTGCGCTCGACAATGCAATTGTCGCCGCGCTTGGTGAGGCGGTCGCAGACTTGGCGCGCGCGCTCTTCGGCGAAGAGACCAAAGCGTGCCCGGTACACGATCCGGCCATCCTGGGCCTGGAACGGCACTACCATTTGCGCCGCGCGGCCCAGAAGATCGATGGACTTCTTGGCATAGGCCTCGAGATAGGCCTTGGCCAGCTCTTGATTGGCATAGGCGCCGATCTGGATGGTCCAGTCGTGCCCAGGATCTGAGGAGACGAGTTGCTGCGCGCCACGGACCGGTGCATTAACGGCTTGCGCGACAGGAGGAGGCACGGCTGTCGTTGGCGCAAGCTTAAGCGGCTGGGGTGCTGGGGCGGGTTGGGGGGCCTC
>DATFSP010000074.1:0-3581 GCA_035262545.1 Rhizomicrobium sp. | reverse complement strand
TCCCGCCTTTTCACAAGCGATTCCTTTTCCTATGGCGCGGGTCCCGCGATTCATCTGCCGATTTTTGATGCCGGCCGCATCCGCGCCAATTACGCCGGTGCCACCGCGGACCTCGATGCCGCAGTGGAAGCCTATAATGGCGCGGTACTGGATGCAGTGCGCCAGACGGCGGACGCCATGACGCAAGTGGCGAGTCTCCAAAGTCAGTGCGCCGACCAGCAGGCGGCACTGGACAGCGCTACGCGTTCCTTTTCCCAGGCTCAGACCCGCTACCGGACCGGCCTTTCCGACCAGATCGTGATGCTGAATGCAGAGAGCACCTTGCTTACCGCGCGGGAGCAGATGGCAACACTGCTTGCTAATTCGACGATCCAGCGCGTGACGCTGCTGCTTTCGGTGGGCGGCGGTTTCAATCCCATCAATGAGGCGGGCGAACCGGCAAAGTCGGGTGCGGCTAGCCAAATCGACGGAAAGACCGCCAGTGCCAAGGACTAAAGCCATGAGCGATGCCAGCAACAACAATACATCCCGCCGCCGCGGGTTTCTTATCTTGAGTGTGGTTCTCGTCCTGGGCGCACTGATATATGGCGCTTACTGGTATTTCGATGCCCGCTTTTTTGAGAGCACCGATGACGCCTATGTAGGCGGCGATATTGTTGCCGTCACCAGCCGCGAGAATGCGACCGTGCTGGCCCTCTATGCTGACAATACCCAGACCGTGAAACGCGGCCAGATCCTTATCCAGATGGATCCGTCAGTGGTAAATGTGAATGTGGCGGCGGCGGAAGCCAATCTTGCTCGAGCGGTTCGTTCGGTGAAAGGCGAATTCTCGCATGCCGAAAGTTCCAAGGCACAGTTGGCCCAGGCACAGGTCACGCTGGCATTGGCAAAGACCGACTATCAGCGCCGTCAGGCCGCGTCTGCCGATGGCGCTGTGTCAGTAGAGGAACTGACTCACGCCCGCGACAACGTCCAAGCCGCGCAGGCCGCGGTGGATGCGGCACGGGGCGGGCATGAACAGAGCCTGTCGCAAATCCAGGGCACCGACGTCGCCAACAATCCGGATGTCCTATCCGCGGAGGCGGCACTGCGCAGCGCCGTGATCGCCCAAGGCCATATGCGTATCGTGGCGCCGGTGGACGGCGTGGTGGCGCAGCGTACCGTACAAGTGGGCCAAGCAGTGGCAGCGGGAACCCCGCTGATGGCAGTGGTTCCACTGGACAATGTCTGGGTGGATGCCAATTTCAAGGAAGTGCAACTTCAGAATATGCGTGTAGGGCAACCGGTCACCGTAACCGCCGACATTTACGGTGGGAAAGTTACTTACCACGGCCGTGTCGAGGGTCTCGGTGCAGGTTCGGGCAGCGCGTTTGCGCTCTTGCCGCCCCAGAATGCCAGCGGCAACTGGATCAAGATCGTCCAGCGCGTGCCGGTGAGGGTCGCGCTCGATCCGGATGAGCTTAAGGCGCATCCGCTGCGCGTTGGGCTGTCGGTCACTGCCCGCGTCTCGGTCAGGGATACGTCGGGCCCTCTAATGACGTCGCAGGTTACAGCAGCCGACACCCATGCCGACCTGGGTGAGGATTCTAACGCCAGGGCCGACGCCATCATTGCTCGCATCTTGGCGGAGAATGGTGCCCCCAATCTCGGTCGTGGGAGCCTCGCGCAGTAAAATGAGCGCAACCGGCGTCGTCAACCGCAGCTCTCCGCAGGTCCCGGCGGCCCCGCCTGCGGCACGCGCCGAGCTGCCGCCTTTGAAGGGTATGACGCTAGCGCTCACCGCCTTGGCCCTGGCGTTGGGTACGTTCATGCAGGTGCTGGATTCTACCATCGCCAATGTTTCGCTTCCCACCATCGCCGGCAATCTGGGCGTGAGCCCGGACCAGGGCACCTGGGTGATCACCAGCTTCGCCGTCGCCAATGGGGTGGGCGTGCCGCTCACCGGCTGGCTGATGGGGCGCTACGGCGTCGTGCGCACCTTCGTGGTTTCGGTGATCGCCTTCACTATCGCTTCCCTCCTGTGCGGCGTGGCCTGGAGCATCTCCTCGCTGATTTTCTTCCGCATCCTCCAAGGCGGAACATCGGGCCCGATGATTCCAGGCTCGCAAGCACTCCTGATTGCCATCTTTCCACAAAACAAGCGCGCTACCGCACTTGGCATATGGTCCATCACCACTCTGGTGGCGCCGATCTGCGGGCCGATCCTGGGCGGCTATATTTCGGACAATTATCACTGGGGATGGATTTTCCTCATCAACGTGCCGGTCGGGGCACTGGTGACTTTCCTCACCTGGCGCGCGCTGGCCAGCCGCGAGACGCCCACTCGCAAACTTCCCATCGACTCGGTGGGGTTGGGGCTTCTGGTCATCTGGGTCGGTGCATTGCAGATCATGTTGGATTCCGGCAAGGACGCTGATTGGTTTTCGTCCCCTACGATTGTGATCGAAGCCCTCGTCACCGTGGTTGGCTTCATCGCCTTCCTGATCTGGGAATTGACCGACGCCCATCCCATCGTGGATTTGTCGTTATTCAAGAACCGCAATTTCGCGTTGGGCACTGTCGCGTTCTGCTTGGGCTATGCCGTGTTTTTCGCCAACAATCTTTTGATGCCGCTCTGGCTTCAGACCCAGATTGGCTATACCGCGACTTGGGCGGGGCTGGTGGCCGCGCCCACAGGTGTCATTGCCGTTCTGCTTACGCCCTTTACAGCGCGCATGATTGCGCGCGTTGACGCTCGCATCATTGCTACAGTGGCCTTCATCGCCTTCGGCATTTCTTACCTGCTGCGGGCACGGCTTACCGCTGACGCCAGTTTCTTCGATTTCGTGGTGCCTCTCCTGGTACAGGGCATTTCCATGGCTACCTACTTCCTGGCCATGGTCACCATCCTTCTCGACGGCGTGCCGCCGCCGCGCATTCCTTTGGCCTCGGGCCTCAGCAACTTTGCCCGCATCACGGCGGGCGGTTTCGCCGCCTCCATCGTCACCACGGTCTGGGACCGGCGCGAGGCCCTGCATCAAGCCCGCATGGCCGATCTTACAACGCAGTATAGTCCCGCGTTGAACAACGCACTGGCGGGTCTTCACCATCTGGGTTTGCCCGATCTGGGAGCGAAGGCGGCGCTTGTACGCACTATGACTTCGCAAGCCTATCTTTTGAGCACGGATGATATTTTCTGGATCTCGGGTTGGACCAGCTTTGTGTTGATCGGCACGGTGTGGTTGTGCCGGCGCGCCCAGTCCGGAGGAGGGCCACCTTCTGCCGCAGATTAGAGGGGCGCAATTTTTTCAATGCACCGTCTGTGCTCCACGCGGCGAGGCTGTTAGCGGCCATTTTCCCCGCCAATGGCTGCGCCACGTAGGAGAAGAAGGCCCCGGCAAGTGTCACACCATTGACAGAATATTTCGGCCGCGCGCACATCATGCATGGGCCCGGACTTCTCGACTCGTCGGATGTGGAGTGTTGCGCGCCAAAATTGGGCGATCGCGCGCTGGCGATATTGTTCCTGGCCGCATTGGTGCTGGGGGCGCCTTCTGCGATTTCAGGCTTCCGCAAGATCATCGAGCCGGCGCCACCAACTG
>DATFSP010000073.1:0-10522 GCA_035262545.1 Rhizomicrobium sp. | reverse complement strand
CAGCAAGATCAAGAAGGACACAGAGCATGCGGCCCCTGCTCTGCATCTGATCGAGAACCCCGATATCCTGGCCACGCTGTCCAGGCACAAGAAGCGGCCCCGCCTGGTGATCGGCTTTGCCGCCGAAACCGACGAAGTTCTGGCCCATGCCACGGCCAAGCGCACGCGCAAGGGCGCGGATTGGATCGTTGCCAATGACGTTTCCGCCAATGAGATTGGTAAATCGGTGATGGGCGGGGATCGCAACCAAGTTCATCTCATCACCGCCCACAACGAGGAAAGCTGGCCGGAAATGACGAAAACGGAAGTGGCCGAGCGGCTGGTGCGCCGCATCATTCAGCAATTCCAGGGCAACGCGGCATGAAAATTATCTTGAAGCGCCTGCCTCACGGGCGCGATCTGGCGTTGCCTCATTACGCCACATCGGGCGCGGCAGGCCTCGATTTGATCGCCGCGGTGGATGAAGAAATCGAACTCCTGCCGGGCCAGCGCGCTGCCATTCCCTGCGGGATCGCCATCGAGTTGCCGCGCGGCTACGAAGCACAGGTGCGCCCCCGTTCGGGTCTGGCGCTCAATCAGGGCGTCACGGTGTTGAATGCGCCCGGCACCATCGACAGCGATTATCGTGGCGAAGTGAAGACGATTTTGATCAATCACGGCGCCGAACCTTACCTGATCAAGCGCGGCGCCAAGATCGCCCAGATGGTGATCGCGCGCCACGAACAGGCCGAGATCGTGGAAAGCGATGAGCTTTCCGGCAGCGAGCGCGGGCACGGTGGCTTCGGCTCGACCGGCGTGGCGGCAAAATCATGATGCTGCGCCTGTCCCGCAAGACTCTTCTGGCGCTGGAGGCGGTAATCGACATCGCCTTCAATGCCCGACCGGAACCGGTTCAGGCCAAAGAGATCACTGCGCGTCAAGGCGTACCGCAGCGCTATCTGGAACAGGTTATGCAGCAATTGGTTCGCGCGGGCATTCTCAAGGGTGTGCGCGGGCCCAAAGGCGGCTATCGCCTGGCGCGCGAGCGACGGCGCATATCGGTCGGTGATGTGGTGCGCATCGCCGAGGCAATCGAGGATGGCGAGGAAGAGAAGGTCAGACCCCGCTCGGAATTGGGGCTGCGCATCGTCGCGCCCCTGATTCAAACATTACAGGACGATATCATGGCGCGGCTGGACGCTATTTCCATCGAGGATTTATGCCAGCAAGCACGCGCCCATGGTGTAGAGCTGGCGGGGGGCACCGGGAGTGATTTCACGATATAGACCCTGAGGAGTTGCGTATGGAAAAGGGAAGGCCTGGGCGCGGACGAATTTATGATTCCATTACCGAGACCATCGGCGACACGCCCCTGGTCAGGATACACCGCATGAACAAGGATGCCGGCGCCAAGGCCGACATCCTGCTCAAGCTGGAATTTTTCAATCCCCTGGCTTCGGTCAAGGACCGCATCGGCGTCTCGATGATCGAGGCGATGGAAAAGGACGGCCGCATCAAGCCGGGCAAGAGCACTCTGGTCGAACCCACCAGTGGCAATACCGGAATTGCGCTCGCCTTCGTCGCCGCCGCCAAAGGCTACCGGCTGATCTTGGTGATGCCGGAATCCATGTCGGAGGAACGGCGCAAGATGTTGCTTATCCTGGGCGCCGAACTGGAACTTACCGATGCGGCCAAGGGCATGACGGGCGCCATCGCCCGCGCCAAGGACCTTGTCAAGAAAATTCCCAACGCAGTGATTCCGCAGCAATTCGAAAATCCCGCCAATCCCGATGTCCATCGCCGCACTACGGCGGAAGAGATCTGGAACGACACCGAGGGCGAGGTAGACATCGTGATCGCTGGAGTGGGCACCGGCGGCACCATCACCGGCGTGGGCCAGGTGCTGAAGGAGAAAAAGCCCTCAGTGAAGATGATCGCGCTGGAACCAGAGGACAGCGCGGTACTGTCCGGCGGGCCGCCCGGTCCGCACAAGATTCAGGGTTTGGGTGCGGGCTTTGTCCCTGCCATTCTCGAACGCGGGGTAATTGACGAAATCATCACCATCTCCAACGAGACGGCGCTGGAGACGGCGCGGCAGGCTGCCAAACTGGAAGGCATTCCTGTGGGGATTTCTTCCGGCGCGGCCATTGCGGCGGCGTTGGAGGTGGGCGCCCGTCCAGAAAACAAGGACAAGACCATTGTCGCGGTAGTGCCCTCCTTCGCGGAACGCTATCTCTCAACCGCCTTGTTCGAGGGTTTGTAGAATATCCGGTCGGTTTGTGCAGATCGCGTCTAGTTGCAAGACGATCAGCCGTTTCATCTCGTCCGGTTCATCGACTGTCCACGCCCCGACTTGAAGCCCGCGGGTGCGTGCCACTGCCACCATCTCAGCAGTCGCATCCTGATAGCGGGGAAACCAACCATCGCCGCCCGAGGCCTTGATGATGTCCAGCACCACGCGCGCATCGCCTTTAAGTTCATTGGTGGTGAACCAACAGCGAGCATCTTTCGCGCGGGCTTTAATCCGCGCCAACGCACGCCAGTCGAAACCGACAAAGATGGTGCGGGAAAGTTGGTCCTTCATTACTTCCAGCGCGACGTCGGCCAGCGCAACCGGATCGGCGGACGCCAGGTCGGTGGAGGATTTCAATTCGACCATCAGAATAAAAGAGCCCGGCAGCGCCGCGACCTCTTCAAGCGAGGGAATGCGCGCGCCATCTTCCGGTACCAGCAAAGGATGGGTCCGGGCATATGGGCTGGCCGGATCGGCGCGGCCGACATCAAAACGCTGCAATTCGGCGAAACTCAGATCCCTGATCCGCGGTGTCTCGCCTTTCAGCCAGACGTGATCCTTGCGGGTCAGGCTGGAATTGAGCCGGAAATCGTGATGCGCCACCGCCACACCGTCGGCGGAAAGCTGGACGTCGAGTTCCGCCCCGTCCGCGCCCAGCGCAATCGCATTCTCGAATGCGGCCATGGTGTTTTCCGGCCTCAGTGCTGCGCCACCACGGTGCGCGATATTCAAGATTTTCATTTTACCCCGATCTGCCTCTTTGGCAGCAAGCGCTCGGAGACATCTTTCCCCGCCGATGACGTTGCCACGCGGGAGAATAGCCCGCTGATTTCGATGCGCGGCCCAAATTCCGAGTTCGCATGTGCGCTAACCCTAGGACGGGGAAGCAAGCCTAACTACGTCATTTAAGCCATGCATGACGGTTCTGCGCCCGCTTGTCATCCAAATCCGCTAAAAGAAACCATGGACGCGAGCCTCGACGTTACCGACCCCGGACCCCGCGTCACAGGCCACAGCCTCGCCGCCTGGACAGCCGAGGCGCGGGAGCTTTTACGCCTGGCGGTGCCGATGGCGGCGACCCAGCTTGCCCAGATGATCATTCTTGCCACCGACACGGTGATGCTAGGCCATTTCAGCAAGGAGGCACTGGCGGCAGGCGCTATTGGCAACACGGTGTTCTTTTTCATCTGGCTCATGGGCACCGGTCCCGTCTCCGCCGTCTCCCCGATGATCGCCCATGTGGTGGGACGTCACGCCAAATCCGCGAAGTCGCGCGACCAACGCGCAGTGACGGGGAGGAAAAGTGGGGGCCGGTTTTTTGTCCGGACGCGCGACCAAAGAGAAGTGCGCGCCGTCACGCGTATGGGCCTGTGGTCGGTGGCGCTGATTTCGCCGCCTTTGCTGACAATCCTGTTCTTCACCCGTCCGCTGCTGCTCTTCCTGCATCAGGAGCCTCAATTGGCGGCAGATGCGGGCCGTTATACCGCCGCACTCGCATTGGGCCTGCCTTGCTCTCTGGCGTTCCAGGTATTCCGCAATTTGTCCACCTCGCTGAGCCGGCCGGTACTGCCCATGATCGTGATGGGGCTGGCGATCCTGTTCAACGCGCTGGGCGACTATACTTTGATCTTCGGCCATTTCGGCTTTCCACGCCTCGGCCTGGTGGGTGCGGGCTTTTCCAGTGCCTCTTCCAATCTTTTCACCCTGGTGATGATGACCTTGATCGCGCTTTCTATGCCTGCGCTCCGGCAATACCATTTGCACCATCGTTTTTTCCGCCCCCACTGGCGCTCTCTGGCCGAACTGTTCCATTTGGGCGTGCCTATCGGGATCACCATGCTGTTCGAAGTGGCCCTGTTCAACGCCGCCACTTTGGCAATGGGTACGTTCGGAATTGCGCCGCTTGCCGCGCACCAGATCGCCATGACCATACCCTCGCTCACTTTCATGATCCCGCTAGGCGTCGGGCTCGCCGCAACGGTGCGCGTTGGACTGGCGGCGGGTGCGGGCGATCGATATGGCGCGCGGCGCGCGGGCCTTACCGCCATGGGGATGGGCGCGATCTTCATGCTCTCGATGGCGCTGATGCTGCTTCTTTTTCCCCGCACGATTGCCACGCTCTGGCTGCCCGACGTTAGCGCCAATCGCGACGTGCTCGCACTGGCGGTTTTATTTCTCCATGTCGCGGCAGCTTTCCAGCTGATGGATGGGCTCCAGGTCACGGCCTCCATGAGTCTTCGCGGGTTGAAGGACGCGCGCGGGCCAATGTGGCTGGCGGGCGCATCCTACTGGCTCGCGGGCGCGCCGATGTGCGCTGTGCTTGGCTTTGTCCTCAACATGCAGGGCTTGGGCATCTGGCTGGGGCTGGCGTTCGGCCTTACCGTCGCCGCTATTCTTCTGGTAAGCCGTTTCTTGTTGCTTTCACGCAATTGATCGGTCGCACGCTCCCGGGGCGCTGACGCGCAATTCGCATTTTCCTAGCCGAAGCTCACAAAAGCCCGTGCCAGCGCCATAACAGAGCGACCACCAGAACGGCCAGAAGCGCGATCAGGGCGACGCGGGCGGGCCTGCCCTTGCGCTCTTGTTCGCGTGCGATCGCGCGCGCCGTGTCGGGATGAAGCCTCACCCCGCCTTCCGCCACCATCTGGGAGAGCTGCTCGGCGTTCTTCACCAATTGGGGCAGATCCTCCGCCAGCTTGCCCAAGGCGCTCACCCCTTCGGCGGCGCGCGCCAGCCGCGCTTCCGGTCCCAAATTGTTGGAAACCCATTGTTCCGCGACTGGCCGCGCCGCATCCCAGATGTCGAAATCGGGATCGAGACTGCGCGCCACACCTTCGACCACCACCATGGTCTTCTGCAGCAGCACCAGCTGCGGCTGGGCCTGCATGTCGAAGCGCCGCGTGGTCTCGAACAATTGCGCGAGCAGCCTGGCGATGGAGACGTCACGCGCGCTTTTGCCGAAGATCGGCTCGCCGATGGCACGCAACGCCTGGGCAAACGTCTCGACCGGGTGCTGGGGCGGCACGAACGCAAAATCGTAGTGAAGCTGGGCCACGCGCCGATATTCTCGGGCAAGAAAACCGGCCAGTGTCCCCGCCATGAAGCGGCGCATCCCCGAATCCAGCCGTCCCATAATGCCGAAATCCACCGCCACCAGCCGTCCTTCCTTGTCCAGAAACAGATTGCCCGGGTGCATGTCGGCATGGAAAAACCCGTCTCTCAGGGCCTGGGTAAGGAAGCTCCGAACCAGAGTGAGCGCCACTTTTCTGGGATCGTAGCCCGAGGCGCGCAAAAGGTCGGGATCGCGGATAGGCGTGCCCTCGATCCATTCGCTGGTGAGGACGCGCGCCGAGGTGCGCGCCCAATCCACATGCGGCACGCGGAATTCGGCGTCGCCGCGAGTGCGGTCGTACAATTCCGAGGCAGCTGCCGCCTCCATGCGCAGATCAAGTTCCAGCGCCACCGAGGCAGACAAGGTTTCGACCAGAGCAACGAACCGCAACCGTCGCGCTTCGCTGGAGAGATACTCGGCTACCCGCGCGGTCAAGGCCAGCGCGCGCAAATCGCGGGCGAACAAGGCTTCGATCCCGGGACGGAGCACCTTTACCGCCGCTTCCACGCCATCACTCGTGGTGGCGCGATGGACCTGGGCGATGGAGGCGGCCGCCACCGGAGCGCCGAACCACGAAAATAAACCCTCGACAGGGCGGCCAAAGCTTTGGGTGATGACTTTGCGCGCGGCGTCTTCCGAGAAAGGCGGGAGCCGATCCTGCAGATGCTCCAGGGACGCGGCCACTTCCTCGCCGACTATGTCGGGCCGGGTCGCCAGCATCTGGCCCAGCTTGATGTAAGCGGGACCGAGCCGCTCCAACGCGACGGCCAGCCGTTTGCCCGCGTTGGGACGGCCCCTGTGGAGATCCCAGAGTCTCGGCGCCAGCAATGAGGCAGCATGGATCAGGCGCAGGAAGCTCGAAATCACGCCCATCAGAGCCGCCACGCCGAATGCATGGCAACGATGCCGCCGGACAATGCGCGCACTTTCACCCGATCCAGGCCCGCGTCACCGATCAAGGCTGCGAAAGCCTCGCGCGATGGAAAGCGGCGTATGCTTTCAGCCAGATAGCGATAGGATTCCGCATCGCCCGCCACCAGACCGCCCATCTTTGGCAATAAATTGAAGGAATAAGCGTCATAGAGCTTGTCCAGTCCAGGCACCTCCACCTTGGAGAATTCCAGGCAGAGGAAGCGGCCACCCGGTTTCAACACCCGCCGCGCCTCTTCGAGCGCCCGCTCGATATGCGTGACATTGCGGATGCCGAAAGCGATCGTGTAGCCGTCGAAATGCGCGTCCGGGAATGGCAACTTCTCGGCATCGCCACATACCCATTCGATCGTGTCTTCGCGTCTGGCCTCAGCCCGGCGTTTTCCTTCCGCCAGCATGTCCGCATTGATATCGCAAACCGTGACACGCGCCGCGTCTGCCCGCGCGCGGGTGAGACCAGTAATGCGCATGGCAATGTCGCCGGTGCCGCCCGCAACATCCAGCGCGTGCCAGCCGGGCTGGGGATTGAGCCACTCCACCATCGCGTCCTTCCAGATGCGATGAATGCCGCCCGACATGAGGTCGTTCATCAGGTCATAGCGCGAAGCCACCGAGGAAAAGACCTGCCGCACTAGGCCTTGCTTCTCGGCCTCAGGCACGTCGCGGAAGCCAAAGCTGGCAGTTTGATCATACTTGGCGGTCATGCTCACTATCCTAGCCTAAGGTGATTGCCTTGGCCGCCCCGGGATGACAAGACATTTGAATGCCCGAATTGCCCGAAGTCGAAACTGTGCGCTTGGGGTTACGGCCTGCCCTGGAAGGTCACACCATCCTGGAGGCCCAAACCCGCCGGAGCGATCTTCGTGTACCTTTTCCGGCCCGCTTTGCCGAGCGGCTCAAGGGACGAAAGGTTAAGCAGCTTTCTCGCCGCGCCAAATACATCCTGGCCGAGCTCGACAGCGGCGAAAGCCTGGTGATCCATCTGGGCATGTCGGGACGGATCAGCGTCTATACCGATGGCAAGCAGAAGCGGCTGGGCGATTACGTCTACAATCCCGCTCCGCCTGACGCCGGGCACGGCAAACATGATCATGTGGTGATCGAGACCGACGCGCCAGCAAAGATCGTGTTCAACGATCACCGCCGCTTCGGCCTTATGGTGCTTGTGCCCACGGATGCGCTTGATCGCGACAAGTTGTTCAAGGATATCGGCATCGAACCTTTGTCAAAGAAATTTGACGCCAGATTTTTAGGCAGCGCGCTCGAAGGCAAAAAGACTTCGATCAAAGCGGCGCTGTTGGATCAGCGGATTGTTGCAGGTCTGGGCAATATCTATGTCTGCGAGGCCCTGTTCCTCGCCCGAATCTCACCCAAAAAGCTGGCAGGCGCGGTCAAGAAGGAAGAGATCGCTGCGCTGGTGAAAGCGATCAAGTCCGTGCTCAAGGATGCGATCGCGGCGGGTGGATCCACCTTGCGCGACCACGCCCAAGCCACCGGCGATCCCGGCGCCTTCCAGCACCACTTCCGTGTCTATGACCGGGAGGGGAAACCTTGCCGCAATACCGAGACGAAATGCCGAGGCACCATCAAACGCATCGCCCAGGGCGGACGCTCGACCTTCTATTGCCCGTCCTGTCAGAAATAGCAGACCTTTGCAGATTGCCTTTTGCGGGCTGATCGTGGCCCAGATGCTGGTACTGCAGGGCCGGGATCCCGGCATCGTTGCCGTTTTCTTTCAGTTTTTCGGCCCGCTCGGCTTGGTCCAGCTCGAACGTGACTGGATCGAAAGGCCGATAGCCGCGGCTCAAAGCGGAGCCTGCGCCTCAGCTTCGCCAGCCGGTCTGTTGTCATTGCCTGGCAGAAACCCCACTTTGATTGACGGGGCAGCCGCAAAAGGCTATAGGCGCGCCTCTTTTCGAGACCCTAGGAAACCCCATGCCGAATATCGCTTCGTCCCGCAAGCGCGTCCGTACTACCGCCAAGCGCACCGCGATCAACGCCTCGCGCAAGACCCGCATTCGCGGCTTCATCCGTAAAGTGGAGGAAGCCATCGGCAAGGGTGACAAAGTGGCCGCCTTGGCGGCCCTGAAAGCAGCCGAACCGGAAATCATGCGCGGCGTATCCAAGGGCGTGCTGCACCGGAACACTGGCGCCCGGAAAGTCTCGCGCCTTACCCAGAGGGTCGCAAAACTGCAAAAATAGCCGAAGCACCTGAAATCGTTCTGGAATCTCCAATAACGATCAAGTCTAGAAAGAGCCCGGGGTAAGAATTCGGGCTTTTTTTATTGTCAGTAGGCTGACTTTTGCTAAGTGTGACGATTTTGCGATGCAACATGGGCCAATCGTCATGCTAAGTCCCTGATTCGCCGTGCTCTGCGCACGCGGACAGTTTTTCCGTATACGGCACAATCGCTTAGCATGATTTGCAAAAGTGAAAAATTTTATCGAATCAGCTGTTGTTCCAGTTTTATTCCCCTTGTGCGCACGCCCGACCTGAGCGTATCGTTCTTAACGACTGGGGCGGGTATCAAGAAATGTCGAAGTATAGAGATAATAAAATAACAATATTCGGCGGACTTGAGAGTAATTCGGACACCGACCCTCCGACTAGAGCTGTCTGAATTCTTGGAATTGTGAACGTTTTATGCTGGACGATAAGTCCGGTAATGCACGAACTTTCTCTGGGCTGCCGCCATGTCTGCTTCCCCCGCCCCCGATTATGCAGGCGATCTCAGCGTTCAACAGGTTTGGAACCTACTGGCCCAAAATCCCAAGGCGCAGCTGATCGACGTTCGCACCGCCGCAGAATGGAACTTTGTTGGGTTGCCCGACCTCACCAGCTTGGGTCGTGTGGTGCACCGCGTCGAATGGCAGTCCTATCCCAGTGGGCAGCCCAATCCCAACTTCGTTGCCGACGCCATCGAGAAGCTTGGTGAGACAGGCGCAGATCCCGCTACTCCCGTGGTTTTCCTCTGCCGCACAGGCGCGCGTTCTCGCGCCGCTGCTACGGCAATGACGCGGGCGGGATACCGGAACGCGTTCAACATCACGAGCGGATTTGAAGGGGAGATCGACCCCACCGGACACCGGGGGGCGATCAATGGTTGGAAGGCGGAAGGCCTTCCTTGGCGGCAATCATGAAGGGGCAGACATGCGACAGGGTATAGAAACGCGATAGGGCAGATCGCGAGAGAAGGCAAAGAGCTTCAAAAAAAGCTCAGGCGGACACGCGGCTTACGCGTGGCTCAAAAATCAAGCGGGTATTGAGACATGGGACATTTGACGGGCAAAACGAGCCGGCCTGATTGGGCAAGCGCATGGGTGGCGGTGCGCGAACGGATGCGGCGCGAATTGGGTGATCCGGTGTTCGAAGCTTGGATCGGCCCCCTGAGCCTGGAATCGTTTGAGCGCGACGAGCTCAAGATTGGCGCCGCGAAGCCCTTTGTGCGCAATTGGGTGGCCAACCATTATGTCGCAAGAATCGAGCGCGCCTTCCGCGCCGAGGGGGTCGAGCCTGCCTCGATCTCGATCGTGATCGCGTCCCAGCCCACACCGTCAGTGGGCGGCGGCGTGGTGCGAGAGGCGGTCCAGCCTCAATCTTCGGCCAGCATCGCCTATCTTTCGCCGCCGGCGCGCGGCGAACAGGAAGACGGGGCGCGAGGGTTATGGACGCGGATGCTCCATCCCCAGCAGACCTTCGACAGCTTCATTCCGGGCCCGGGAAATGAATTCGGCCATGGCGCGGCGCGCGCCTTCGCCGAAGGCCAGCAAGCGGACATTCCCCTGCTCTACATCCATGGCGGCTTCGGTTTCGGCAAAACTCATCTTCTGAACGCCGCAGCGCTCGAATTCCGAAAGCGCGGCAAGCGCACCTTGTTCCTTAGGGCCGAGGATTTCATGCGCCACTTCTTGGGCGCGCTCTACCGCAAGGATACGCTCGCTTTCAAAGAAGAATTGCGTACCGCCGAAGTGCTGATCATCGACGATCTGCAGCATATCTGCCGCTCCACCGCCACAGCGTCGGAGTTTCTCTATACCGTCAACGCCTTTGCCGATCTGAGGCGGCGGGTAGTGATCGCCGCCGACCGGGCCCCGCACGCGCTGGAAGGCCTGGGGGCCGATGTCAAATCGCGCCTGGCGGGCGGCCTCTGTATCACGCTCGACAAACCTGATCGTGAAACGCGGTTCCTGATTCTGAAAGCGCGGGC
>DATFSP010000072.1:0-7669 GCA_035262545.1 Rhizomicrobium sp. | reverse complement strand
CGGCGAGATCGCACCGATGGGTTTGGCAACACGCACCAACGCCGAAAACATCCCGCCCGACTGATCACCGAAGCGGGTTGCGACGAACCCGGGATGCAACACATTGGCGGTGACGCCCGTCCCGGCGATGCGCCGCGCCAGTTCACGGCTGAAGAGAATGTTGCAGAGCTTTGACTTGGAATAGATCGCAAAGCCGCTATAGCCCTTCTTGCTTTGCAGATCGTCGAAGTCGATCTTGGCGCGGTGATGGGCGTCCGACGCGGTGTTGATGATGCGTGCGCCCGCCTTCAACTTGGGCAAGAGAAGTTTGGTGAGCACAAAATAGGACATGTGATTGAGCGCGAAGCTCTTCTCCAGCCCGTCTTTGGTCTCGAGGCGGCTGTTGAACAGCGCGCCCGCATTGTTGATCAAAACATCGATCGCCGGTTCGTCGCCGATTTCCTCCGCCGTGCGCCGCATCTCTGACAGTTGCGACAAGTCGCAGAAATGCACCGCATGTCCGGACGCTGGATTGGCCCGGCGCAGTTTCTCCAGCGTGACCTGGGCTCGCTCCTTCTCGCGGGCGGTGAAGACGATACGTGCACCTTGCTCGGCCAAGTGGATGGCGGCCACTTCGCCGATGCCGGAGGTGGCGCCCGTGATAACGACGGTTTTACCCCGCATGTGAATGGCTCCCGTCATGGCCTCAAAGAGCTAAGCAATGAGCCATAATGTTACAGGAGCCTTATAATGAATTCTGTGATCGAGGTCCCGCCCGGCCTCGCGTCTATGTCCAAGTTCCCCCAAGACTCAGCGTTGCCCGGGCAAAAAGTCCACCGGACTCTTGTTAATCGGGCTTATCCAACGACATCGAGATCGCTGAAGAAGAACCTAATTTCGTTGACGGCGGTATCCTCCGCGTCCGAGCCGTGCACCGAATTGGCTTCGATGCTTTCAGCGAATTCCTTGCGGATGGTTCCGGGTGCAGCGTTGGCAGGATTGGTGGCACCCATAACTTCACGGTTCTTCGCTATGGCGTTTTCGCCTTCCAGCGCCTGCACGACGACCGGGCCTGAGGTCATGAATTCTACCAGGCTCTTGAAGAAGGGTCGTTCGCGATGCACCGCATAAAAAGCTTCGGCCTGGGCCTTGGACAAGCGGATGCGGCGGCTGGCGATCACGCGCAGCCCTGCATCCTCGAATTTAGCAATGATCTTGCCTGTGAGATTGCGCCGCGTGGCGTCAGGCTTGATGATGGAAAGGGTGCGCTCGACGGCCATGACAGTCTCCATACGCTCTGAATAAAGCGCGGGCCTTATAGCGGCGCTTTCATGCGCGGAGCAAGCTGCCGCCGCCATGCACCCCGCGACGCTTGGGCCCTTGCGGGGCGCGATGACAGGCGATAAGGGGCGCGCCATGCTGGCGATCGACAACCTCGTGGTGCGCATCGCGGGCCGGGACATCATCTCCGGCGCGACCGCCAATCTGCCGGCCGGCCGTCGCATCGGCCTGGTTGGCCGCAACGGCGCCGGAAAATCCACTTTGTTCAAAGTGATCCTGGGGCAATTGCATCCGGATGATGGCCAGGTGACATGGCCCAATGCCTGGCGCGTGGGTGCCGTGGCGCAGGAGGCGCCGGGCACCGACGAGAGCCTGCTCGACACGGTGCTGCATGCCGATCAGGAACTCACCCGTCTTCTTGCCCAGGCCGAGCATGAGAGTGACGGCCACAAGCTGGGCGACATTTATGCGCGGTTGGACGCGATCGGCGCCTATACCGCGCCGGCGCGGGCTGCCGAAATTCTGGCCGGCCTGGGTTTTTCCGCCGAGGACCAGCTAAGGGCCTGCCGCGAATTCTCGGGCGGCTGGCGGATGCGCGTCGCCCTGGCGGCGGTTCTGTTCACCGCGCCCGATTTGCTTCTGCTCGACGAGCCCACCAACTATCTCGATCTGGAAGGCGTGTTGTGGCTAGAGAATTACCTTTCCCGCTATCGCGGCACCGTGGTGGTGGTCAGTCACGACCGCGATTTGCTTAACAACGTGTGCGAATTCGTCGTGCATCTGGAGCGGGGGAAGCTCAGCCTCTACACCGGCAATTACGACACATTTGTGGAGACTCGCGCCGCCAAGCGGGCGCTGGACATCGCTTTCGCCCGGAAGCAGGAAGCGGCGCGCGCCCATGTGCAGGCTTTCGTGGACCGTTTCCGCGCCAAAGCATCCAAGGCCCGCCAGGCGCAAAGCCGCCTCAAGATGCTGGCCAAGATGGCGGTCGTGGAAGTACCTGCCGATGAATATGTGGCGCCGATCCGGATTCCTCCGGCGATCGGGGCCAATCCGCCGCTTATCACCATGGACCGCGCCAGCGTGGGTTATGAAGAAGGCAAGCCCATCCTCACCGGCCTGTCGCTGCGTTTCGATCCGGAAGACCGGATTGCGCTTCTGGGCAAAAATGGCAACGGCAAATCCACTTTGGCGAAATTGTTGGCCGGCAAACTTGAGACCATGGGCGGCGAGTTGGTGCGCGCCCGCAAGCTGGTCGTGGGTTATTTCGCCCAACATCAGCAGGAAGAACTTGACCTATCGTTGACGCCGATCGAGACGCTGTCCGCGCTCCGCCCAAAAATGACTTTGGAAGAAGTACGCACGCAGTTGGGCGGCTTCGGTTTCTCGGCCGAGAAAGCGCTCACCAAAGTAGGACAATTGTCCGGCGGCGAGCGCGCCAGGCTGATGCTGGCCTTGGCCACGCTGGATAAGCCTAATCTACTGATCCTGGATGAGCCCACCAACCATCTCGACATCGACGCGCGCAACGAGCTCCTCACTGCCCTCAACGATTTCGATGGCGCCGTGGTGTTGGTAAGCCATGATCGCCGTTTGCTCGAAGCCACCGCCGATAGCCTCCTGCTGGTTGCGGACGGCAAGGTCGCGCCGTTCGAAGGCGATCTCGACGATTACCGCCGTTTCCTGCTCGCAGGCGACAATGCGCCCCCGCGGCGCGCGGAGCCGCAAGCCAAGGCCACCAAGACGGGCGTGCGCCGCAACGCTGCAGAGCGGCGCCGCGAACTCAAGCCGCTCAAGGATCGGGTGGAATCGGCCGAATCCCAAATCTCATCGCTGCAAGCGGAACTCGCCAAGCTCGACCGCGCGCTGGCAGACCCGCTGCTGTTCAGCCGGGATCCCGCCAAGGGAAGCGCCGTCTCGAAGAAACGGGCAGAAGCCGCGCGCAAGCTCGCGGCCGCCGAAGGCTTATGGCTGGCGGCACAGCAAGAATATGAAAGCGCGGCGGCAGCTGAATAGCCAGAAGAACCGCGTGAGATTTAGAGACTTGAGCAGGATCCGCGCGATCGCTTTCACTTAGTGTGCTGGCGCGCGATACGAGTCCATTCTGCCTGCCTGCGCCGGTAATAGCCGGGCGCACCCTTCACGGAGTCCAGAATCTCGCCGAACAATTGCTGCGCGCGCTGCTCTTGGCCCAACTGCTCCAGCAACAGCGCAAACCGGCAGCGGGCCTCTTCGCCCGGATAACGTGGCACCACGCTTTCATATTGCCTGATCGCCGGATCATTCTTGCCTTGGAGCGCGAGCGCGCGCGCATAATCCAACTCGGCGTCGGCGTCGAACGCAGCAGGGTCGGTATTCTTAAGCTGTTGGAACAGGCTTTCCGCCGCCGCGCCATCGCCGGATAGCATCTTTGCCCGCGCCAAGCCTTTCAAAAGGGCGGGATCGCCGGCGCCTAACGGTCCCGACATGGCGCTTTCATAAAGCTCCACCGCGTCGGAGAAACGGCCCATGCGGATGCACTCCTCGGCAAGTGCCCGCTTGGCGTCGGCCGAGCCCACTGTAGCCACCTGGCGTTGTTTCTCGCGGAAGCCGCGCCCCGGGTCAGCCGCATTCACCACATTATCGGCAAAACGCCTGGCCGGCGCGCTCGACCACATATCGGGAAGGATGGCAAAGACGCCATAGGCGATCCAACTGAAGGGCGGCAGGATCCCAATCGCCAGTATCCAAAGAAAAGAACGGCCGGTGCGTATCACGTGATACGCCAACGCCAAGTCGATGATCAGGGTGGGAAGACCGATACCGTATAACATTCAACCCTGCTTCTCGAATTTGCCGGATGGCGATTCCTTCCAATAGGTTACTTCGTGGCCCGCGTCTTTGGCTTTTTTCCAGGCGGTTCGAGCCCGCTCCAAAAAGTTCTGATCGCGCCCATCGAACAGCATGACCACACGCTCAAGCGATAACAGCGAACTCCAGTCTGACGGCTCGGTTCCGCCCACACAGAACAGAATTTGCGCGCCGGCGGGATTTTCGTCCTCGACGGTGATCAGCACGGGCTGCCATTTAGGATCGCCGTCGCCCGATTGGGCGTGCGCCAGGAAGCTCGCCTCGTCATAGGTCCAGAGCAGATTATCCAGCGCATCGGATCGTTCCGAGGATTCAGTCTTGATCACCGCGCGCCAACCGCGCTCCAGCGATTTCTCGATCAGCCCGGGCAACACGTCTTCCAACTGCCGCCGCTCTAGATGATAAAAGAGGGTCTCGGTCACGTTTCGTAATGCTCTCGCACCAGCCGGTTGAGGAGATTGACGCCCCAGCCCGTGCCCCAGCTGGGGATCATGGGCTTCTGCTCGCCGTCCTGCCAGGCGACGCCCGCAATATCCAGATGCGCCCACACTGTGCCGTCCTCGATGAACCGCTTCAGGAACTGCGCGGCGGTGATGGACCCGGAATTGGCACCACCGATATTTTTCACATCCGCGATCTTTGAACGAATCATCTTGTCATAGGCAGGGTCAAGCGGCAGCCGCCATACCCGTTCGCCGGTCGCGCGGCCCGCCTCGCTGAGCCGTTCCGCCAGCTTGTCATTGTTGGAGAAAACACCGGCATGCTCGAATCCCAACGTCTGCACTATGGCGCCAGTAAGTGTCGCCAAGTCGATCACGAATTTTGGCTTGAAACGGCGCTGGGTGTAGGTGAGTGCATCCGCCAGTACCAGCCGCCCCTCAGCGTCGGTATTGAGGACCTCGATGGTCTGCCCCGATAAGGACTTCAGCACATCGTCGGGGCGGATGGCGTCGCCCCCCGGCATATTCTCGACCAGGCCGATCACGCCCACAGCATTAACGCGCGCCTTGCGCGTGGCCAAAGCCATCATGGTGCCGGTGACGGCAGCAGCGCCGCCCATGTCACCTTTCATGCCCATCATACCGCTACCGGGCTTGAGCGACAGGCCGCCGGAGTCGAAACACACGCCCTTACCGACGAAGGCCACCGGTTCGCTCTTCTTCTTGCTGCCCGGCCATTGCATCACGACAAGCTGACTTTCCCGGGCACTGCCCTGCCCGACGCCCAGCAGCGCGCCGAACCCTTGCCGCTTCAATTCCGCTTCACCTAGTACTTCCACCTTCACGCCCAGCTTGGTCAGCGCCTTGGCGCGCCGGGCGAACTCGGTCGGGTAAAGGACATTGGGCGGCTCATTGACCAGATCGCGGGCGAGCATCACGCCGTCCCCCACCGCATCCAGCGCCTGATAAGCCTTCTTGGCCGCGGCCAGGTCCGCCGTCGCCACCTTCAGGGTCGAGAGATGTTTCTTATATTCGTCGAGATTGCGGGTGCGGTATTTGTCGAAGCTATAGCTCCTGAGCCGCGCGCCGAACGCCAGATGGGCCGCCGCCTCGCCGGCTTTCACTTTTGCGCCCTTGGGAACATCGATCTCGAAAGTGGCCGCTGTTTCACCTGCGCTTTCCAGCCGTGCCACGATCTGTGCCCCGATCACGTCCAGTGCCTTCCCATCCACAGACTCCGGCTTACCCAGCCCAAGCAGCAGGATCCGGGAGGCCGCAAGACCTTCCGGCGCCACAACTTCCAGAAATTGTCCCGATTTTCCCGTAAAGCGCGAGAATTTGAGCGCGCGGCTCAGGGCGCCGCCGCTGATCTGGTCGGCCTTGGCCGCGCCTTGCGACAATTTCCCGCCTTCGGGCATCGCCACCACCCAGCTTCCTGATTGGACTTTGGGGTCGAGCGCGGCGAAAGAAATCTGCATGAATTTCTCCAGATTTGTGGGTTGGCGAAGAGCGGAAAAGCAGTGCTAGTTTACCGAATCGCGAGAGGGGTGAAAGTCCATGGGGCCGCCCGCGCGCAGGGCTAAAGATGAATGAGCGTCACCATAGCGGCCTTGACGCCGGACGGCCACGCCGTCCGTGGAACCGATTGTCGTGGTATTTGCTGGGCCAGCTGCTGGGACCAGTGGCGCTGCTCACCCTCCTGATGACCTGCGTCATTCTGCTTACCCAATCGCTCAAACTTCTGGACTTGGTGATCAACCGGGGCCAATCCGCCCCCACCTTCATTTATCTCACCGTCCTGATCCTGCCGGGCCTTCTGGTCATCATCACGCCGATCGCCTTTTTCTTCGGAACGCTTTTCACCCTCTCGCGGCTCAATAGCGATAGCGAGCTGGTGGTGATGTCGTCTGCCGGCTACAGCCAGCGCCAGCTAGCGATCCCGGTCTTTGCAGCAGCCCTGGTCGTGATGTTGATCACCTGGGCCTGCTCGCTTTGGCTGATGCCGGCGGGACAGCGCGCGCTCAACGCCAAGGTCTTGGACATCCGCGCGGATATTGGCGCCGCCCTGCTCAACGAAGGCGAATTCAACGTACCCGCGCCGGGACTCACCGTTTTCATCCGCCTGCTGGGCAATGACGGACAGATTCGCGGCATCATGGTCCATGATAGCCGTGACGCCAGTCACCCCGTCACCTATCTGGCCGAGCGCGGCCAGCTCGCGCAGACTCCACTCGGCACGCGCCTAATCATGTTGGACGGCACGGTGGAGCAGAGCGCACAAGCGGGCCGTCAATTATCCGTGCTGAAATTCCGCCGCGATGTATTCGATCTCGATCAGTTCGGAAGCCCGGCGAGGGTGAGCCAGCGTCAGACTAACGAGCGCTCCTTGAGCGAATTGCTCGCTCCACAAGAGCCAAATCTTCCAGCTTCTGTCCGCGTAGCTTATCTGGCGGAAGCCAACAACCGGCTGTCCCAGCCATTCTATTGCCTGGCCTTCGCCATGATTGCATTGGCTGCGATATTGAGAGGCCGCCGCCAGCGGGGCGCGCTGGCGATGCGTCTCACCATGGCTTCGCTGGCCGCTGCTGCGGTGCGTATCGCCGGCTATGGCGTGGCTGGTCCCGCTTCGAGCCACCCCGCCTTGAACGCACTTTTTTATGTCATCCCTTTCCTGGGATTGCTTCTGGCCTGGGGCGTCCTGATGGGCTTCAGTCCCAGCGCGATCCTGGAGCGCCGCCGGCGCCTCAAAGAGGCGGTGGCATGAGCTGGTCCTGGACACTCTACCGTTATCTGGCGCTGCAATTCTTCCTGGGCGTAGTGGTGGTCTATTGCGGCTTTCTGCTGCTCGCCTTCTCCATCGACATTGTCGATCTTTTGAACCGCACGGCCGCCCATTCTGTCAGCACACCCGTGGTGGTGGGAATGGCGGTGCTGCAATTGCCCGATCTGGGCCAGAAGATGTTGCCCTTTGCCATTCTTCTGGGCGGTGTTTTTGTCTTTGCCCGCCTTAGCCGCAGCCAGGAACTTGTGGCGACGCGAGCAGCCGGCGTTTCGGCTTGGGATTTCCTCTTACCGCCGCTTGCGGTGGCGGTGCTGGTGGGTGTCTGCGCGGTCACTGT
>DATFSP010000071.1:0-7228 GCA_035262545.1 Rhizomicrobium sp. | reverse complement strand
TGCCAGGACCGCGGTGCGCTCTTACCGCACCATTTCAACCTTGCCGGACCTTTAGGGTCTTAGGCGGTGTCATTTCTGTGGCGCTATCCCTGGGTTCGCCCCCGCCGGCCGTTAACCGGCACCGTCTTTCCGTGGAGCCCGGACTTTCCTCGACACCTCGCGATGCCGCGGTCACCCGGCCGTCTGACAGAGCGAGTTATACGCGGGATATCAACCCAGCGCAAAATCCACGATTGCCGCGGCGTGCAGCTGCATTGTGTCGTAGAGCGGCACCCTGGCGTCGGCTTGGCTCACCAGAAGCGGAATTTCGGTGCAGCCCAGGATGATCGCTTCGGCGCCCTGTTCGACCAGCTTGGCCATCACGGCGCGGTAACGGGCGCGGGACTCGTCCTTGATGACGCCCTTGACCAACTCGGTCTGAATGATGCTGTCGATGGTTTCGCGTCCTGCGGCATCGGGCAGGATCACTTCAAGGCCGAATTTCTGGCGCAGGCGGTCGGCGATGATGCGCGGCTCGTCCATGGTGAAGCGCGTGCCAATCAGGCCCAGCTTCGTCATGCCGGCCTTCTTCGCCGCCTGGCCCAACGGATCGGCGATGTGAAGCAAGGGAACGCCCGCAGCGCGCTGCACCTCGTCCGCCATCAGATGCATGGTGTTGCAGCAGATGGCGAGGAAATCCGCTCCTCCCTTCGCCAATGTCTGTCCCACGCCGGACAACAGCGAAGCCGCTTCGTCCCAGCGAGCGGATTGTTGGAGGCGGGAGACTTCGCCGAAATCGAAGGAATAGATCAATGCCTTGGCCGAATGCACGCCGCCTAGCCGCTGTTGCACCTGGCGGTTGATCAGTTGGTAATAGACCGAGGAGGATTCCCAGCTCATTCCTGCCAACAGTCCCATGGTTTTCATTGCGCATTCCCTTTTTCGGCATCATAGAGCGCAACCAGGCCCGCGAGCAGCGCACGAGTCTCAGCATCAGCCATGCCGTCTACGCGGGTGGGACGGAAATGGCGTTGGAAGGCCGTAAGGTTTTTTCCCACCGGCACGCCGGGGTCGTAACCATAGCGCTCCAAAAGTTCGGTCACCCGCGCCTCGCCGGGATCATCTCCCCGGACTGGCCAAAGCCCGATCCCCTCTGCGGCGAGCTGCTTCCAGGGAAACAATTCGCCGGGATCCTCCTTGCGCATCGGAGCAACGTCGCTATGTCCCACCACGCGCCAGGGGGGAATGGGACGGCGGGCGAGAATTGCTGTTGCGAGTCCGACCAACGAAACGATCTGGCCGGCCGGAAAAGCGCGGTAACCGAATTCATGGCCGGGATTGACCAGTTCGATCCCGATGGATCGGGCATTGATGTCGCGCGCACCGGCCCAATAGGAAACGCCTGCATGCCAGGCGCGCGCCTCTTCCGGCACCATCGCATAAACAGTGCCATCCTCGTCGATGGCGTAGTGCGCCGAGACTTTTGCCGCCGGATCGCACATTCGCGCCAGCGCCGCTTCTCCGCTTTGCATGCCGGTGAAATGGAGCACCAACATATCGATGGTGGCATCCCCACGCGAATCCCGGTTAGGCGACGGCCGGTCTATCTGCATCATCTGAGGCCCTGCTCGGCCAGGACTTTCGCGTAAGCACCGTTGATGGCGGCCAGTTTGTCGTTGGCGAGCTTGACGAATTCTTCCGGAACGCCGCGCGCCACCAGACTGTCGGGATGGTTCTCGCGCACCAGGCGGCGATAGGTGCGCCTGATTTCGTCCTCGTCTGCGGCATAGGAAAGGCCCAATATCACATAGGGATCGGTCAATTCCGGCGCGAAATGGCTGGCGCGGATGCGGCGAAATTCGTTGGGCGCGAAACCGAATATGTCCGCCGCCCGCTCCAGAAAGATATTCTCCTCGGGATGAAGCACGCCGTCGCGCTTGGCGATTTCGAACAATCCGTCGAGAATGTCCTCAAGCATAGCGGGATTGCCCCTGAAGAGCTGCGCGATCTGACCGGCATAGGCCTCATAACCCGCCACATCCTGACGCGCCAGATTGAAGATGCGCCGCACATTCGCTTCCTCGTCGGGTGGCACGCCGAATATGCGGCGAAATATGGCGAACTCCTCGTCGCTGGCGTCGCCGCCCGCCCGCGCCATCTTGGCGGCCAGCGCGATGATCGCGATCGTGAAGACCACGCCGGGGTCGGACGCACGGTCGAACAGGAAGTGACCGGCGACTGCGCCCACGAGCGCGCCAACGGGGCCGCCAACCAACAGTCCAGCCGCCGCCCCGCTAACTTTTCCCCAGATAGACATGAGGGCTGTTTAACCCAATCGGTGCACCGCGCGCGAGAGCCTAGGCGGCGTCCACGGCGCGGGAGTTATAGTTCAGCAATGGCGCCAGCCAGCGCTCGGCTTCGCCCAAGGTCCAATTCTTGCGGCGGGCGTAATCTTCCACCTGGTCGCGCTCGATCTTGCCGACGCCAAAATATCGACTCTCGGGATGGGCGTAGTAGAAGCCCGACACGGAAGAGCCCGGCCACATGGCGAAATTTTCCGTCAGTCTGATGCCGATCTTGTGCTCGGCGTCCAGGAGCTTGAAGAGCGTCGCCTTCTCGCTGTGTTCGGGCTGAGCGGGATAGCCCGGCGCGGGGCGGATGCCGCGATATTTCTCCGCGATCAGCTCGTCATTGGAGAATTGCTCCTCGGTGGCATAGCCCCAATAATCCTTGCGCACTTTTTCGTGCATGCGCTCCGCGAAAGCTTCCGCCAGCCGGTCGGAAAGCGCCCGCAGCAGGATGGCGGAATAGTCATCCTTGGCGGCCTCGAACGCCTTGATGTGTTCCTCTTCACCGATGCCGGCGGTGACGACGAAACCGCCGATGTAATCGGCGATGCCCGGCGGCGCGATGAAATCCGCCAGCGCCAGATTGGGACGCCCCTGCTCGCGCGCCATTTGCTGACGGAGAGTGTGCAGGGTGGCGATGGGGAATTTCCGCGCCTTGTCGCCGTACACCACAATGTCGTCTTCCATCTGGTTGGCCGGCCAGAAGCCGATCGCCGCGCTGGCGGTGAGCCATTTCCCGTCCACAATGCGTTTCAGCATCTTCTGTGCGTCGGCATAGAGGTCGCGCGCCGCCTTGCCCACTTTTTCATCATCGAGAATCTGCGGGAAGGGTCCCGCCAATTCCCAGGTCTGGAAGAAAGGACCCCAGTCGATATAGTTAGCCAGATCCTTGAGGTCGTAATTTTCAAAGGTTCTGGTGCCGAAGTATTTGGGCTGTGGCGGCGCGTAATTCGCGAAATCCGGCCTGGCGCGATTGGCGCGGGCCTGCGCCAGCGACAACCTTCTGCCGCCGCTGCGCTGATTGGCGTGGTTTTTGGCGAGCATCTCATATTCCTGGCGAACGTCCGCAGCGAAGCGCGCGCGGTTCTCCTGGGAGAGAAGATTTGACGCCACGCCTACCGCGCGGGACGCATCGGTGACATAAACAGTTTGGCCGCGCCGGTAATGGGGATCGATCTTGACTGCCGTGTGGACCCGCGACGTCGTCGCGCCGCCAATCAAAAGTGGAATGTCGAAACCCTGCCGCTCCATCTCGGAGGCGACATGGACCATCTCGTCGAGGGACGGCGTTATCAGACCCGAGAGACCAATGGCGTCGGCCTGTTTCTCGCGGGCCGTGTCCAGAATCTTCTGCGCCGGCGTCATCACACCCAGATCGATTACCTCATAGCCGTTGCATTGCAGGACCACGCCCACGATGTTCTTGCCGATATCGTGCACGTCGCCCTTCACCGTTGCCATCACGATGCGCCCGGCGCTTTCCTGGGCGGCGGATGTGCCTGCCTCCATGAATGGCAGAAGATAGGCCACCGCCTTTTTCATCACGCGCGCCGACTTGACCACCTGCGGCAGGAACATCTTGCCCGAGCCGAACAGGTCGCCCACCACATTCATGCCAGCCATCAGGGGACCTTCGATCACGTCCAAGGGCCTGGCCGCCTCCCGGCGCGCTACTTCGGTGTCCTCGACGATAAAGGAGTCGATACCGTGCACCATGGCATGAGTGATGCGGTCGTTGACCGGAAGCGCCCGCCAGGCGGCGTCTTCAACATCGGTCTCTCCACCCTCGACTTTGTACTCGTTGGCCAGTGCCAGAAGCCTTTCTGTAGCGTCCGCCCGGCGGTTGAACAACACATCCTCGATGCCTTCGCGCAAGGGGGTGGGAATGTCCTGATAGACCGATAGCTGTCCGGCATTGACGATGCCCATATCCATACCCGCCCTGATGGCGTGGAACAGGAATACGCTGTGCATCGCCTCGCGCACTCTCTCATTGCCGCGGAACGAGAAAGAGAAATTGGAGACGCCGCCGGAAATATGCACATGGGGCAATTCGCTACGGATCACCTCTGCAGACTCGATGAAGGCCTTGCCATATTCGTTATGTTCTTCCAGGCCGGTGGCGACCGCAAAAATATTGGGATCGAAGACAATGTCTTCCGGCGGAAATCCCACCTTGTCGACGAGAATGTCATAGGCGCGGCGGCAGATTTCGATCTTGCGCCCGCGCGTGTCGGCCTGGCCTTGTTCATCGAACGCCATCACCACCACGGCGGCGCCGAAACGTCTCACTTCGCGGGCATGCTCAATGAACAGTTCCTCGCCTTCCTTGAGCGAAATGGAATTGACGATCGCCTTGCCCTGGCAACATTTGAGTCCGGCCTGGATCACGCTCCATTTGGAGCTGTCGATCATTAGGGGCACCTTGGCGATGTCGGGCTCGCCCGCGATCAAGTTGACGAAGCGCGTCATCGCCGCCTCGGAGTCGATCAGGCCCTCGTCCATGTTGATGTCAATGATCTGGGCGCCATTTTCGACCTGGCCACGCGCCACTTCCAGCGCCTGCTCGTAATCATTGGCGGCGATCAATTTGCGGAATTTTGCCGAGCCGGTGATGTTGGTGCGCTCGCCCACATTGATGAAATTGAGATCGGGCGTGAGCGTGAAGGGCTCGAGCCCCGACAAGCGCATGAATCTGGGTTTTTCCGGAACCACGCGCGGCGGCACATCCTTAATCGCCTGGCCAAATGCCTTGATGTGCTCGGGCTTTGTGCCGCAGCAGCCGCCCACGATATTGACCAGGCCCGAGCGGGCGAATTCCTCGATCATCGCCGCCATGGAATCCGGCGTCTCGTCATAGCCGCCGAATTCATTGGGCAGGCCCGCATTGGGATGAGCGCTTACCAGCGTGTCAGCCGCCGCCGCCAGATCTGCGATATAGGGGCGAAGCTCCTTCGCGCCCAGCGCGCAATTCAATCCGATGGCGAAGGGATTGGCATGGCGCACCGAATGCCAAAAGGCTTCCGGGGTCTGGCCAGTGAGGGTGCGGCCGGACAAATCCGTGATGGTTCCCGAGATCCAAACCGGCAAACGCAAACCGAGTTCGGCTAAGACTTCTTCAATGGCGAAGATCGCCGCTTTGCAGTTGAGCGTATCGAACACGGTTTCGATCATCAAGACGTCGGCGCCACCAACCACCAATCCCCGCGCCGCTTCGCGATAGGTTGCGCGCAACTCGTCAAAGGTGATGTTGCGATACGCCGGATCATTCACATCAGGTGAGATCGAAGCGGTGCGGTTGGCTGGGCCCAATACTCCGGCTACCAGACGCGGCCGGTCCGCGGTCGCATATTCGTCGCACAATTCGCGGGCGAGCCTGGCGCCCGCCTCGTTCAATTCGCCAACCAGATGGCCCAGGCCGTAATCCTCCTGGCTGGTGAAATTGGAATTGAACGTATTCGTCTCGATGAAATCGGCTCCTGCTTCCAGATATTGGCGGCCGATATCGCGGATAATCTCGGGCTTGGTGAGGGTGAGAAGGTCGTTGTTGCCCTTGAGCTCGCTGACATGATTATCGAAGCGAGGCCCGCGGAAATCTTCTTCCTTGAGTTTAAAACCCTGGATCATCACGCCCCAGGAACCGTCGAGGAGCAGAAGGCGCTTCTTCGCCTCCTTATGCATCCAATCCAGACGGGCGATACGAGCGCTACTCATGACAAATCCTCAGGCCTCAAGCCGCAAGGGCGCAGACCCAGCAGCCGGCAGGCGGCATAGCTGAGATTGGCTTGGTTGAGCGTGTAAAAGTGAAACTGGTCGAAACCCAATTTGCGCAGCTGCTGCACCTGGTCTGCCAGCACTGCGGCGGCGACGACGCGCCTGGATTCTACATCATCGTCCAGTCCGTCATAGGCGTGCGTGAGCCAGACGGGAATCGACGCGCCGCATTTTGCCGCCATGCGCTGCACCCCGCGGAACGCGGTGGTTGGCATGATGCCGGGAATGACGGGAATGGTGACCCCAGCCTTGGCCGCGTCGTCGCGGAAGCGCGCGGTGGCGTCATTGTCGAAGCAGAATTGCCCCAAGGCGCGGCTGGCGCCGGCATCCATTTTTGCCTTCAGCAACTGAATGTCATGGCCGTTATTAGGCGAGTCGGGATGGCGCTCCGGGTAAAAGGAGACGCTGATCTCGAATGGCGCAGTGCGGCGGATGCCTTCGATCAAGTCCGGCGTGGAACAATAGCCTTCTGGATGTGCCCGATACGGACCGGCCATGCCGGGCATATCGCCCCGCAGCGCCACAATATGCCGGATGCCGGAGTCCCAATAAGACCGCACGATCTCATCGATCTCGCTCCGCGAAGCGCCCACGCAAGTGAGATGCGCGGCGGGCTTGAGCGAGGTTTCCTCGACGATGCGCTTGACGGTGGCATGGGTGCGCTCGCGGGTCGAACCGCCTGCGCCGTATGTGACTGAGACAAATCCAGGCTGCAGCGGCTCCAACCGCTTGATCGCCGCCCAAAGCGCGGCTTCCGCCTCGTCCGTCTTGGGCGGTGAGAATTCGAACGACACCGAAAGAGGCCGTCCGTTACCTATAAGATCCTTGAGACTCATGCCGCCTCTTTGAGCTTTTCCTTGGGCGCGCTTTTGGCGGCGGCCATCCATAATTTGACCGTGAGTTTCTCAGCCGAAGGCTGGACAGGGGCAATGGTTTCACTCTCACCACTCTTGAGGCCCGCGCCCGCGAACCAGCCTTCCACCTCGCGGTCGGAGAATCCCAGCCGGCGATGGGCATAATCGTCGCGCAGGAATTCCAACTGATGGGGCGCAAAGTCGGCGATCAAAAGCCGCGCGCCCGGCGCCATCACGCGGGCCACTTCCGCCACCGCCGCGCCGGGATCGTCG
>DATFSP010000070.1:0-20604 GCA_035262545.1 Rhizomicrobium sp. | reverse complement strand
AACCAGGTTTTGATCACCGACACCACGATGCGCGACGGGCATCAATCCCTGCTCGCCACGCGCGTGCGCACCTATGACATCGCGGGCATCGCTTCGGCCTATGCGAACGGGCTGCCGCAGCTTCTTTCCCTGGAATGCTGGGGTGGAGCGACTTTCGACGTGGCGATGCGCTTTCTGAGCGAGGACCCTTGGGAGAGGCTGGCAAGGATCCGGGAGCGCGTGCCCAACATCCTCACGCAGATGCTGCTGCGCGGCGCCAATGGCGTGGGCTATACGAATTATCCCGACAATGTGGTGAAGGAATTCGTGCGCCGCACCGCCGATGCGGGCATGGATCTGTTCCGCATCTTCGACTGTCTCAACTGGGTCGAGAATATGCGCGTGGCCATCGACGCGGTGCGCGATGCGGGAAAGCTTGCCGAAGGCGCGATCTGTTATACCGGCGATCTTTTCGATCCCGCGCGATCCAAATACGATCTTGCCTATTATGTGACGATGGCAAAGGAGCTGGAGAGTGCCGGCTGCCATATCCTCGCGATCAAGGATATGGCGGGGCTGCTAAAGCCCGCACAGGCGCGTGTGCTGGTCTCGGCGCTGAAAAGCGAGATCGGCCTGCCCATCCATCTCCATACCCATGATACCTCTGGCATCGCCGGGGCCACGGTTCTGGCGGCAGTCGATGCGGGCGTGGACGCGGTGGACGGCGCGATGGACGCGATGTCGGGCACGACCTCGCAGCCTTGCCTGGGTTCGCTGGTCGAGGCGCTGCGCCACACGCCGCGCGATCCCGGTCTCGATCCGGAAGCGATTCGGCAGATCAGCTTTTATTGGGAAGCGGTGCGCACCCAATATGCCGCCTTCGAAAGCGACCTCAAGGCGGGCGCGTCCGAGGTCTATCTGCATGAGATGCCGGGCGGGCAATTCACCAATCTGAAGGAGCAGGCACGCTCGCTGGGCCTGGAGACGCGCTGGCACGAAGTCGCCAAGGCCTATCGCGCCGCCAACGATCTGTTCGGCGACATCGTCAAGGTCACGCCTTCGTCGAAGGTCGTGGGCGATATGGCGCTAATGATGGTGTCGCAAGGACTTTCCAGCGAGGACGTGCTGGACCCGAAACGCGACATGGCGTTTCCGGCTTCGGTGGTCGACATGTTGCGCGGCGACCTGGGCCAGCCCCTGGGCGGATGGCCCAAAAAGCTGCAGGCCAAGGTGCTCAAGGACATGACGCCCATAACCGAGCGGCCCGGCGCGCATATGCCCGCCGCCGACATGGATCAGGCACAGAACGACCTCCAGGCCAGGATCGGCCGTCCGCTCGTCGGCAACGAGCTTCTCTCCTATCTCATGTATCCCAAGGTCTTCACCGACTATGCCGCCCTGCAGAACCGCTATGGTCCGGTCTCGGTACTGCCCACGCCGGTCTTCTTCTATGGCATGAAGCCGGGCGAAGAGATCATTGTCGAGCTCGAGCGCGGCAAGACCCTGGTGGTCAGGCTGCAGACCGTCGGCGAGACCGACGAGGAAGGGAGAGTGCGGGTCTTTTTCGAGCTCAACGGCCAGCCCCGGAACGTCAAGGTGCCGAACCGTTCGGCCAAGCCCATAGTGGAAGTGCGCCGCAAGGCGGAAGAGGGCAATGATGCCCATGTCGCCGCCCCGATGCCCGGCGCCATCTCCACCATCGCGGTGAAGAAGGGCGAGGCCGTGAGGGCGGGCGACGTGCTTGTCACAATCGAGGCGATGAAGATGGAGACAGCGCTTCACGCGGTCCGGGATGGCGTCGTGATGGAGCTGCTCGTCAGTCCCGGCGCCCAGATCGATGCCAAAGACCTGTTGGTTGTACTGGGTTAGAGACATCCGAAGGGAATTGAGTTGTCCTCCATGGGCAGGCTTCGGCCATGGCGAGGAATTGCCGAGTTCTGGATCCAGGAACCTGCTTCCCGCTCAGGCATTTCGTTTTTGAAACCCTGGGACTTCCCAATGCACGACGGTGCCCAGCCGCTCAGTTACGGCGCGTTCCTGCGTGGCCTGATCCGCAATCCCAAGGGCGTATCGGCGCCCGCTCCGTCGAGCCCCGTCCTGGCCGAAGCCATCGCCGCCGAGCTGGACCCTTCCCGCCCGGGCCTTGTCGTCGAACTGGGTCCCGGCACCGGCGCCGTCACGGCCGCGCTGGAACGGCGCGTAGGCCGCGAACGCATCCTGGCCATCGAGCGGGAGCAAAGCTTCATCGCCCCGCTCGAGACCCGCTTTCCCGGCTTGGACGTACGCCGCGGCGACGCGCTGGTCTTTGATTGCTTCCTGCCGCCACACGCGCGAGTGGCCGCTTTGGTATCAGGACTGCCGTTGCTCCACTTTCCCCAAGCCGCCCGGCGCGCATTGCTCGAACGCGCACTCGCTTGCCAGGGCGCGGGAGGCCTGTTCATTCAACTGTCCTATAGCTGGCGGCCGCCGGTGACGGCGGGCCAGGGCGTGACGCTTACGAAGCGCGCAATCTTGCGGAATTTTCCGCCGGCACACGTATGGACCTATCGGTCTGAAATTGGATCAGCCGCCGAATGTTCTTGAGGCTTGGTTGTGCCCTGCCTGCCCCCACGCGAATCGTGCTGGTGGGTTCGTAGCCGGCCCTCGGGCCCGCAAAGATCAGAGGGGGAATTAAAATGGCTGGCCTGTCTCTACCGCCACCCACGCTTTCGCCATCCGTTCATTCGGCAGCCACACGGTGGGCGTGTCCGGCACCTTGGCGCCGGGCGCGAGCGCCGCAATGGTCTTCTTGTCCAGATCGCCTTGCCAGCCCTTGGCAGGATCCATGGGGCTCAAGGAGGGGCTTCCGGAATGAATGCGCTGGGGCAGCACGTCGTCGAAGAACATACGCGACATCACATCGGAACGGCCCACAGCGTGCGGCGTGTTAGGCTCTTGTACCAAGGCCCAAAGGGCTCCCGGTCGCCGGTTCATGGCAAAGATGCCGGTGACCGCCGTTTTGCGGTATTCCATGTCGTCATTGCCTACGAACAGCAAGGCGGGTATGGCGCGCGTCGCCTTGGACGCGATGCCGGTGTAATAGAAATTACCTTTATTGACGACAAAGGCGGCGACGCGATCTGGAATCCAGGCCGCCAATTCGTAATTCACTTCGCCGCCCGCCGACATGCCCCACAAGACCAGCGGCGCGGATGCCAATTCGGGATGATTTGAGCGGCTGGCAAAGGAATTGATGGCGTTGAGCAGCGCCTGGCCCGAGCCTTTGCTGACATCGGCATAATCTTCCACGAAGGACGGGACTTTGTCTGTGAAATAGGTGGCGACGATCGCGAGCTTGTGACTGGCCGCCCAACTCCGCCAAGTGGAATCGGCGGCCTGAGCCCGGCCATCGCCGTTCGAACCGGGGTTGAGCACCAGGATGCCGTCCAGCCTTGCGACGCCGTCCGGAGCCCAGAAGCGGAATTCCGCCTTATCGTAATTGGCGCCCGCCGGGGCCGATTCATCCAGCATCTCCGAGGTGGATGCGGGGGCCGGGGCTTGCGCGACAGCTCCACCCGCCAAAACCAGCAGGAGCGCCACGCCCGCGCCCATTTGTCCGAAAATCCGCAACATGTTGACCCCATCGCCCGAAAGATTCCTACGCCAATATTAGGTAGGCGCCGGTTCCAAGGCAAACGCCTTTGCCGGTCCTTTGTGCGGGCGCGAAATGTTCGGGAAATCGAGAACTCTTGTCAAAGCGGCGCACGGCAAAAAAAACATGAAAGCTTTTCGCATTTGCACGTATGCAAAAAAAATCTCTTCAAATTTTTCAATTTAAGTAAGTGCAAATTCAGTGGACAGAAGAGTGCCGAGAGGCTTTGAATGTTTTTCGCGAAGCGACGGAGTCGTGCCTTTGGACGCTTACGAAATCCGCATCGTAAAAAAGGAAGGCAAGGGTCCGGTGATCTATGCCTGTTCGCATGTGAGCGATCACGCCGCAATCAGGCGCGCGCAAAGCTTGGTCGAAGACGGCGACCTGGTGGAAGTGTGGCGTGGACTCGATTGCGTCTATTCCCGCGGCCAGGGAACCACTGGATCCGCATAGCAGCTTCAGCATAAAAGCGCCACGAATTCCGGATAGCGCTCCCACTTGGATGGACGACGATCGCGGGGCCAGGGACTGGCCATGGCGGCAAAAGATCAAGATGGCAAGGCCGAAGAACTGCGCGAACTGTTCGCGGAGTTGAAGACGGCCTATGCCCGCGCGAGCGACGCGGTGCCTCCTCCGATGGCGCTTGCGGACGAGGGTGCCCATTCCCGGTTTGCCGAGGAGAACCGGAAGATCGCCGAGCTGATCCGGCGCATCCGGGAGCTCCAGGGTCTATGAACGGCCAGCGGTTTTAGGCCAAGTTTGCGTGCGCTACCGCACAAGGGCCGGGTTTTTTCAAAAATCCGGCTTGGACGCGGGAACGGGAACTTTGGCTGCGCGTTCGGCAGAAGGGTCCGTAGGCTTTGGGGGACGCGGGGGTAGATTCGAGGGAAGGGCGCCCGCCGCCGCTGGCCACCGGTCAAACATCTAGTTGAAGAAGCGTTGCCGGCTCGATCGCGTGCCGGCGCGGGGAGGGTTCACTTGAGGCAGGATCACCCGACGCAGCCCGACCATCCCAATGGCGGCATCATCGAGTCTCATACGAACGGCGTCGTTGAGGCTTTCCCCGGCTCCATGCAGGGCCTGGATTTCGCGCCGGATGAACTGCTCAAAGCGCTGCAGGCGATGCAGGCGGGCGATTTCTCGGTGCGGCTGCCCGGCAATCAGACCGGCATCGCGGGCAAGATTTCGGACACCTTCAACGACATCATCTCGGCCAATGAAAGAATGGCCCATCAGCTGGAACTGGTGGGAAACGTGGTGGGCAAAGAGGGTCGCACCCGTCAGCGGGTCAAGCTGGACGCGGGCCGCGGCGCCTGGGGCGAGATGGAAAATTCCGTCAACACATTGATTGACGATCTGCTCTGGCCGACCGGCGAAGTCACGCGCGCCATTGCCGCGGTAGCCAAGGGCGATCTGCTTCAGACCGTCAATCTCGACGTGGACGGGCGCCCGCTCAAAGGCGAGTTCTTGCGCTCGGCCAACATCGTCAACACGATGATCAAACAGCTCTCGGTATTCACGTCTGAAGTGACGCGCGTGGCCCGCGAAGTGGGCACGGAAGGCAAGCTGGGCGGCCAGGCGCAAGTGCGCGAGGTGACCGGCGTGTGGAAGGATTTGACGGAAAGCGTCAACTCCATGGCGTCGAACCTCACGGCCCAGGTGCGCAACATCGCCGAGGTGACCATCGCAGTTGCCAATGGCGACCTCTCGAAAAAGATCACCGTAGACGTGCGCGGCGAAATCCTTCAATTGAAGGAAGCCATCAACACCATGGTGGATCAGCTGCGCTCCTTCGCCTCGGAAGTGACGCGCGTGGCCCGCGAAGTGGGCACCGAAGGCAAGCTGGGCGGCCAGGCGCTGGTGCCCGGCGTCGCCGGCACCTGGAAGGATTTGACCGACTCGGTGAACGCCATGTGCGGCAACCTCACCGACCAGGTGCGCAACATCGCCCAGGTGACCACCGCCGTGGCGCGCGGCGACCTTTCGCGCAAGATCACGGTGTCGGTCCGCGGCGAAATCCTCGAACTCAAGGACACCATCAACACGATGGTGGACCAGCTCAATGCGTTCGCGTCGGAAGTGACGCGCGTGGCCCGCGAAGTGGGCACCGAAGGCAAGCTGGGCGGTCAGGCGGGGGTGCCTGGCGTGGCGGGCACCTGGAAGGACCTGACCGACAATGTGAACTTCATGGCGTCGAACCTTACGGCCCAAGTGCGCAATATCGCCGAAGTGGCGACCGCAATCGCCGGCGGCGACCTCTCGAAGAAGATCACAGTGAATGTGTCGGGTGAAATCCTTCAGCTGAAGGAAACCGTCAACACGATGGTGGACCAGCTGAATGCGTTTGCGGGCGAAGTGACGCGCGTGGCCCGCGAAGTGGGCACGGACGGGAGGCTGGGCGGCCAGGCCAACGTGCTGGGCGTCGCCGGCACCTGGAAGGATTTGACCGACAATGTCAACTTCATGGCGTCGAACCTGACGGCGCAAGTGCGCAACATCGCCGAAGTGACCACGGCAATCGCCAATGGCGACTTGTCCAAGAAAATCACGGTGGATGTGCGCGGCGAGATCCTTCAATTGAAGGAGACGATCAACACGACGGTGGACCAACTGAACGCCTTTGCGTCGGAAGTCACCCGCGTGGCCCGCGAAGTGGGAACCGAAGGCAAGCTGGGCGGCCAGGCGGTGGTGCGCGGTGTCGCCGGCACCTGGAACGACTTGACCGATTCCGTGAATTCGATGGCGTCCAACCTGACCGCCCAGGTGCGCAACATCGCCGAAGTGGCGACCGCAGTGGCGCAAGGCGACCTGTCGAAGAAGGTCACGGTGAACGTCTCGGGTGAGATCCTTCAGCTGAAGGAAACCATCAACACGATGGTGGATCAGCTGAACGCATTCGCGGGCGAAGTGACGCGCGTGGCCCGCGAAGTCGGCACCGACGGCAAGCTGGGCGGCCAGGCCGAAGTGCCCGGTGTCGCCGGCACCTGGAAGGACTTGACCGACTCGGTCAATTCCATGGCGGGCAATTTGACCGCGCAAGTCCGCAACATCGCCGAGGTTGCAACGGCCATCGCGGGCGGCGACCTCTCGCGCAAGATCACAGTGGACGTACGCGGCGAAATCCTTCAGCTGAAGGAAACGCTCAACACCATGGTAGACCAGCTAAACCGCTTCGCGGGCGAAGTGACCCGCGTGGCGCGCGAAGTGGGGACCGAGGGCCGCTTGGGCGGGCAGGCAAACGTGCCCGGCGCGGCGGGCACCTGGAAGGACTTGACCGACAACGTCAATCTTTTGGCCGCCAACCTTACCACCCAGGTTCGCAACATCGCCGAAGTCACCACCGCGGTGGCGCGCGGCGACCTTTCGCGCAAGATCACCGTGGACGTGAAGGGCGAAATCCTGGAGCTCAAGAACACGATCAACATCATGGTGGACCAGTTGAACGCTTTCGCCGCCGAGGTGACGCGCGTGGCGCGCGAAGTGGGCACCGAGGGCAAGCTGGGCGGCCAGGCGCAGGTGCCCGGCGTCGCCGGTACATGGAAGGACCTGACCGATAATGTGAATTTCATGGCGTCGAACCTGACCGCCCAGGTGCGCAACATTGCAGAAGTGGCGACAGCCATTGCCGGGGGCGACCTGTCGAAGAAGATCACGGTGGACGTGCGCGGCGAGATCCAGCAGCTCAAGGAAACCCTCAACACGATGGTGGAGCAGCTTCGTTCTTTCGCCGCCGAAGTGACGCGCGTTGCCCGTGAAGTGGGCACGGACGGCAAGCTGGGTGGCCAGGCTGTGGTGCCCGGCGTGGACGGCACCTGGAAAGATCTGACCGACTCGGTCAATTTCATGGCGGGCAATCTGACCGCCCAAGTGCGCAACATCGCCGAAGTGACCACGGCCGTGGCGCGCGGCGACCTCTCGCGCAAGATCACGGTGGACGTGAAAGGGGAAATCCTGGAACTCAAGAACACCATCAACACGATGGTGGATCAGCTCAACGCCTTCGCCTCGGAGGTGACCCGCGTGGCCCGCGAAGTGGGCACCGAGGGACGGCTGGGCGGACAGGCGCAAGTGCCCGGCGTTGCCGGCACCTGGAAGGATTTGACCGACACGGTGAACGTGATGGCGGCCAACCTGACGGAGCAAGTACGCGGCATCGTGAAAGTCGTGACCGCCGTCGCCGACGGTGAGCTCAAGCAGAACCTCACCGTGAAGTCCAAGGGCGAAGTGGCTGCCCTGGCCGAGACCATCAACAATATGACGGCGACGCTCGCCACCTTCGCCGATCAGGTGACGACGGTGGCCCGCGAAGTGGGTGTGGAAGGCCGCTTGGGCGGCCAGGCCTATGTGCCGGGCGCAGCGGGCACCTGGAAGGACCTGACCGGGAACGTCAACCTTCTGGCGGCCAATCTTACCACCCAGGTGCGCGCCATCGCCGAGGTGGCGACTGCGGTGACCAAAGGCGACCTGACGCGCTCGATCCAGGTGAATGCGCGCGGCGAAGTGGCCGAGCTCAAGGACAATATCAACACCATGATCGGCAATCTGCGCCTCACCACCGATCGCAACACCGAGCAGGACTGGCTCAAGACGAACCTGGCCAAATTCACCAACATGCTGCAGGGACAACGCGACCTTACGACCGTGGGGCGCATGTTGCTGACGGAACTGACGCCGCTGGTGGATGCGCAGATGGGCGTGATTTATCAGATGAATTCGGGCGACGCGCCGAGGCTGCAATTGCTTGCTTCATACGCCGATCATCCGGTGGACGGCCATCCCAGGAGCTTCATGATGGGCGAAGGGCTGATCGGCCAATGCGCCCAGGACAAGCGCACGCTGCTGGTGTCGGATGTCGAGGGCGCGGTGCCGATCTCCTCAGCCCTGATGAAAGTGGTGCCCAAGAATATCATCGTGCTGCCCATCCTGTTCGAGAGCCAGGTCAAGGCGGTGATCGAACTGTCGTCCCTCAAGGATTTCACCGACCTGCAGATCGCGTTCCTGGAGCAATTGACCGCCAATATCGGCATCATGCTCAATTCGATCGAAGCGACGATGCAGACCGAAGCTCTGCTCAAACAGTCCCAGCAACTGGCCGGCGAGCTTCAGGCCCAACAGAAGGAATTGCAGCAGACCAACGAGCAGCTCGGGCAGAATGCGCGCGAGCTGGCCGAGCAGAATGTCGAAGTGGAGCGCAAGAATCAGGAAATCGAGCAGGCTCGCCGCGCGCTGGAGGAAAAGGCCAGCGAATTGGCGCTTACTTCCAAATACAAGTCCGAATTCCTGGCCAATATGAGCCACGAGCTGCGCACGCCCTTGAACTCGATCCTGATCCTGGGCCAGCAATTGGCGGATAATCCCGATCAGAATCTCTCGCTCAAGCAGGTGGATTTCGCCCGCACCATTCATGGCGCCGGCACCGACCTGCTCAACCTGATCAGCGACATCTTGGATCTGTCCAAGATCGAATCCGGCACCGTCACCGTGGACGCCGAGGAAATCAGTTTCACCAATGTGGTGGAAGCCGTAGCGCGTCCCTTCCGGCACGAAGCCGACGCGCGGCAGCTGGGCTTTAGCGTTTCGCTCGATCCGTCATTGGGCCGCACCATGCTGACCGACTCCAAGCGGCTGCAGCAGGTGCTCAAGAACCTTCTCTCCAACGCCTTCAAATTCACCGCCGATGGCGAAGTGCGGCTCCAAGTTTCGGCGGTCAAGGAAGGTTGGGCGCCGGGCCATCCGGTGTTGAGCCAGGCGGGCCAGGTGGTGGCGTTTGAAGTTTCCGACACAGGCATCGGCATCCCGCCCGAAAAGCAGAAGCTGATCTTCGAGGCTTTCCAGCAGGCCGACGCCTCGACCAGCCGCAAATATGGCGGCACTGGTTTGGGGTTGGCCATCAGCCGCGAATTGTCGGGCCTCCTAGGCGGCGAGATCCAGCTCCGCTCCACACCCGGCGTGGGCAGTACATTCCGGCTCTATCTGCCGGTGCGCTATGTCGGCGCGGCTTCGGCCCAGATGCGTCCGCAAGCCAGACCCGCCAATGTCGCGGCGTTGCCCGATCGCTCCAACGCAATCGAGCCGATGCTGGATGATCGCGCCAATATCTATCCCGGCGACATGGTGCTTCTGGTGGTCGAGGACGATCCCCATTACGCCCGCGTGCTGGTGGACCTTGCCCATGACGAGGGCTTCAAGGTGGTGGCGGCGATGCGGGGCGACGACGCCCTGGAACTGGCGGTGGAATATGGTCCGGCGGCCATTTCGCTCGACATCATGCTGCCAGACATGCTGGGCTGGACCGTACTCTCGCAATTGAAGCAGAACCCCAAGACCCGGCACATTCCCGTCCAGATCATCACGCTGGACGAGGACCGCCAGCATGGCCTGGCGCGCGGCGCCTTCTCCTTCGTCACCAAGCCCACAACGGCTCGAGGGGTGCAGAACGCCCTGTCCAAGGTGAAGGCCTATGTGCGCCCACGCAAAAAGAGGCTGTTGGTGATCGAGGACAATCCCGCCGAGCAGCTTTCTATCGAAGCGCTGTTGGGTGATTCCGACATCGAGATCGAGACCGTCGGCACGGGCAAGGACGCGCTGGCCGCGTTGCGCGGGAAGCAGGTGGATTGCGTGGTGCTGGATCTGAGGCTTCCGGACATTTCGGGTTTCGAACTGCTCAAGCAATTGAGCGTGGATGAGGCTCTGTCCGAAATTCCCGTGATCATTTTCACCGGACGCGAACTTTCGCCCGAGGAGGATGCCCAGCTGCACGCCTTGGCCCGCTCCATCGTGGTGAAGGACGTGGAATCGCCCGAGCGGCTCTTGGACGAGACATCGCTGTTCCTCCACCGGGTAGTGAGCGACATGCCGGCCGAGAAGCAGCAGATGCTCGAGAAGCTGACAAGTTCCGACGAAGATCTGGTAGGCAAAACGGTGCTTCTGGTGGACGACGATGCCCGCAACATCTTCGCGCTGTCGAGCGCGCTCGAACGGCGCGGCATGCGGGTCTTGACCGCCACCACCGGCAAGGAGGCGATCGAGCTGGTCAACGCCACGCCCGAGCTCGCTATCGTATTGATGGACATCATGATGCCGGAAATGGACGGCTACCAGACCACCTCGTTGATCCGGGCCAACGCCAAGCTCCGGCGGCTTCCCATCATCGCATTGACCGCCAAGGCGATGAAGGGCGACCGCGAGAAATGCCTCGAGGCCGGATGCTCGGACTATCTCGCAAAGCCTGTCAACACCGAGCAGCTCTTGGCGGCGCTGCGCATGTGGCTCCATCGCTGAAGGGTAGGACGTGGTCAAGCACGACGCCGTCAACGTTCTTCTGGTGGACGACCAGCCCGGCAAGCTCCTCTCTTACGAGGTGATGCTGGAGGAGCTGGGCGAGAATCTCGTCTCGGTCTCTTCCGCCAACGAGGCGCTCGCCTATTTGCTCAAGTCCGATGTGGCGGTGATCCTGGTCGATGTCTGCATGCCCGAACTTGACGGTTTCGAGCTGGCCAAATTGATTCGCGAGCATCCCCGCTTCCAGAAGACGGCGATCATTTTCATCTCGGCCATCCACATGTCCGAGACAGATTATCTGCGCGGCTATGAGGCGGGGGCGGTGGATTATCTTTCCGTGCCCGTGGTGGCGGAACTGTTGCGCGCCAAAGTCCGCATCTTCGCCGAACTCTACCGCAAGACCCGTGACCTGCGTCAGCTGAACGAAGAGCTGGAGCGCCGTGTGGCGGAACGCACCGAGGCGCTGGAGGCATCGGCCGAACGGTTGCGCGAGAGCGAGGAGGCGCGAAGCCTGGCGCTGGCCTCCGGCCAAATGGGCTCCTGGGGATGGGAGGTGGAGGGCGACAAATGGTTCTGGGATGAGGGTCAGAGCCGGATCTTCGGCGTCCCGCAAGAGGGCTTTGTTCCCTCGATGGGCAAGATGCGCAAATGCATCCATCCCGACGATCTTCCTACTTTCATGGGGGCGATCGCGTCGCTGGACTGGAACACGCCCAGCTTCGACATCGAGCTTCGAATTGTCAGACCCGATGGCGATTTGCGTTGGTGCCGGCTGGTGACCGCGGCGCAACTCGGCTCCAACGGCGATCTGGTCCGGCTTTCCGGCGTCACCGCCGATATCACCGAGCGCAAGGAAGCGGACGCCAAGCAATCGCTGCTCGCCCGCGAAGTGGATCACCGCGCCAAGAACGCGCTTGCCGTGGTGCAGGCTATCGTGCGGCTGGCGCGGCGCGATGATATTCAGGAATTCATCCTGGGCGTGGAAGGACGCATCAATGCCTTGGCCCAGACCCATGAATTACTGTCTCGTTCGCGCTGGGAAGGCGCCGATGTGTCGCGCCTGGTTCTGGACGAGCTTGCCCCCTATCAGGGCGAGAAGCCGCAGCGCGTTGCGGCCATAGGGCCCACGGTGATGGTGTCTCCTGAGAATGCCCAGGCTGTGGCGATCGCGCTGCACGAGCTTGCCACCAATGCCGCAAAATATGGCGCCCTGTCGCAACCGGACGGTCGCGTGGATGTGAGCTGGTCGTCCTTCGAGGGCAAGCTCGCCCTGACCTGGAAGGAAACTGGCGGACCCAAGGTCGAGCCGCCTTCAACCCAGGGCTTCGGCACAAAGATCATCTCCGCCAGCTTCGCCGATCCCCGGCGCGGCAATGTGGCTTTCGACTGGCGGCCCGATGGCTTGATCTGCTCGCTCGAACTCAATCTGATGGCGCCGCAACCTGCCGCCGCCACGATGCACGCGCTGGACGAATCCTCCGGCCACCAGCGCCGCCTGCTTCTGGTGGAGGACGAGGTGCTGGTGGGCCTTTTCATGGGCGAGATGCTGGAGGACATGCATTTCACCGTCACCGAACCTTGCCGGACGGTCGCCGATGGCATGGCGGCGGCGAAAAACGAAACATTCGACGGCGCGGTGCTGGACATGAATCTCAATGGCGAGTCCGTCTATCCGTTGGCCGATTTTCTCGCCTCCCAGAATGTGCCCTTCGTTTTCGTCACCGGCTATTCCGCGGAAGTTGTGGCCGATCGCTTCGCTCAGATTCCCATCATCCAGAAGCCCGTGGCGGCCGACACGCTGGCCAAGATCCTGCATCGCCATTTGGGGCAGTCGCCCACCGCCGGCGCACCCCATACCGAATCTGCCGATAATCTCTTCGCCTACGCCGCCCGCTGACGCGAAACCTGCTGCGGCAGCTTATACCCCTTGGGGTATTTGCAATTATATACTGCTGGGGGTATAGGGACCCGAAGAAGGGCGTTTTTCGGGGCGGGCCCTTGTCGTCTCAAACCAACAAAGGCCGGTCAAAGGGTGAGCAGTGGGGACGAACTGGATCAAACGCGCATTGTCGCTCCCCGGCCTTCTTGCCAGCTTGGCCCTTGGGCTGGGCGGCGGCAATTCCGCTTGGGCGGATGAGGCAAACGCAACAGAGTTCCAGCCGGAAATCTGGTCGGCGCACGTCCAGACCACCTTCACGGCCCAATATCATCCCGCCTTCACTTCGCCCTACCGGGGCGGGAACAGCCTCGATCCCGGCAGCCGGGGCTGGGAGACATTCGATTTCACATTCTTCGGCGGCGTGCGGCTGTGGGACGGCGGCGAGGCATACGTCAACCCGGAAATCGATCAGGGCTTCGGCCTTAGCAATACGCTGGGCGTGGCGGGCTTTCCCAGCGGCGAGGCCTACAAGATCGGCCGGGCCAATCCCTACATCCGTCTGCAGCGGCTGTTCTTCCGCCAAACTTTCGATTTGGGTGGCGATGTCGAGAATGTGGCGCCCGGCGCAAACCAGCTGGCCACGACGCGGACCGAAAACAATCTGGTGATCACTGCGGGAAAAATCGCCGTGGTGGATATTTTCGACGTGAACGACTACGCCCACGATCCAAGAAACGATTTCCTCAATTGGTCGATCATCGATTCCGGCGCCTTCGACTATGCCGCCGACAGCTGGGCTTATACCTACGGGATCGCCGCGGAATGGACGCAAAACTGGTGGACGTGGCGGAACGGCCTTTTCGATCTTTCTCGCGTTCCCAACGAAGCGGAGTTGGTGCGCGGCTTCGGCGAATATGAATTCGTGAGCGAGTTCGAGGCGCGCACGGATTTCTGGGCCCGGCCCGGCAAGATCAAACTTCTTGGTTACTTCAATCGCGGGCGCATGGGCGATTACAAGGCGGCGGTGGCGCTGGGGCAATCGACCAACGCCCTTCCCGACACCTCATTGGTGCGCGAGCCTGCAACCAAGCCGGGCGCGGCGCTCAATCTGCAGCAGCAGATCAGCGATCCGTTGGGCGCGTTCCTGCGCGTCAGCATGGATGACGGCAGCAAGGAGGCCTATGAATTCACCGAAATCAACCGCTCATTGGCGGCGGGCCTGGCGCTCAAGGGCGCAAGTTGGAACCGCGCCGACGACACGATTGGCCTGGCCTTCGTGATCAACGGCATCTCCAAATCCGCGCAGAGCTACTTCGGCGCCGGGGGGTTGGGCCTTCTGATCGGCGACGGTCGGCTGCCGCATTATGGCAGCGAAGATATTGTCGAGACCTATTACCGGGCGTCCCTGACGGATTGGCTGGGGGCAGGCCTCGATTATCAATTCATCGGCAATCCGGCCTACAATCGCGACCGGGGCCCGGTTTCGGTGATCGCGGTGCAGCTGCACGCGGCGTTTTAACCCTCGACTGCCAAACAGTCAGGCCGTCTCAAACGACAGCGAGAACACCGCGCCGCCACCGTCGCGGTCGGAAATTCCCAGCCTTGCGCCATGCAGTTCCGCGATGCGCGAGACGATGGAAAGACCCAGGCCCGCGCCATCCTGGTCGCGCCGCGCGCGCCAGAAACGGCGCACCAGCAGGGCGCGCTCTGCCTGCGGGACGCCGGGGCCCTTGTCCAACACGCGCACCGTACCGTCCGCCGCCACATCCACGATCACTTCGCTGCCGCGTTCGGTGTGCTTGATGGCATTGTCCACCAGATTGCGGATGGCGCGGAAGATCATGGCCGCGTTGCCTCGGACCCACGCGCTTTCGCCCGTCAGCGCAACCTCCTTGCCCTGGGCGATGGCGACGCCCGCGGTCATGGCCACCACCTCGGACGCGACGGCGTACAGGTCTACCCGGCCGTCAATGGCGATGCCTGCATTCTCCAACTCGGCGATTTCCAGAAGCTGGCTCACCACATGGCTCATCACGTCGATGTCGGATTTCAGCGCAGTGAGCGCTTTCTGGTCGGGCAGGGAATCGATGCGCGCGCGCAAGACCGCCAGCGGGGTGCGCAATTCGTGCGCAGCGTCGGCGGTGAATTCCTTTTGCAGCTTCATGCCTTTTTCCAACCGGTCCAGCGCCTGATTGACCGCCACGATCAGGGGCACCAGCTCGCGCGGCAAATCCTTGAGCGGCAGGCGCAGATCTGTGCGCTTGGGATCGATGGCGCTGGCGATGCTCGAAGCCTGCACCACGGGACGCAGCGCGCGGCGGATGATCCAGATGTCCACGGCCAGAAGCAGCGCAAGGATCGCCACCGTGAACCAGCCGATGCGGGAAAGGTAATCGGCGACGATGTCGTCGAAGATGACGTCGGGATATTGCGCATTCTGCGCCACCGCGACCCACAGACCGTCGCGGTTTACCGCCACGCCATAGACTTGCGCTCCGTCGCGCGACATTTGGGTCAACGATTGCCGGGGCGGGATCAGGGCCGCATCGCTGTCCTTGCCCGACACCAGGACAAGGCGGCCACCCTTGTCCCTGACGGCATAGGACAGGCCTTCCAGTCCCTGGCCATAAAAGGCGCTGAGCTCGGGGGGTAGCGCCAGCCGCCACTGCTTGGCGTCATCCTTCTTGAGATAGCGCGCGATCTGCTCCGCGTGGCTTCTCAGGAAGCGCGCCTCGAACAGATCGGTCGAGCGGTTGATCACCAGATAATTGGCCAGCGGCACCGCCACGGTGGCGAGCACAATGGCCAGCAGATGAAACAGGATGATGCGCGACTGCAGCGACGAGATGCGGAAGTTCAATTCTTGGGCTCCATCAGGATGTAGCCCACGCCCCGCACGGTATGGACCTCGACGTCGGCGCCAGTCTCGCTCAATTGACGGCGCAGGCGATGGACATTCACTTCCACCGCATTGGAGCGGATCTCGTCGGTAAGGCCGAAGAGATGATCCTCGACCATGCGTTTGGGGATCACTCGGCCGGGACGGCGGATCAGGATTTCCAGCAGCGCCATCTCACGCGCGGAAAAATTGGCCGGACTGCCCCCGACAAAGACCTGGCGCGCCACAGTGTCGAAGGTGACATTGCCGGCACTCAGGCTGTCGCCCAGAAACTCGCCGGGACGGCGGAGCAATGCCCGTAAGCGAGCGATCAACTCCTCGAATGCGAACGGCTTGACTAGATAATCGTCGGCGCCCGATGCAAGGCCCGCGACCTTGTCGTCCAGCCCGTCGCGGGCGGTGAGCAGCAGGACGGGAATGGCGTCGCCCCTGGCGCGCAAGCTGGTCACTAGCGAACGTCCGTCGCCGTCGGGCAGGCCCAGATCCAAAATCATCGCGGCATAACGACTGGCGACCAGCGCTTCCTCGGCCGCGGCAAGGTGTGACACGCGGTCGCTTTCGAACCCTGCCCGGGATAAGCCCTGGGCGAGCAACTCTGAAAGCTTGGCATTATCCTCAACGACCAGGAGCCGCATCGGCCTCTCATTATAAAGGTGTAAGCCCGGTGTAAGAATAGGCCGCTATAAGGGCCTTTAAGCCCCTTCCCATACAGGGAAACCGGCTGATTCTGGAGTCCAGAAAGCTCGCCCATCGGATATCTCTGCCATCCGATGGACGGAGGTCTTTCGCATCCTTCGAGACCATCATGAGCAATCATCAAGAGACAAGTTCTTATGCCTTGCCGCCCGGCCAGCAGATCGTGATCCTGGTCGCGGTAGCGGTCGCGGCTGCGTTTGGCGCGGGCATCCTGTTCCTTGGCGGCGCGATCTTCGGTCATGGCGACGCGAAAGCGCAGCCCGCGCAACAGCAATTGTCGCGCTTCATTCCGCCCAAGCAGCAATTGGCGTCGCTGGAGATTCAGCCAGTGCCTTTGCGCGTCTTCAATACGGAGATCGTAACTGACGGGTATATTGCGCCCAATGGCGGTTTTGCCGCCGGCGGCAGCGGGCCGGTGCAGAATGGCTCGCCCATTCTCCCCGGCCAATCCTCGGATGTGCTGCAGGCGGAAAACGATCTCTCAACCGCCAACGCGCAATATGCGCTGACCCAGAAGAATGAGAAACGCCAGCATGCGCTCTATCAGACCGATGGTGCGGCGCTGAAGGATTGGCAGCAATCCCAGACCGACCTTGCTACCGCGGCCGCTTCGGTGGCCTCGGCGCGCAATCGCCTGCGCCTACTGGGCAAGACCGACAGCGAGATCGCCGCTTTCGAGCGGGCGCAATCAAGAAGCGGCAGCGATGCAATTTTTTCGGTGGGAAGTGGCGCCCGCGTATGGCTGATCGCGAATGTGCGCGAAGAGGATGCGCCCAAAGTGCATCTGGGCGACGATCTCGAAGTGCGCGTGCCGGCCTATCCGAACCAGGTGTTCAAATCCAAACTGGGCTATATGGCCTCGCTCATCGACCCCAACACCCACCGGCTGGTGGTAGGGGCGCTGGTTCCCAATCCGGACGGGATGCTTCGGGCCAACATGTCGGCCAATGTCACCATCAAGGGCGGCCCGGCCAACACCGCTCCCGCCATTCCGGCCAAGGCCGTTATCTATGAAGGGGATTCGGCCCGGGTATGGGTAGCGGGCAATGACGGCAGCCTCGCGCTTCGGAACGTAACGCTTGGGCGCATCAACGGCGAGCAGTTGGAGGTGACCAAGGGTCTTGCGGGCGGCGAAAAAATTGTCACGAGTGGCGCGCTGTTCATAGACCGGGCCGCCAGCGGCGAGTGAAGAGCAAAGAAGGCGCAAGGGGCTCGCCATGAATCGCATTGTCGAATTTGCGCTACGCCAGCGCGTCCTGGTGGTCGTACTGCTGGGAACGCTGATGGTGGGCGGCGTGGCGGCTTTCCTCCAACTCAACATCGAAGCCTATCCCGATCCGGTGCCGCCATTGGTGGACATCGTCACCCAGAGCACGGGCCAGTCGGCGGAAGAGATCGAGCGCTACATCACCATTCCCATCGAGATTCAGATGGCGGGAATTCCCCACGTCACAGCGGTGAGAAGTGTTTCGCTGTTCGGCCTGTCCGACGTGAAAATTCAATTCACGTATGACTTTACATATGACGAGGCGCAGCAATGGGTGATCAACCGGCTATCCGAGCTGAGCCCGCTTCCCAACGGCGCCGTGCCTCAAATCTCTCCGGAAAGTCCGATCGGGGAAATCTATCGCTATAGGGTGGTGGGGCCGCCCCGTTATTCGGTCTTGGACCTCAAGACCATCGAGGATTGGATTCTGGAGCGGCGCTTCAAGGCGGTGCCCGGCGTGATCGACGTTACGGGTTGGGGCGGCAAGACCAAGACCTATGACGTGACCGTGGATCTACACAAATTGGCGACCTACGGCATCACGCTGCCGCAGGTGCTCCAGGCTCTCAACAACAGCAACATCAATGTGGGCGGCCAGACCGTTGACATATCCATGCAGGCGGCGGTGGTGAGGGGTGTGGGCCTCATCCATTCCCTGGACGATATCCGCCGCACGCTCTTGACCGCCCATAACGGCACGGCGGTGGAATTGCGCGACGTGGCCACGGTCACGGTGGGGAATGAACCCAGGCTGGGCATCGCCGGCCAGGACAATGACGATGACATCGTCCAGGGCATCGTGTTGATGCGGCGTGGCGAGCAGAGCATGCCCACCATCAAGCGCATCGAAGCTGAAGTTGAGAAGATCAACACCAGCGGCATCCTTCCACCCGGCGTGCATATCGAGCGGATCTATGACCGCTCCGACCTGATCAACGTGACAACGGCCACGGTGCTGCGCAATATGATCGCGGGCATGCTGCTGATCTTTCTGGTGCAATGGGCGTTTTTGGGCAATTTGCGCAGCGCCCTGATCGTGGCCACCACCATTCCCTTCGCGTTGTTCTTTGCTATCGTGGTGATGACGGCGCGGGGCGAGTCCGCCAATCTTCTGTCGGTAGGCGCGATCGATTTCGGCCTGGTGGTGGACGCGACCGTGATCATGATGGAGAATATCTTCCGCCGGATCGCTCAAGCCGGCACCGACCGTGGACGCGTGATTGTAACGGCGGAACAGCGCGCCTCGGGCTTCAGGGGCAAGATGGCCGCCATCGCCGATGCGGCCAGCCGCGTCAACCGCGCCATCTTCTTTTCCGCTGCCATTATCGTGGCGGGATTCATCCCGCTCTTCACCATGAGCGGCGTCGAGGGCCATATCTTCGGGCCGATGGCGCGCACCTATGCCTATGCCATCCTGGGCGGGCTGATCGCCACCTTTACCGTCACGCCCGCGCTGTCGAGCTTCCTTCTGCCCGCCCGGCTCAGCGAGGTGGACACATTCTTGGTCCGCGGGATGCGCAGAATCTATGACCCGGTGGTGAATTTCGCGCTGGAGAACCGCATTCTCGCGCTGGGCGTCGCCGGAGTCATCTTCCTGGTTGCAGTGATCGCCGGGCGCGGCCTGGGTTCGGAATTCCTACCCCATCTCGAGGAGGGCAATCTCTGGATCCGCGCCTCCATGCCGCCCTCGATCTCGCTTCAAGCAGGCAACGCCTATGTCGATAAGATGCGGCGCATCATCAAAAGCTATCCGGAAGTGCAAACCGTGGTCTCGCAGCATGGCCGCCCTGACGACGGCACAGACGCGACGGGATTCTTCAATGCGGAATTCTTCGCGCCCCTCAAGCCGTCCGACCAATGGCCCCAGGGCGTGGACAAGGCCAAGCTGGTTGACGATCTCACCCAGCGGCTCACGGACGAATTCCCCGGCGTGGATTTCAATTTCTCCCAGTATATCGAAGACAATGTCGAGGAAGCGGCCTCGGGCGTGAAGGGGGAGAATTCGGTCAAGCTTTATGGCAACGACCTCAATGCGCTGCAATCCACCGCCGAGAAGATAGATCGGGTCATGTCGGGCGTGCCGGGCATCGCCGACCTGGCGGTGTTCAATTCCCTGGGCCAGCCTACGGTGCGCATCGACGTGGACCGCGACAAGGCCGCGCGCTATGGGCTGGCGACCGGCGACGTCAATTCCGTGGTCCAGACCGCGATCGGCGGCCAGGCGGCGGGCAATTTGTACGAAGATGGCAGCGACCGCAATTTCCCCATTGTGGTGAGGCTTGCGCCTGAATATCGCGGCAGCCTCGACGCCATGCGCCACATCACCGTGGGCGTGCAAAATCCCGCCGGGACCGGGATCATGCAAATTCCGCTGTCCGATCTTGCCACGGTGAAGCTGGTGTCGGGGGCCTCGTTTATCTATCGCGAGAACCAGGAGCGCTATATCCCGATCAAATTCTCGGTTCGCGGGCGCGATCTGGGCGGGGCGGTGACCGACGCCCAGCGCCAGATCGCCCAGAAGGTCAAACTGCCTTCGGGCTACCGGCTGGAATGGGTGGGCGAGTTTGGCGAGTTCCAGGAGGCGATCCAGCGCCTTGCCGTGATCGTGCCGCTTTCGATCCTTTTGATCGGATTCATGCTCTATATCAATTTCGGTTCGCTCTCTGACACGCTGCTCGCCGCCAGCGTGATTCCCATGACGCTGGTGGGCGGCATTTTCGCCCTTGTCCTGACCGGAACCGCCTTCAGCGTCTCGGCGGCTATCGGCTTTGTCGCCCTGTTCGGCATCGCTGCAATGGACGGAATCCTCGTGCTATCCTATTTCAACCGCATGGTTGACGAGGGGCGCGATAAGATGACGGCTCTCAGGCGGACCTGCCAAATCCAGATGCGGCCGGTGATGATGACCTGCGTAGTGGCCTGTGTGGGTCTTTTCCCCGCCGCGATTTCCACCGGCATCGGCTCGCAAGTGC
>DATFSP010000069.1:0-12612 GCA_035262545.1 Rhizomicrobium sp. | reverse complement strand
AGGTTGGCGCGCACCCGGATCTGTTCCAGCGTTTCGAAAGCCAGATAGGGATTGATGGCTTCGGCGCCATAACCCGCCAGCACGCAGAAGTGATGCACTTCGCGCGCTTCGCCTGTTTCGACTACCAGGCCAGCCTGCATGCGCAAACCCTGGCCAATCAGATGATGGTGAACCGCGGCGGTCACCAGCGCGGCAGGCACCGGGACGCGCTCGGGCGAAACGGAACGATCCGACAGGATCAGGATATTGTTGTCGGCCAGGACTGCGTCCGTGGCGTTGTAGCAGATGCGGGTAATGGCTTGAGCCAAGCCGGCCGCGCCTTCGCCGGCAGGCCAGGTGCAGTCGATAGTTGTGGTGCGGAATGCGCCGTCCACCAATTCCGAAATGGCCCGAATCTTCTCCACATCGGCGTTGGTGAGGATGGGCTGGCTCACTTCCAGCCTTTTATGCGCGCCCGCGTCACGGCCCAGAAGATTCGGCCGGGGCCCTATCATCGAGACCAGGCTCATCACCAATTCCTCGCGGATTGGATCGATCGGCGGGTTGGTCACCTGGGCGAAATTCTGTTTGAAGTAATTGTAGAGTAGCTTGGGCTTCCTTGAGAGCACGGCGATGGGCGTGTCCGAACCCATCGAGCCCACCGGATCGTCCGCCATGCGCGCCATCGGCTCGAGGAAAAAGCTGAGATCCTCCTGGGTGTAGCCGAAGGCCTGTTGCTTATCGAGCAGAAGCGACGGATCGTTGGCTTTGGCGCGCGCCTCTTCTGGCACATCCGGCAATTCTTCCAGCTTGTACTGGGCCTGGCGCAGCCATTCGTCATAGGGCTCGGCGATGGCGAGCTTGGCCTTGATCTCCTCGTCCTCGACGATGCGGCCATCTTCCAGGTCGATCAGTAGCATTTTGCCGGGCTGAAGCCGCCATTTGCGTTTGATCTTCTCTTCCGGCACGGGCAACGCGCCCGACTCCGATGCCAAGATCACATGATCGTCGTCGGTGACGATGAAGCGCGCAGGACGAAGCCCATTGCGGTCGAGCGTGGCGCCAATCTGGCGGCCGTCGGTGAAGGCGATTGCAGCAGGCCCGTCCCACGGTTCCATCAGCGCGGCGTGATATTCGTAGAAAGCCTTGCGCTTGGCATCCATCAGTTTGTTGCCGGCCCAGGCTTCCGGGATCAGCATCATGACTGCATGCGCCAGCGGATAGCCGCCTGCTACCAGGAGTTCGAGTGCATTGTCGAGGCTGGCGGTATCGGACTGGCCGTGGGGAATGAGCGGCCACATCTTATCTAGATCGGGTCCGAGCAATTCGGACTCCATGGTGCGGCGGCGCGCATTGATCCAATTGACGTTGCCGCGCACCGTGTTGATCTCGCCATTATGGGCGATGTAGCGGAAGGGGTGCGCCAGCTTCCAGCTTGGAAATGTGTTGGTTGAGAAGCGCTGATGCACCAGCGCGATTGCCGAGGTGGTGAGCGGATTGGTGAGGTCGCGATAGAAGCGGCCCACGTCATGGGCCAAGAGCAGCCCCTTATAGACCACCGTGCGGGTGGAGAAACTGGGCATGTAAAGTTGGGTGATGGCCGGCTGCTTATGCTTTTTGGCCATGTCGATCAGCGGGTTTTGGGTCTGCTTGCGGATTGCGAGCAGCTTCCGCTCGAACGCGTCCTGATTTTTGACGTGGGGACCTGCCGCCACGATGGCCTGACGGATCAAGGGCATCTGGTCGAGCACGGTCTTGCCCAGGCCGGCCGGGTCGGTAGGCACATCGCGCCAGCCGAGCAACATTTGGCCCTCGACCTTGATGAAATGTTCGAACTGTTTGATGACGATGTCGCGCGCTTTGGCCTCGCGCGGCAGAAAACACATCGCCACCGCATACTTGCCGGGCTCGGGCAACACCACGCCGGTGGTTTGGGCCCATTCGCGGAGCAACGCATCGGGGATTTGAATAAGAATACCGGCACCATCGCCCACCAAGGGGTCCGCGCCCACGGCACCTCGATGATCGAGATTGATGAGAAGCTGCAGCCCTTGGCCGATGATCCCGTGGGACTTTAAGCCCTTGATATTGGCGACAAAGCCAACGCCGCAGGAATCATGTTCATTCCTGGGATCGTAGAGACCTTGTTGCGGCGGCAAGCTCATTTGCCTGAAATTCCTTTTAATTCAGTCCACCCAAACGCGCCCGGCTTACACAAACAAGCGGAAATCCGGGGTTCGAGCGCTTTTTGCACACATACGCTACAGGCACCAGTTGCGGCGCAACATTCCGGACCGCCGCCGATGCCGCACTTGACTCTTCAGAGGGCGAGAGTAGATTGGAACATATCATGAACAAGCAGGAAAAATTGGCGGATTTGCGCCATTTCTTGAGCCGGTATGGCCTGCCCCATGACCGGCCCGCGATCCCTTTAGGCTTGGCCGATGCCGATGCCGTATTGGACGGAGGCCTCAGGCCGGGCACCTTGCATGAAGTATTTGCGCAGGATTGGGGAGCCGGCGGCTTCGCCGCCTGTCTGGCCATCCGGGCGATGAGGGAAAAATCGTTATTCTGGATCCGCACCGACTATGCGGCGATGGAATATGGCGCGCTTTCGGCCACCGGCTTTCTGGAACTGGGCGGCGATCCCGGCAAATTGCTGTTGCTCAGCGCCGCCAACACCGAAGACGCCCTGTCGGCCGCCGCCGATATTCTGGCCTCTCCTCATATGGGCGCAGTGATGCTGGAACTGGACGGCTATGCCCGCGCCTTGGATTTGGCGGCAAGCCGGAAATTGGGCCTGATCGCGGAAGAAAGCGGCGTCACGCTTTTTGTTTTGCGCGAAGGTGCCGATGCGCGCCCAAGCGCTGCGACCACTCGCTGGCAAGTGCTCAGCCAGAGCGCCCGTCCGGACAACGACGATTGGGGCTCGCCCCGTTTCAGGGCCGCGCTCACGCGGCATCGCCTGGGCGGGTTGGGCGAATGGATCATGGAATGGAACCCGCAAGATGGAAGCTTCTGCCAAAAAGCGGCGCATTCTGGCGTTATGGCTCCCGCGTCTTTCGACCGACAGGCTGACGCGTCTCGCCGCCGCGCGTGACAAAAGCATTGCGTCCGAAACGCCCCTGGCCGTCGCCGGCCGCGCCAACAATACGCTGTATGTTTATGCCCTGAACCGGGCGGCGGCACGGGCCGGGATTTATCGCGGCCAGCCTTTGGCCAATGCCCGCGCCATGATTCAAAATCTTAAGATCGTGCCCGTCGATGAAAAGGCGGACAGGGATCTATTGGAACGGATCGCGGATTGGTGCGACCGCTTCACGCCTTTGGTGGCGTTGGATCAGCCCCAAGGCCTGCTGCTGGACATCACCGGCGTGGCGCATCTCTTCGGCGGCGAAGAAAAGATGCTCTCTTTTGTGCGCGCAAGGATCGCCGTCCAGGGCCTTGCCGTGCAAGGCGCCATTGCCGGCACATGTCTGGCGGCGCGCGCACTGGCGCGTCATGCCGATGGCGTCATCGCGCCGCCCGGAGAAAATGCCCGTGTGCTGGCACCGCTTCCCGTCGCGGCGCTGGATTACAGCGAAGATGTCATGCGAGCGCTGAGGCGCGCAGGCCTCAAGACCATCGCCCAAGTGGAAGCCCGCGGCCGCGCCGAACTCGCTTCGCGCTTTGGCGCGAGCTTCGTCACCCGTTTGGATGTGATGTTGGGTGCGGAAGAAAAACCTTTGGCGCCGCGCCGGGCCTTGCCCGACTTCCGGGCGGAACAACGTTTCGCCGAGCCGGTGGTCACCAAAGAAGTGATCGCTGCCAGTCTTCATGCCCTGGCTGCATCTTTAAGTGGGATGCTGGAGCGCGAAGGCCAGGGTCTGCGACTGTTGGAAGCCTTCTTCTTCCGCGCGGACGGCAAGGTGGACCGGATCTCGGTCAAGACCGGCACCCCGTTGCGCAATGCCGATGTGATGTTGAGACTTTTGGATGAACGGCTGGACGCGCTGGCCGATCCCTTGGATCCCGGTTTCGGCTTTGACGTGATCCGGCTGGAGGCTTCGGTCACCGAGAAAAACCAGACCATTACCGCCAGCCTCGATGATGATGAAAATAGTCGTTGGCAGATCGCTTTTCTCGTGGACCGCCTAGCCGCGCGGTTCGGCGAACATCGCGTGCAGCGTTTTGTGGCCCAGGACACCCATATCCCTGAAGCGCAAAGCATAGCGGTGCCGGCACAGGATCGCGATTTCGAAGGAACATGGATACGACGGCGCAAAGAAAGTGATCCGCCGCTCCGGCCATTGCGGCTTCTGGAAAAACCCGAAGAAATCAGCGTGCCAGTGTCCGGCGTGCCGGAAGGCGCGCCTGTGCGCTTTCGTTGGCGGCGCGCCCAATTCGACGTCGCCCGCGTCGAAGGACCTGAACGTATCGCCATGGAATGGTGGAAGAAGGAAAAGCCCACGCGCGACTATTTTCGGGTGGAAACGCGCGACGGCCAGCGCTTCTGGCTTTATCGCGACGGACTTTATCGCGAAACCGGCCTTCATCCGCGCTGGTATATGCAAGGAATCTTCGCGTGACTTACGCGGAATTGGCGGTCACCACCAATTTCTCTTTCCTCAGGGGTGCCTCGCATCCATGGGAATTGGTGGAACGTGCGGCGGAACTGGGGCTTGCCGCCATCGGCATTGCTGACCGCAACTCACTGGCGGGGGTGGTGCGTGCCCATGAGGCCTGGAAGAAGCTTAAGACGAACGAGTTGCCGAAATTACTGATCGGCGCGCGCCTGGTTTTTCGTGACGGCACGCCCGACATATTGGCCTATCCGAAAGACCGCAAAGCCTATGCGAGGCTTTGCCGGCTTCTGTCCATTGGCAAACTGCGCGCGCCCAAGGGCGAGTGTCTTTTGGATTTGGCGGATCTTAAAAAGTATAGCCGCGGCTTACTGCTGATCGTCATGCCTCCGGCAAATCCGGAAGACGCAAAACCAATTCTGGCATCACTGGGCGCCGGCGTCTGGCTGGCGGCTTCCATGCTCTATACCGGCGAAGATCGTCGCCACCTGAAACGCCTCAAGCAGGTGGCGCGTGAAGCGCGCGTACCCTTGATCGCGGTGAATGACGTTCTCTATCACGATCCCACAGAGCGCGATCTTCAAGACGTGGTCACTTGCATCCGCGAGCATGTGACGCTGCGTGAAGCGGGCAAACGATTGGAAGCCAACGCCGAACGGCATTTGAAGGCGCCTGGGGAAATGGCGCGGTTGTTCCGCGCCTGTCCCGAAGCCATTGGCGAGACTCTGCGTTTTGCCCAAGCCATCCATTTCACCCTGTCCGAACTAGGGCAAAGATATCCTCGTGAGCCGGTGCCCAGAGGCAAGACGCCGGACGGACATCTGCGCGATCTCACCGAGGACGGCCTCACGCGCCGCTATCCCGATGGCGTTCCCGCCAAAGTCAAAGAGCTTGCCGAAAAGGAATTGCGCTTCATCGCCAACAGGAAGATCGCGCATTACTTCCTCACCGTGCACGACATCGTGGCGTTCGCCCGTAGCCGCGGCATCCTTTGCCAGGGCCGCGGCTCGGCCGCCAATTCCGTGGTCTGCTATGCGCTGCATGTCACGTCAGTCGATCCGATGGAAATCGACGTCCTGTTCGAACGCTTTCTCAGCACCGAACGCACCGAACCGCCCGATATCGACGTGGATTTCGAGCATGAGAGGCGCGAGGAAGTGATCCAATACGTTTATCAACGCTATGGCCACCGCCGCGCCGCCCTGACCGCCACCGTGATCCGCTATCGTCCGCGCAGTGCCATTCGTGAAGCCGGCAAGGTCTTTGGCCTCAGCGAAGACGTGACAGGAAAATTGGCGAGCACGGTCTGGGGCCATTACGGCGAAGGCCTGAGTGACGATCAGATCCGCCAGGGCGAGCAGGATCCCCATAATCGTCTGGTGAAGCGGGCTGTGATGTTCGCCGACCGCCTGATAGGTTTTCCCCGCCATCTCTCTCAGCATGTGGGCGGCTTCGTGCTCACCCGCGACAAGCTGGACTGGACCGTGCCGATCGGGCCCGCGGCGATGGAGGATCGTTACTTCATCGAATGGGACAAGGACGATCTCGACACGCTGAAAATCATGAAAGTGGATGTGCTGGCCTTAGGCATGCTCACCTGCATCCGCAAGGCTTTCGCGCTGATCCGCGCCCATGAAAATGTCAAGGATGAATCTCTCACCCTTGCCATGAAACCCACCGATCCATCGGTTTACGACATGTTGTGCAACGCCGACGCCGTCGGCGTGTTCCAGGTGGAAAGCCGCGCCCAGATGAACATGCTGCCGCGCCTTCGCCCTCGCGAATTCTATGACCTGGTGGTGGAAGTGGCGATTGTGCGGCCAGGTCCCATCCAAGGCGGCATGGTGCATCCTTATTTGAAACGGCGGGCCAACCCGTCCCTGATCAAATTCCCCTCGCCGCACCCCGATCACGGCCCGCCTGACGAATTGTACGAACTGCTCAAAAAGACCAAAGGCGTGCCGCTGTTTCAGGAGCAGGCCATGCGGCTGGCCATCGTCGCCGCTCAATTCAGCCCCGATGAGGCCAATGGCTTGCGCCGGGCCATGGCCACCTTTCGCCATGTCGGCACCATCGGCACTTTTCAGGAAAAATTCATCGGCCGCATGATTGCGCGCGGCTATGAGAAGGAATTCGCACAAGCCTGTTTCGAACAGATCAAGGGCTTCGGCTCCTACGGTTTTCCCGAGAGCCACGCCGCCAGCTTCGCGCTCCTGGTCTATGTCTCGGCCTGGATCAAGAAACATCATCCCGCCGCTTTCGCCGCGGCCCTTCTCAATTCCCAGCCCATGGGTTTCTACGCACCAGCAGAGATTGTGCGCTGTGCCCGCGATCATCAGGTCAAGGTTCTGGCGCCGGATGCGGCTTACAGTCATTGGGATTCGACACTGGAACGCGATGCTGAAGGAAAATTGTGTCTGCGTCTGGGGCTGCGCCAGATCGACGGTTTCGGCGACGCCGATGCCCAAACAATCATGGACAATCGCGGATTCGGGTATCGCGATTTCGCCGATTTCGCCCGCCGAACCGGATTGCCCAAACGCGCCTTGGTCATCCTGGCTGAAGCCGATGCCTTGCGGGGATTTGGCCTCGACCGTCGCGAAGGCTTATGGGCGGTGCGCCGGCTGCCCGACGACAGGCCGCTGCCCTTGTTTGACCGGATTTCGGCACCGGATCAGGGCCCGGAACATATCGCGCCCCTGCCCCAATTGCCGCTCGGCGAACATGTGCTCGCCGACTATCAGACCATCAGGCTTTCGCTCAAAGGCTATCCCACCCAATTCTTGCGTTCATGTCTTGATGAAGACGGCATCGCTTCCTGCCAAAGCGTGGGTACGCTTACGGATGGGGCCTTCGTGCGTTGTGCGGGCATCGTGCTGGTGCGCCAGCGCCCCGGCGAAGGAACCGCCATCTTCATTACCCTGTCCGATGAGACCGGCATCTGCAATGTGGTGGTGTGGGCCAGGACCTTCGACCGCTTCCGCAAGGAAGTGATGGGCGCGCGCCTGCTGTTGGTGGAAGGCCGGGTGCAGAAAAGCCCGGAAGGCGTGGTGCATCTGATGGCGGAACGGATGATCGACCGCAGCTCGGACCTCAGGCTTCTCTCGGGTGACGCCTTGCCGCCCGCCGCGCCCGCCCATCACCCCCGAGATGTCAGGGTGCTGCCTCCTTCGCGCGATTTCCATTAACGCTTCCGCTTCGCGGCACAACACCTTCGCTGCGACCCAGAAGCGACTTTAGGTGCGAAATGCAGGGCTCGCCTTGACTGTGCCATGGCGCTCAAGCTTTCCCCACCCTACAAAAGGCCCGCGCAATGCCGTGGCGATGGAACGCAGCACCACATAATACATCAGCTGACGATAACCGAAACGCTGGAGCGGCAGCCACAATAACAGGCGCCAATCCTCGCGCCGCTCCATCACGAAACCGACCAGCGCAGCCAGCAAATCGACCACGATGAAGATGAGATAATAGATGCCGATCAGCTTGAGATCGGTATCGGTGAATTCCGAACCATGCTGCTTATAAGCGATCCATTGCCCCACAAGCTGCCAGACCAGCAGCAGGTCGGCCACCGGCGCGAGCGTGGTGAGGATAATCTGGAACAGCCAGACCTGCGGCAGCGCCACCATGCCCAATTCGCCGAAGTGAGGGTTGAAGGTGATGCGCCGGTATTTCCAAAGACATTGCAGCGTGCCGAACGACCAGCGGAAACGCTGGCGGCCCAGGCCGCGAAACGTGTCAGGCGCTTCTGTCCAGGCGACCGCATCGGTGTCGAACACCACGCGGTAGCCCGCGGTCTGGACCGCGATAGTGAGATCCTGGTCCTCGGCCAGCGTGTCGGCGGGAAACCCGCCCAGCTTGATCAAGGCCTCGCGGCGCCACGCTCCCACGGCACCCGGCACCACGGTCAGCGTGTCGAGCGCAGAAAGCGCGCGGCGCTCCAGATTCTGCGCCACGATATATTCGAGCGCCTGCCAGCACGTAATCATATTGATGCGATTGCCGACCTTGGCATTGCCGGCCACCGCGCCGATTTCAGGATCGGCGAACCAGCGCACCAGCTGCGAGATCGTGTCGGAATTGAACTGGGTGTCGGCGTCCAAGGCCACGACCACCGTGCCGGTGGCCTGATGAAGCCCGGTATTCAGGGCATGGGCTTTGCCGCCATTGGCAATGGAAATGAGGTTCACCCGCGCTTCGCCGGCAAACCGGCGGCGGATCATCTCGGCCGTGCGATCGAGCGAGCCGTCGTCGATCACCAATATTTCCAGATTCTCGTATTTGCTGGCCAGGATCCTTTCGACAGTTGCCGCGATCACTTTCTCTTCATTGTAAGCGGGGATCAGCACCGAGACCGTTTCGCCGCCATGAGCGACCGTGGGCGGCTCGCCGCCGCGTAGGCGGTTCTTAATCGCCAATCCTCCGAGCACGAAAAGCCGCGCTACACCCAGGACGATGGCGCCGATGAAGCAATAATAGAGGAACTGGCCGATATAGGAGATGGTGAGAAAGACGGCGCGGTCGGCCGACAGCATCACCGTCCAGGGCAGCTTAGGCATCACCTGGTCGCGGGTGAATCCGCCCAAAGCTGAAACCGGCACGAAGGTGTAGCCCTCCGTCCTGAGCCGATCGATCAGGACGGGCAGGAGCTTGACGGTCTGGCTCCGGTCGCCGCCGGAATCATGAAGCAATACAATGTCGCCGCGGAACTGCGGATTGGGGTGGTTGATGGATTTCTCGACCAGCTTCAACATCTGGTCCACCGGCAGCATCTGCCAGTCGAGCGTATCCACATGGGTTCCGACGGTGATGTAGCCCAACTTCTGCGCCTCCACGATCGGCACAATCTCATCGGCATCGCTGGGCTCGGCATCCCCCATATAAGGCGGGCGCAGCAAGCGCATGGACCGTCCGGTCAGGGCCTCGAACAGGCGTTGGGTGGCATTGAGCTCGAGCTTCACCGCGGTTAGAGGCGTGTCGGCGAGATTGGGATGTGTGTAGGTGTGGTTACCCACTTCATGGCCTTCCGCCAAGATACGCTGCACAAGGCTGGGATGGGCCTCCATATTGGAGCCGATGACGAAGAAGGTCGCCGGAACATGCTTGGCCTTCAAAATGTCCAGGATCTGCGGGGTCCATTCCGGATCCGGACCGTCATCAAAGGTGAGCGCGATCTTCTTGGGCTGAAGGCCGACACGGCGGATCACATAATTGGTGGGAAGATCGAGGTAAGACTCATCCACGATGTCGCCGGTGCTCTTCTCCACTTCGAAGCTGCGCAGCCCCTGGGTCGGATTGGCCTCGACACGCAGCACTTCGCCATTGCCATCAAAATCAACGTCATCGGTGGTGGGAATGGCGTGAAGACCGTTGGGCGCCGGCGCATTATAGTTCCGGCCGAGCAACGGCAACACGCTGGGATCCTCCGCTCCCAACCGCCACAGCGCATAGCCGGCCGGCTGATAGGCATCGGCGGCATGGATTTCGTTGAAGGCGGTAACGCCGTCGAGGAACCAGACGTCGTGCTTGGTGCCGTCTGCTTCCTCGTAGGAGAAATGCGGATTATTGGCGGCGTCGAATTGGATCTTGGCGCCGGAATCGCGCGCCGACACCATCGCGTCCGCGAAGCCCAGGGAACCGGCTTGGCCGCCATTGATCCAGTCGTAACCGTAGGAACCGAGGGCGACGATGGTGGAATCGGCGGGAAGTTGGCGCATGCGCCGGTCCAGCGTTTTTTCGTACCAGCCTTGTCCCGCAATGGCCCCAGGGGGACCGGAATCGTCCGCCTCGTCATAGGCCATCAGCATGGTGTAATCGACGATTTGGGAATAGGCCTTGTATGGCCAATTATCGTCGTCGAACGGCACCGCCTGCACGATGATCCAATTATGCGGGGCGAACAGCTGCGACAGACGGGCCAAAAACGTCTCGAGATTTCCGTGTGCGTCCTTGGGCACATTCTCGAAATCGATGGTGATCCCCTGAAGCTTGTTGGCGGCCAGGAAATTCACGATCTGGTTGGCAAGATTTTCCGTGCGGCGCGGATTGGCCAGCAGGCGCGCCAATCCAGCTCCATCCCACGCCCCATTCGTGGCGTTCTGGATCATCGGAAGAATGGCCACGCCGGGCTTGGTGGCGCGTATATAATTGATTGAGCGCCGGTCCAGATTGGGTTTGAAAGTGAGATCGGGCCCGGTAAGTGTGAGCCAACTCGGAATTACCCAGTCCAGATGCGGAAGCGCGCGCTTCAAGGAATCGAAGCTGGCGTCGCCTTCCTCGCCCCAATTGACATAAAAGCCAATCGCAAGCGCCCGGTCCTTTTGTGGGGCCAGGATGGCAGGCAGGACTCGCGATGGCGAGAGATTGCGCAGGCGCCGCTGGCGCTGAATCTCGAGCCGGCGGTTGCGCGCTTCGGTCGCGAGGCGGGAGGCCTGGTTCAATAGGCCGGGCGCGACCGCCTTCTTCACAAGCTCCCGAGGATTGGTGGCATAAGCGCGGCCCGGAAGATCCACATTGGGCACGGGCTTGGCCATCATGAGGCTGGCGACAAAGCCCACCGCCACAACGATAGTGACCAAGGCCGCAGTCCACCCCAGAGTCGCTAATCTGGCCGCGCGCCTGCCTGTCGCGTCAAAAAAGACCGGCTTCTTGTTAATCATCCGACATCATGTAGGGCGAGCGCAAAGTCCCGCAATTGGTACGCACACCCCGCCCCAAATAATAGCCCTTGGCAGAATAGCAACATGATCTTATGGCGAAAATCCGGCGGACCAATTTCCTTGACCGGGAGTTTAAGGTTCATGCTATCGCTTGCCCCCTTCTGACAACCGCCGGTTCGAGAGTGCTGTGGCCTATAATTGTTCGAAATGCCCTGGTTATTGCTGTTCCTATCCCGTTATCCCGTTGAACAGCCGCGATGTCACGCGCCTTGCCAAGCACTTTGGATTGAGTTTCGAGGCCGCCCGCGTCAAATTTACCAAGGTGGATGGGGATGAGCCCTACGCCATGCGGCGCAAGGCCGATGAGCATTTTGGCAGAATCTGCCGCTTCTTCGACACCGAAAAGCGCCGCTGCACCATTTATGAAGCGCGGCCGGAGATCTGCCGCTCCTATCCAGGCGGCCGGAGCTGCGGCTATTACGACTTCTTGATGTCCGAGCGGGAAGCTCAGCGCGACCCCACCCATATCGCCTCCACCTGGAACAAGTGAGTGGCGACGGCCGAATACCGGCAAACGGTCAAGGGGAGCCCTTAGCGCAGGCGAGGGGTAGCGAATCGGGCTTCCCTTCCTATTCGTGGGTCAGGCCACGATGGGCCAGCATCGGACCGATGTCGGGGTCCTTGCCATAGAAGGCGCGAAACATCGTTGCATAATCCATAGTATGGCCGCGCGACAGGATAAGATCGCGGAAGCGCTGCCCGACGGCCCGTGAAAGCCCGCCGTGATGGACGAACCAATCGTAGGAATCGTCATCCAGCATCTCGGTCCAGAGATAGGCGTAATAGCCAGCAGCGTACCCGTTGCTCCAGATATGCAGGAAATAGCTGGAGCGGTACCGCGGCGGCACGTCGGCCGTATCTAGCCCCATTGTGTCCAAGGCTTTGGCCTCGAATTCATCGGTCTTCTGGCGAGGCGCTGAAGCAGGTAGCTCATGCCAGCGCATGTCGAGTTCGGCCGCCGCCAGCAATTCGCCCAGCTGATAGCCCTGGTTGAAAGTCTGCGACTTGCGGATCTTGCCGGCCAGAGCCTGAGGCATGGGCTGATGGGTGCGGTAATCTATCGCATAATGCGCCAGCACCTCAGGATCGAGCGCCCAATGTTCATTGAACTGGGACGGAAATTCGACAAAGTCGCGTGCAACCGCGGTGCCTGAGAGGGTTGGATATTCCTGGTCAGCGAAGAAGCCGTGCAGTGCATGGCCGAATTCGTGGAACATGGTGGTTACGTCATCGAAACTCAAAAGCGCGGGCTGGCCAGGTGCCGGCTTGGTGAAATTGGCCACGTTGTAGATCACCGGCTTGTTGCCCAGTAGGTGCGACTGTTCGACCAGGTTGCTCATCCAGGCGCC
>DATFSP010000068.1:0-11908 GCA_035262545.1 Rhizomicrobium sp. | reverse complement strand
TGTGAAGCGGTCGGCCGTGAGCGGCTGGGAGAAGGCGACAACCTCTGCCCATGACGCCATCGCCGTGAACTTGCCGCACATTCACAAATCTCCGGTTTGCCTCGGGACCATGATCACCGTCACCTTGCGGCGGCAGCCTTTGCAATAGAAACCGGCGACCGGCGTCCGCATGGGCGTTTCATTCGTCAATTTTGTGCCGCGCCTGTTATAGACAAGCCATGCCCAGTTGGACGATGTCCGCTTGCACCGCTGGCAGGTGATATCCAGAACCGCGCCCGCCCACACGGCTTGTTCCAGATTGTCGATGCGTTCCTTGTATCTGCGAAATCCCATATCTGCGAAAATCCCATGGGGCCCTATCCAGGGTGGGTTCGCAGCGGAACGATTAGAGAACGAATTCCCCGTCGTGTCGAGAGGAGGGCACGCTGATTTCTAGTGCGCCAAACTGGCGTGGCGCGCGATGCTCTCCCTGATCGCGGCCGACAGCGCCGTCATCTCGAACGGCTTTTCCAGTACCACGCCGTCCCGCCATTCCTCGTCGAGGTCGTTTTTTCCATAGCCCGTGGCCAGGATGAACGGGATGCCTCTAGCGGAAAAGTCGCGTGCCAGCGGATAAGAGCTTTGCTCGCCCAGATTTACGTCAAGGATCGCCAGATCGATCTGGCGGCAGTCGGCTGCGGCACGCGCGTCGTCGATATTGCCCGTCATCGCCACCATGTCGTGGCCCAACTCGGCCAGCATGTCTTCCAGGAGGAGCGCAATGACGGCTTCGTCCTCCACGACCAACACTTTCAAGCTCATCGCCCTATCCCTTCCTTCGCCCCGCGAGTGAAACGCAGGAACCGCCTGCCTGTTCCGGCTCCGGGCACGCCGGCGGCGCCAAGGCGGCGCCTTCCCGCTCGTACGTGACAAAAAGTCTCCTTAGGCGTTAAAGGGGCTGACTTTGCCTGCACGGTCCATTATTTCCCGCTGTAACAAAGTTTGTCCGGCCGCTTGGCCGCCAAATTTTAAGCAAATCAACAACTTGCGGCTGCGTAGAATTCGACCGGGGCGCTGGAAATGGAGGCGTTCTTGTGATCTGTCCTGCGCCCGGCTGAAAGTTCCAGAGGCTCTGTCGTGTCTGAATCGCCCATTCGCCGTGTCGCCGACCTGATACGTGAAGCCTATGGCCCGCGCGCCACCGAGGAAGCACTGGCGCGCGCCCACGCCCACCGCTCGGAAGGCGACGAGATCGGCTTCGATGTCTGGAGTTCGGTCGCCGTGGCCGTGGCCCAGGGACAAGCGGAATAAGGGCAAGCGGAGTAGAGCACAGGCGCGCCAATTTTCACGCGACGCGCCATCCGGCGAACGCTTTCACAAATACCATTCAAGGAATCGGACGGAGATCAGCGTCCCTGCCCCTGCGGCACCCGCGACTGTTACCGCGCGGGTGCCGCAGGCTTTACTCGGAATTCCGCAAATGAATGGTGAGCGGCGCGTTCACTCCCGCATCGAGCGCGATCTTCACGCGCGCGAAATCGGGCCGTGAGATATAGACCCTCGCGTCGCGCGAAAATCCGTATGGCTTAAGCGGCAATCCCAGCCAGCTGAAATCCATTTTGCCATCGAAGTTGAAATCCTGAAGTACCTCGATGGCGTATGTGCCGGGCGGCACGTTGGTGAACTCGACATTCTGGGTGGGTGCAGTCGCGGGCAGATCGAGCGACGCCACGGGCAGCGCGCTGTCGTCGCCATAGGTTTGTTCGGTGTAAAGCCCCAGCCGCATCATCCCGCCCCTGGCCGAGACATTATGTATGGTCACGCGGACGCTGGCCCTGCCCGGCTCGGTTCCGGCGCTGGCCGTGGCCGCCCAGAACAGCGCGAACACAAAAACAAGCAGGCTCCTGCCGAGAGTCGAAAGCATTCGTTCACATCCGGCCCCCCGGTCGAACGGGCGCGACCATAGGCCCGCCGATCGCTTTCGCCAATCCATTCAAGAAATAAGACGGATAATCAAAGTTCCAGCCCGAGGGTGGGCGCGTGGAAATAGCGATCTTCATCACCAGGACCGCATTCTTGATCACGTCGGCTGGTCTTTGGCACCTGTGGGGGGGCTTAGGCGTGGGGGATCTGACGCCGCCGATTGCGTGAGAATGACCCGAAAATGGCAATCACCACTGCCGCCAAGATCAATAGCTTGGCGATAATCAGAACCTTCAAGGTGACCCATAGGTAGTGCATGGCTGAACCGTAACCCCAGGCTGGATAGCCCTCAAGGGCTGGGTTCGGCCAACCTGGAATCCGGCCTGCAGAAGAAACGCAGCCGCCGTGCTTAAGGCACGTTCGGACATTTTCTTCATGCGAGACCTCATGGCCTGATGAAGCCCGTAATACTCGGCTAGCGTGATATTCGGCTAGTTATAAAGAGACATGAATTTTGCCGCAATTTGCGCGGATTGGCAGTCGCCACTCGAATATGGTCGCGGCTCGCCCGCTCACTCTTCTTCCGGCAAGCGCGCCAGCAGGTCGCGATAACCTTCGGCGATTTTCTTCCAGCCGTCTTTCGTCTCCAGATCGGGCGCGCGCGCGGCGGCCTCCACGGCTTGCCTGATCCGGTCCATATAGTGGGCGCGCAGCGCCTTCAGCCCTTCTGACATGAATCCCCCAGCCCCTGCATAGTGCTACTGCAACGCGCGCGCGCGGTCCATGCGGTTGGATGGCGATTTTTCGTTAATGATGAACGGCGCGCTGCCCCGTTCAGATGCTCGGTGTGCGGACTCTTTCACGAAAAGCGAAAAATCCGAACGAATGAAATAGTCGCTGGCCCATTTTGAGTAACGAACGGTCCACCGCGGCCCGGCCGGGATTCCCGGCGCGGCCTTCATGGTTACGGTAATGGAGTGCCGGGAAAGCAGGCCGGACGATTACCGCGCCGCTTTCACGTCGTCGGGCGTCACGCTGTCCTTGTAATTGTTGCCGAAATGCGTGCGCACATAATTAACAATATTGGCCACCTGCTCGTCGCTCATCGCCTGGCCGAAGGACGGCATCGCCTTCTGTCCATGGATGACGACGGCGACGGGATAGCCCGAGACTTCCAGCTTGGAATTATTCGCAAGCGCCGGATAAGTCCCCGCCCCCACCGCGCCCTTCGCGTCGGGCATGTGGCAGGTCTGGCAAACGCCCTTGTAGATGGCCTCGCCCGTTTGCTGGGGCAGCTTGGCTTGCGGAAAAAGCTGGGCCTGTGCGCCGCCGGAAAAACCCAGCGTCGCGGTCAAAAGCACCAGGCCGGAATAAAATCGAATGGATTGCATATTTTTCCCCCTCACGCCGACAATACGCGTTGATGCAGGCGCTTTATAGCATCCAGCGCCGACAGGACCGCGCCTTCCTGCCAGGCCGGCAGGCGCGAGCAATGCTCGCCCGCCAGCACCATCCGGCCGTCTATGGCGCACATATCGTCGTAATGGCGGGCGCGGTTCTCGTCGCTCCACCCGCCGGAGCAGCCCAGCGTCCAGGGCACGCGGTGCCAGGCGACGGCCACGCCGTGCTGGAATTCGCTCTTGTATTGCGGATGGATGTTCGCGCCCTGATCCAGCGCGGCCTGGATCATGTCCGGCGCTGACAATGACTCCATGCCATAGGTGTTCATACTGGCGAAGGCATAAGCGCCAAGCAAAACCCCCGGACCCTTCTGGAAAAATCCATGGGACGGATAGCTGATGTTGAAGATCGGCTGGTCGGTATAGGTGACGCCGCCATAAATCGCCTCGTCCTCTTCCCAGAAGCGGCGCTTGAACTGGAGCCCAACCTTGGCCGCGGGAATGTAGGACAGCGAGTCCACTGCATTGCGCAGCCGCGAGCTCACGGCCATGGGAATTTGGCTCAGGACGCTTGCGGGAATGGTGTTGACGCACCAATCGGCCGTAGCGGTCTCGACCTTGCCGCCATTCTTCTGGTCCTTGTAGGTGACCGTGACGCCTTGATCGTCCTGCTTGATCCCGGTGACCTGGCAATTATAGCGGATGAGGCCGTTCAGCGCCTGCCCGAACGCCTTGCCGATCATGCCCATGCCGCCGACCGGCTGAAACAACTGACTCTGGAAGTCCCAGGTCTTGTTGAGGAAGAGGGAAATCCACATCGCCGACGAGAACAGATCCTTGCGCGCCATCGGCTCGGAATTGACGGGCACGGAGTCGAGCCCGCCGCCCGGCGGCTTGTCATAGCCGCGCATGTTGCTGGAGGCGTCGCCCATCTTGTATTCGAAATTCTTGTCCAGCGCGCCCCAGGTGCGCAGCATCACCATCAGCCCGTCCTTCTCGTCCTTCGACAGCGCGCCGTCGAGCTGGTTCTGGCTCACTGCCTTGGCCAGCAATTCCGCGATATAGCCGTCATAGTCGGCCACCACTTCGCGGTAACGCATGGGCTTGCCGCCGAAGGCGCGCGCCGAATGAATGTAGGAGCTGTTGTTGATCGCGACGAAAGGCTCCAAGGGCACGTTCAGCGCCTGGCAATAATGCAGGATGCCTTGATGATGATAGGGAATGCGCCAGGGCCCGGGATTGAAGTAAAGCCCCTTGTCGAAGCGGACATGCTGAGTCAGCCCGCCCATTTCCGTATAGGTGTCGCCGCCATAGAGCGACCAGTTCCGCCCGCCCGGCCGGCCGTTATATTCCAGGATCTGCACGCGATATCCGGCCTTGCGCAATTCATATGCGGCGACCATGCCCGCGATGCCCGCGCCCAGGATCAGCACCGACGCCTTCTTCACGTCTCCCGACAATTTGACCGGGCCGGTGAAATCCGAGGTCGCGGCATAACCCATATCGACCATCGCCTGATACATCACGGCGGTGCCGGCGGTCCTGCCGATCAGTTTCAAAAGATCGCGGCGGCTCTTGGGTTGTTGCGGATCGCTCATGATTGCCCTTCGCACTGGTAAAAAAGCCCCGCCGGATCGATTACCTTAAGTCCGGCGGGACAGGGGGTCGACTTTGGGAGGTCACTGATTACGAGCGTAATCAATACAGGTCAATCACACCTGCGTCGCAGTTCCACGACTTTTCGCAATCTTTACGCTTTCGGGGCTGGATTGTTACGATCCGAACGAAGCGCAATGTGGCGGCGTCCCGCCTTGAGGATGCGGTCCGACAATTTCTTGTCATCCACAGCGCGCGCCAGGACCATGGCGCCCACCATGGTCGAAGCGATCGCCAGTGCCTCGTCCACGCGCTCGCGCCGGCTCTTGCCTCGGACGAAATTGGAAATATAAGCCGAGACGCTGTTGACGACTCCGGTGAAGCTCTTGCGCACGTCGCGGCTCTGGCGCGGGGCCTCGCCGCCCAAAGCGGCCATGAAACAGCCCTGGCCGCGATTGTCGCGGTGCAGAGTCGAAAGATATCTGGCGGCGATCTCTTCCAGGCTCCCGGCAGTCTCCAGCCGCGCCGCCCCTTGCGCATGACCCTCGCGCACCGCTGCCGCCATCATGGCTTCCTTGGAGCGGAAGCGGCTATAGACGTTGCCATGCGTCAGACCGGCGGCGTCGCAAATCGCATCGACGCCCACGGCTGCAAATCCGCCTTCGCGAAACAGCCGCGCGGCCTCGTGGACGATGCGTTCGCGGTTTTCCGCGGCCTGTTCCCTGGTGACGCGCACTTCGCTCTCCGGTGTGATGGCCTTTCGCGGGCGTCAATATCACACTTGCTGCAACTATTCACGGCCGCAACTATTCACGGCCGCAACTATTCACGCCGGGCGAAACCGCCATGCTCCCGATGATTTTGTGCAGCGCACTAACCAGTCATGCCCAGCCGCGCCACAATCATGCCCAGGTGTGCCACATTGGAGTATCGCGGAAACTCAAACTAGTATGATTGCATTGATAAGGTTGCACCCTTGCTGAAGCGCCGGTCACTGGGTTCTGAGCGAGAGGGGAATGCATCATGATCGACCGCCGCGGCCTATTGAAAGCCGCCGCCTTGAGCCCCCTGGCGACATCCGCTTTGGCGACATCCGCCTTCGCGGCAACGCCCCCTTCCGCGCCCCCTTCCGCGGCCCCTTCCGCCGCAGGCAAGGCCGACTATACGATCCGCATGGTCCAGGGTTTGGTCGAATTGTCTCCGGATCAGATCGTCTCGACCACCGTCTACAATGGCCAGTTTCCGGATCCGCTGCTGCGCTTCAAGGAGGGGCAACGCGTGACCGTGGACAGCTTCAACGACACCGACACGCCCGAGCTGCTCCATTGGCACGGCCAGAAAATCCCGAGCGACGTTGACGGCGCGGCCGAGGAAGGCTCGCCCGCCATTGCCCCGCACAACATGCGCAGGATTTCGTTTGTGCCCAGGCCTTCGGGCTTTCGCTTCTATCATTCCCATAATTTCGCGGGCAGCGATCTCACCCGCGGCACTTATTCCGGCCAGGCCGGGCCCGTCTATATCGAACCCGCGAACAATCGGGGCGCGTATGACCAGGAGATTTTCCTGGTGCTCAAGGAATTCTTGCCCACTTTTTCCAGGGGCGGCGACATGGCGTCGAACGCCTTGGCGGGTCAGATGCAGCCCAACCTCAGGGAGATCGGCAAACAGGCCGACGCCCAGGGCCAGATCAAGACCAAGGGTTACGAAGTAGGCTACGGCCTGTTCAGCATCAACGGGCGCATCTTGGGGAAAGGCGAAACGTTGCGTGTGAAGCAAGGTCAGCGCGTGCTGTTCCATGCCCTGAACGCCAGCGCCACGGAGATCCGCAGCCTGGCGCTGCCCGGTCACAAATTCCGCGTGATCGCGCTCGACGGCAATCGGGTCGCAACGCAAGCGGAAGTCCCCGCGCTGTGGCTCGGCACTGGTGAACGCGTTTCGGCCGTCGTAGAGATGAACCAGCCGGGCGTTTGGGTCATGGGCGATCTGGCCGACGACGACCGCAGCCGCGGCATGGGCATCGTGGTCGAATATGCGGGCGCAACCGGCACGCCGCAATGGTCGGCGCCGCCCCCCTTCCGCTGGGATTATACCGCGTTCGGCCGCAAGCCGGCCCATGAGCCCAAGCCCGACGAAACGATCAACATGCTGATCGTCAAGCACAATGGGGCCGTCAACGGATTCAACCAGTGGACGGTGAACGGCATAACCTTTTCGGTGGACAATATGCGGCCCTTCTACACGGTTCAGCAGGGAAGGCGCTATCGCCTAAGGGTCCGCAACGGCAGCGACGACATCCATCCCATGCATCTGCACCGCCACAGTTTCGAACTGGTGCGGGTGGCCGGCAAGCCCACATCCGGCGTCGTCAAGGATGTGGTGATGCTGGGCGGCTATCAGGAAATCGAAATGGATTTCGTGGCCGACAATCCTGGCCGCACCCTGTTTCACTGCCATCAGCAGCTTCACATGGATTTCGGGCTGATGGCCATGTTCGATTATGCCTGACGGCGGGGCGCGTGTAGCGGGTGGTGAGTCAGTTTGGGATTCCTAACTTTCCGAACTCATTCACGCGTCCCTTTGGGACTAACCATCCCCCTCATGTACCCACAAGAAACATAAGCGCCAACCCTTCTCTGCGGCCTTTCCCCAAATTCGAGGTTGCGGTTTAGTCTCCGGCTCGACTTTCTGGTAGCGGCATCGCAAGGCAGTGCCTAGCAACGCTCGAAGCTGGCCAAGGGGCGCGATACGGCGAGCCTTAGCTCGGGAGCGAAGGGGGGTGTTCAATGCTTGGTAGAATTTCTCCAGCGTTCATTCTTCTGGTCTTTGCGTCCGCGCTTCTAATCATTTGCCCGTTGGCCGCTCATGCTGCGGACGGGACAGAAAGAGAGTTGACAAATTGTGCCGCTGGACAGCCTGCCGCGACGACCATCGAGGGTTGTACTAAGGTACTTTCGTTGCCGGACATTGACCCGCCAACACGCGCCAAAGCGTTCATAACGCGTGGCGGTGCGTACACCGCAACGCACGAATGGGCCTTGGCGATTGCCGATTATAGGGGTGCCCAAAATATAGAATACTCCCCGAATGTAGCCTTTGCGATTGCGGGTCTTGATATGATGATCGGAGAGAATGACGACGCAATCAATGAACTAACAAAAATCATAAACGCGGTAGCCCCAAACGCCCAAGTCTTCAATAGGCGAGGCGCGGCATTTCTGAACGCTGGCAAATTCGACGCATCAATTGACGACTTCAATGAAGCTCTTTTTCTCAATCCAAGAGACCTGTCGTCTTTGGATAACCGAGCGTTGCATATGTAAAAAAGGGAGACTACGCAGCCGCCGTAAAAGACCTGGACTCGGTGCTGGCTGCCAACCCAAAGATGCCGATGGCTCTGGTAAACCGGTGCCAGCTTCTCATAAGAGATGGAAAATTCGATGAAGGCCGCGCTTCATGCGACATGGCAGAGGAGGTAGACCCCAACAACTACGGAATTCTGCTTGGAATTGGCGCGGCATATTACGACGCAAAACATTATGAAGACGCGGTCAGATACTACAATCGCGCTCTGCAACTGATGCCTAACCATCCCGTGCTGTTATATGAACGCGGGATGGCTCAATCCAAACTGGGAAACGATAGCGAAAGTAAAGCGGATTTCTCAGCTGCCGAACGCATTGAGCCAAACATTGCAGCCCAAATAGCAAAGACTGGCATGAAATAGTTTCTGGCCGCTCGGCGCAGCGACACGAAATTGCCCGCTTGTATCGAGCCCGCTATCCACTTGCTTCGAGTCAGCAGATTTCCGCCGGTCTCAAGCCGAAAAACCGAGTAAATCCAAACTGACTCACCACCGTCCAGCGCGGGGATTTGCCGAGGGCGTGGCCTTGGCATATACACCGGTATCTCTGTCGAGTTAGCAGGCATGCTGTCGAAAAAGAGCCGTTATGCTTTTCGTGCGTTGTTCGCGCTGGCGATTCATCCGCCATCGGCGCCCATGATGATTGCCGATATCGCGGAGGAAGCATCGATTCCACGCAAATTCCTGGAACAGATCCTGCTCGATCTCAAGCGTGCCGGTATAGTCGCCAGCCATCGGGGAAAGTTCGGCGGCTATACGCTGGGGCGTTCACCCGCCGACATCAGCTTCGCCGAGATCATACGCACCATCGACGGACCGCTTGCGCTGACGCCTTGCGTGAGCGCGACGGCCTACCGGCGTTGTGACGATTGCGTGAATGAGAAGACCTGCGCCATCCGCAAGGTGCTGCTGGTCGTGCGCAACGCCACCGCGGATATACTTGAGAGCCATTCCCTGGCCGACGCGCTCGGGCTGAAGCCGGGCAAGCCCAGGCGCCAAGCCTCTCGCTGAGCGGGGATTTTCACGGCGGGTTCCATATCGGCTTCGCTCGATTAACTTCATTCGTTTAATCTCTATTGACTCTATAGAGATTACGGTGATTAAGTGGCGATACGGAATGTGTTCATCGGACAGGGGCATTCCATGCTGCGAAATCGTTTCAAGTTTGCGCTTCTTATCGGCACCAGCCTTTCATTGCCCATTGCCGCGGATGCGGCGCCCTCTTCCGATTCCGATACGGCGCCATCTTCCGATTCCGATGTCACGGTTGCCGGCCTTGCCGCTTCGGCGCCGGAACAGGTGCCAGAACAGGTCATCGTCACCGCGCGCAGGCGCGAGGAAGCGGCGCAGGATGTTCCCATCGCCTTGAGCGTCGTTCCCGCGGCGATGCTGGAAGCAACAGGCGCCTACGACGTGAGCCTCATCACGCAGCTCACGCCCACCATGCAGTTTTATTCGTCGAACCCGCGAAACACCGCGCTCACCATCCGCGGGCTCGGCACCAGCTTCGGGCTTACCAACGACGGATTGGAGTCGGGCGTCGGCCTCTATGTCGACCAGGTCTATATGAGCCGGCCCGCGGCGGCGACCTTCGATTTCGTGGACGTGGATCAGGTCGAGATATTGCGCGGCCCGCAAGGCACGCTGTTCGGAAAGAACACGACGGCAGGGGCCGTCAATATCAGCATCAGGAAACCCAGCTTCGAACCCGAATTTACGGCCGAGCTTTCGGGCGGCGATTACGGCTTCGCGCAGGGCAAGGCGTCGATTTCCGGCCCGCTGGCGGGTGAAGTGCTGGCGGCGCGGTTTTCGGTCGAGGGCACGCTGCGCGGCGGCATGGTCTATGACGTGACGACCAACCAACAGCTCAACAACGAGAATAATTTCGCCACGCGGCTGCAACTGCTTTACCGCCCGAACGAGCATTTCGACCTGCGTCTCAGCGCCGACTACAATGAAGAGCATGAAGCTTGCTGCGCGCTGAGCTTTGTCGGCGTGGGCGCCACCCTGAAATCCGCCAACCGGCAATTTCCCGCCCTGGCGAAGTCGTTCGGCTATGCGCCCGCGAGTCTTGATCCCTTCGAGCGGCTGGTGGACGAAAACTCTTTGACCCAGGCGCATCAGGTCCTGGGCGGTGTCTCGGCCATCGCCAACTGGGATCTGGGCGATGTCACGCTCACCTCGGTCAGCGCCTGGCGCACCTGGAACTGGGACCCAGCCAGCGACCGCGATTTCACGCGCCTCTCGATCCAGACGGTTTCGGCCAATCCGGACAATCAGAACCAGTACAGCGAGGAATTGCGCGTCGCGTCCAACGGCAAACAGACCGTGGATTATGTCGCCGGACTCTATACGTTCTGGCAGACGATCGACGGCTCGCCGGTGGCTGCCTACGGCCCGGATGCAACCAACTGGCTGCTTGCAGGCACGGGATCGCCTTCGAATCTGCTGAATGGATACGAAGCCAACAGCATCGCCCATTCCAACACCCAAAGCTATGCCATATTCGCGCAGGCCACATGGAACGCGACCGATGCCCTGCATGTCACGCCGGGGCTGCGTTACACTTTCGAGGACAAGTCCGGCAGTTTTTCGCAGACCGTATCCGGAGGAAATCCCCGCACCGACACCGCCGCCCATCACAGCGCCGACATCGGCAATCTGAATTCGATCGCGCGCGACCAGTCCTACAGCGCGCAGTTCACCAACGGCAGTCCCTCCGGCCAGCTCAATGTCTCTTACGATCTCGGCCGCGACAGCCTGGTCTATGCGACCTACGCCCAGGGCTTCAAATCCGGCGGCATCAACCTGGCCGGGATTCCCGTGGACAGCGCCGGAAATCCGGTGGTGCGCACCGCCGTGATCAAGCCCGAGAATGTCACCAGCTATGAGGCCGGGCTGAAGAACCAGTTCTTCAACCGGATGGTGACTTTCGACGTGGATGTGTTCGACGAGGAAGTGAAGAACTATCAGGTCAATGTCGTGGATTCCGGGCCGGGGGCATTGCGGGGATATCTATCGAACATTCCCAGAGTGCGGTCGCGCGGCTTCGAATGGGATTCGACCTTTATCATAGATGATGGACTGACCGGCTATTTCAATGGCGCCTGGACGGACGGCGAATATGTTCACTTCGCGAACGGCCCATGCCCGCTTGAGCTGACGGGAAATTCCACCAGCTTCTGCAACCTGTCCGGGCGGCCCCTGCCCGGCCTGTCGCGCTGGGCGCTATCGGGCGGCGGCGAATATCGCCGCGACTTACCCTCGCTCGACGCCATGGGCTATATCGGCGCGGACATAAGCTATCGCTCCAGCGCCTATTCCGACGCGTCGGATTCCCAATATCTGATCATCAAGGGCTATCCGCTGGTGAATGCGCGGGCGGGGCTGACGTTCGACAACTGGGACGCGTTCTTCTGGGTTCGCAACGTCTTCGACCGGCATTATTTCACCTACCTCCAGCCGCAGACCGGAAATTCCGGAATGATCGTCGGCTTGGTGGGAGATCCCTGCACCTTTGGGGTCACGCTCAGGCTCAGGCGCTGATCGGACGCGATGCAAGGCCCAAACTTCGGAAACAGGAGTTCTGGCGCAATGACAACGGAAATGCGGTTGGGCGCGAGCGCCCTGGCCCGTAACCGCCATGGCG
>DATFSP010000067.1:0-11104 GCA_035262545.1 Rhizomicrobium sp. | reverse complement strand
TTCCATCATTTCCCCGCTGATACAATTTGCGACATTCCGGGGCCTTTATTCCCTAGGGGGGTCGGGATGGAGGGCTGAGTGACCCCAGGGACGCTCAGCCCAATTCCCCCCGTCGCTGAACGCTGCGGCGCTAATCATGCTGAGTCTTAATAAGATTGAATTCGGCCAGGCCGCGCCCCTTCAGGCTTGATGGACCTCTATGGCTCGCCACACCTTTCCGGCCTGCCGGTGGCCAGCCGGTTACGCGCACCTGCCACTATCTTCTTTATGGGTCCGGCTTATTTCCCTGGCGCTGCATACTTAACGGTTTTCCCGAGTGCCGTGTCGACCTCGTCAGCGGTCAACAGCCGCGTCGTCTTGGTACGAGCCACGCCACTTGCGCAAATCGTCATGCTCAGTGCGGCCGCGCTCTCCGCGTCGGGGAGGTCGACAATTGAGACGACATCGTCTTCGCCGAGCGCCCAGTAAAGCGCTTCCAGCTTTCCGCCGACGCTGGCGACGGCCTTTTTCACAACTGCCGTCCGGCCCGCGGCCTTGTCTTTCATCAAACCCTTCAGACCCTCGGCCATGTACCCGACTTGGAGCAAGAATTTTGGCATAGTGCGCTCCCTCACAACAGTTCTCTTGGAACCTATCACCCCCCATAAAGAGCGTCACTGGGTCGTCAGGGAGAAAACTCCAAGGGGCGGAACAAGCCGATCATCATGCGCCGTTCGACTGGCAAAATGCGAGGCCCCAGTAATCCCTGCGGGGCGCCAACTGCCCAACGGCTAGACGGCCAGCAGTTGGTCGGAGAAGCGGCAAAATTCGGTGAGTCCGCGCCGCGACCGGCAAGCGCGCTGAAGAATGTCGACCAGCAAGCGGTCCCGACTTGCGCGAAAAGCCCGAGGGTGTGCGTTGATGGGTTGTTTCGCCCCCTCGGGCCCCTCATGCGTTCCTAGGGACCGCCCCCCAAGAACGGTGCTGGTTAATTAGCATTGGACATAAGCCGAATCAGTTGGACGAAGGTCCAATTTCTCCCATTGGGTATTTTTGCAATCCCCCTCTCCTTACCCCGGCTGCCGCCGTAAAGGAAAAGCGAGAAGCATTTCTTCTCGTTGCGACATGAGGCACGGAAGCCCGAACATGGCAGGAAGGGGCGTGGCTCCTCTCGGGGGATGAGAGCTTTAGAGGCCAAGGGGCTGGCGTGTCACGCCCCCTCCCAACCAAAACCTACTTGAGGCTCGACCATCCTCAACTTGGCCTTTAGGCCAACAAAAATTGTACTTTATGCAATCGCAACTTGTACTTTTTGATGGAACCTTGGCGCAATGTGAAACGCCTCTTGGTCGTCGCAATAAACTGGCGGCAAATTCCACATTAAGTCACGGAACCTTCATGGGCGCGCGCATCTCGTGTGAGATGGCCTTGAAACGATGCCGCTGACAGAACTCCGATTAATGCCGCATTGAACCACGCCAAGTCGGTTATCGGCCACGGCAGTGTCAAAGTATGGGAAGGCGTGCGGATTCTTTGTCGTGTGCATCCCGACGGCGCGATGACGGGATAAGCTAGTCCGGGGCCCGTTTCGAAGCGACGATTACAACCTGAACACCGCTATTGCGGATTTCCGCTTCTTCCCGCGGCAACACCTTGCTGGAAGCTGCGCTCCTCCGCCTGCCTGTGTCGGTCATACACATAGCCTCCGGCTAGGCCGACGCCTGCACCGATCGCGGCGCCGAGCCCGGCGTTACCCGCCATTGCGCCAATTATGGCGCCGCCGGCCGTGCCAATCGCGCCGCCTGATAATGTGCGCTGCTGGGTTTGGCTCATGTTTTCGCATCCCGAAAGGATCAACAGCGCGACAAGCGCGAGACTAACCCGCATCTTCGTCTCCTTCAGTTCGCCGAGCATGGATAAGTTGTTCCAAGATAACGGAACAGTGAATCGACCGGGGCCTGTGTCAGGGAGTCCGGATTTGCCTGTGCCCAAGCGACGAACGCCGCTTTAACGCTGTCGCGCGACGGAGGAGGATTGGGCAGGCATACATAGCGGTCGGTGGGACTATCAGCCGCCACGGAGAGATAATATTGGTATGCACCTGTCGCGAACCCCTCACAGAAGTGTATCGCGGCGATGTAATTGCTTTGCGAAGGGTCCGTGTTGCAAAGGGCTATAAGATCCGCCGTTGTCTTTGCCATAAAATTCTCGGTCGTAGCGGCGTTTCCATCCGCGATTGGTATTGCTGTGCTCAGCACGATCGCAAGAAGGCAACCCAGCATTCGTTGGACCGAATTGTATTGATGCATATGGGCCTCCAATTTCTGTTGGCCGATAAATTCCGGATCGTCCTGAGCGATTAAGCCTTCTGCAGGCAGTCCCCACGATTGGACCAAAGTCCAATAATCTTCGGGTTTGAAGATTGCAGCCCACCAAATGATCTTGATCGGCTAAGTCGTGAAGCTTGCCCAAGTGTTAAATTTTTCCCGTCCGTAGGGAAAAACCAAATTCACTGCCACAAGAACATTACCGGAGGGTGTCTTAGTAGCTCCTCAGGATGATCTTTCTGCAGATTCGGACTGCTGGCCTGGGCGGTCTAACGCGGGGCGCCCCACGGTGACGTGTGGTGTGATCTTACCGGATTTGCCCTCAAGAACGGGATAACATTTCGTTGGGCAAAATCCGCGTCCCGCCAGACACCACGACCGCGAAGACAACCGAGACCGGTATTACGGCTATCTTTGGTGCCGGATCGGGGGTGGTGAATGGTTCGAGTGCGCTGCACCGGCCCTCTCGGGCTTTAGATCGAATTATCCAATGGCTTGGCGTCATGCCGCAGGGCTTCATGCCTTGACCGCCAGCGCGGAAACCCCTCAAGTCAGTCCATGCCAAATCGGATTCACCGGCTGCTTGTTCTGGGGGGCGCCGGCCTCCTCCTTCTGACCTCTGCGGGCAATGCTGCCAAACCGGCCGTGCCGCCGTCCGTTGGGCGTTTCGAACAATCCTTCGACGCCGTGCTAGGCCAGCACAAGATCGTGGGTGCTGCGTTCGGCTTCGAACACGCGGGCGATCCCGCCACCGAATTTTATTTTGGTGATGCGCGCCGCGATTCCCACCACAAGGTGGACGCGCGGACCGCCTATAATTGGGCCTCGATCACCAAGACCATGACTGCGATCGCAATCCTGCAATTGCGTGATCGGGGGCTTTTGTCGCTCGACGATCCGGCTGTGCGCTATGTGCCGGAACTGCGGCAGGTCCACGACACGTTTGGCCCCGTGGATGCAATCACTATCCGCGAGCTTCTCAACCACAGCGCTGGGTTCCGCAATCCGACGTGGCCCTGGGACTGCGACGCCACCCCTAATTGCGCCTGGCAGCCTTTCGAGCCCACTCGCTGGTCACAGGTGGAGGCGATGCTACCGTTCACCAACGTCGCTTTCAGGCCCGGCTCGCGCTGGAGCTATTCGAATGTCGGCTATGTCTTCCTGGGCCAGATTATCGAACGGCTGACCGGCGACGATTATGAAGTCTATATCACCAAGAACATCTTGATGCCTTTGGGCATGACGTCGAGCTATTTCGACAAGGCGCCCTACTTCCTGGAGCCCGACGTTTCAGCCAGTTATCTGCGCGCGGGCGACAAGATCACGCCTCAGCCCCTCAATTTCGACAGCGGCATCACCGTATCCAACAGCGGGCTGAAGGCCCCGATTTCCGACATGCTCAAATACGAGCGCTTCCTGATCGGCGATCCCCATCAGGACGTCTACGACAGCGTGCTCAAGCGCAGTTCACTGCAAGAAGCCTGGACTGGTACGCTTCCCACAGCCGAGCCGAGCCAGCCCGCCACCGCCTATACCGGCGGTCCTGGCGGCTCGGTACCGATGATGGGACTTGGCTTTTTCGTCCTCAACGTCAACGGCCACCGCTATGTCTATCATGACGGCGATCAGGGCGGCTTCACTGCCGAGTTGATGTTAGACCCCGATCGGCATAGTGCCAGCATCCTGATGTCCAATACCACCGACACGGGCGCGCCGACTGACACCACTCACGCGGAATCGAACACGGAGCCGGACCCCAAGACCGATCTGCGCATGACGCTGCGCGACGTGCTGATCCAGTCAGTATTTCCAAACGTTCCTTAAAGCCTGGCTGCTCCGGCTTTCAGGCGGCACGGCTTGCCTGATACGCGGCCTGTTCTTCCCAGGTGAGGGGTATGGTACGGCGTTGGCCGCTGGCCGCCGAGTCCATGCCAGCTTCCAGAACCGCCATTACCGCAAGGGCTTGAATAGCGGGGATTTGATTTGGGGCCTTGCCGGCCAAAGCATCACGGATGCTCGCGTAATAAAGTCGGTGGTCACCCGGCGGCGTAGGTATTTCGCGGCAATGCCCCGGCGCGTCCCAGATCAGCAAGGGATCGGGGTCCTCGCCCCAACCCGGCGCGCCGGGCTTCATCCCACTGAGGGCCTGGCTCTCCTGTTGATCGGAGCCCCGCTTGAGCAGGCTGCCCTTATCACCATGGACCAGGAATTTTACGCTTCCTCCCACCGCCAGCATGCTGGCGTGGAGCACCACCCTAAGGTGCCTGTAGGCGAGCACGGCATGCGCCCAATCGATCGCCTTGGCGCCCCGCCGCTCGAAGGTGAAATTGGCTTCGATGAAATCGGGCAGGCCGAACAGCGTCAGCGCCTGGTCGATCATATGCGGCGAAAGATCGTACCAGACGCCAGACCCCGGTACTTCCTGCTCGCGCCAACGTTCACGCACTTGGGGCCTGTAACGGTCGATATGGGATTCGAAATGCGAAACTGTGCCGAGCAAACCACTGTCGACGCCAAATTTTGCGCCCAGGAAATCGCTGTCCCAGCGGCGATTGTGAAACACGCTAAGCAGCCGGTCCCTCTGTTGGGCGAGCTGCATTAGCCCGCGCGCCTCTTTCATGTCGAGGGCGAACGGCTTGTCGATCACGACATGCTTGCCAGCTTCGAGCGCGGCCCGCGCCAGCGGCGCATGGCTGTCATTGGGAGTGGCGATCACGATCAGCGCGATGTCCCTGTCGGCCATCATCGCTTTCGCGTCCGCAAAAACCCTCATCTTGGGGTAATCTTTCTTCACTTTGGCTGCGTCGCTCGAGACAATCGCGCGAAGCGCCATGCCCCCGACCGCAGCGATCAGGGGTGCGTGAAAAGTTTTTCCTGCAAAACCATAACCGATCAGTCCCACGCCCAACGGCGCGTCAGTCATGGATGCTCTCCTTCATCACCGCGATGGCACTCATGATATGATAGAAAGAGCTGGCCGGCGAAGGTTCTTCGACGAAGCCGCCGTCCGGCAGCATCCGGTCCCGCCACAGGCCGGGTAAGGGAGTCTCAAGATAGCGCCAAAGGGTCCTGGCCGCGGCCAAGGCGTCGGCGCGATAGCCCGAGCGCTCCACGCCTTGCGTGACAGCCATGAAACCCAAGGCCGACTTGATCCTCTCCGTTTGTGGCCAAAGCCGGGCGGTTGGACGAACCGGGCGAAAATCATCGTCAAGCTCGTCCATGGCGGCGCCACGCGCAGGGTCCACGCCGTGGCTTCCGATTTCAAAGAGGCGGCGGGCGCCCTTTGCGGCATCCGCATCGTTGCGAAGCCTTGCCCAGCGCCCCAACAGCCAGGCCCATTCGAATTGGTGGCCTGGCTCGACAGAACGACCGGCCGCGCCCGTGACGGGACGCCAATCAGAGTCATAAAATTCCCGGATCGCGCCTCTTAAATCCATCAATCGGGTGAGACCCAATTGCGCGACCTCATCGGCCAATCGGTCCCAGATCCCCCCGGGTTCGACATCCCGCCAAGCCAACGCCGCCTCAAAAAGATGCATATGGGCATTGGACTGGAAGATCTGGCCGGCGGACTCTACGAAGCCGCCCGCCGGATTGCGGCGCGTCATGGTAATGTTTCGGTGCAACAGGTGCGCTGCCTCGACGAAATCCCTGCGCTCAGGGAAATGCTTGCTGGCCTCGGCCAGCGCCAGCAGGAGAAAAGTCTGGTCGTAAAGCGTGGCGGTCTGATTCAGGACGGTGCCGTCTGAGGCCATCAAGGTGGGAAGTTGGCCATCCTCGCGCCGCCGCGCCAAAGCAAATTCAAGTCCCCAACTTACTGCGTCAGCCCAGGCTCCGTGCCACCCCATGGACCCGGCCAGCGCGAACACCCAGCTCTGCCGGCCTTGCACCCGCCCGCGCTTGGGGCCGGCGACGGATTGCCCTTCAAGGTTCACCAGATCGAAGAAACCGCCATGCTGGCGGTCAATGCCCTTGTCGTACCAGAGCGGCAAAGCGTGATCCGTCAGCCAGCGTTCGAAGCGCCGAGCCAAGGCTGGAAATTCTTCGGAAGCAATTATCTCTGTCATGTCGAGTGCGCTGTAACGATCGCTGAAATATCCTCAAGCGGCGCCCGCTTGGTTTCCGGGAAGAAGAAAAACACGACGAAGAATTGCAAGACCACCATTGCGGCAAAAAATAAGAACGGCGCCCCCCTGGAATAGGCCGCGACCACTGGGAAATAGGTGACGATGATTGCGTCCATCACCCAATGGGTAGAGGAGCCCAAGCTCTGGCCAAGAGCGCGGACCTCGGTAGGAAATACTTCGGCAATATAGACCCAGATCACCGCGCCTTGGGAGAAGGCGAAAGAACCGATGAAGCCGATCAGCATCCAGAGAAGCAAATTACTGTGCTCGCCGCTGATCATAATGGCGGCTGTGCCCGCCAGCGTGATGAACAGCCCCACCGATCCGATCAGAAGCAAGGTCTTCCGCCCTGCCCGGTCAATCAGATAAAGCGCGGGAATCGTGAAAAGCAGGTTGGTGGCGCCTATCATCACCGATTGCAGATCGGACGAAGTTTTGCTGAAGCCGGCAGCCGTAAAGATGTCGTTGATATAATAAAGTATCGCGTTGATGCCTGCGAGCTGATTGAACGCGGCGATGGCGACCGCCAGGAAAATGGGCTTGCGGTACTTCGTCCAGGTGGCGTGCCAATCGGCGCCCGAGGTTGCTGGTGGCTTCAGGGCCGCCGCTTCCTCGCTGGCACCGGCCTTCGGCGCAATGCGGCGGAAGATTTCTCGCGCTTCTTCGTGACGACCTTTCAGCGCCAGCCAGCGCGGGCTGTTGGGAATGGTGAACAGCATCGCGAACAAAATGGCGCCCGGCCAGAATGCGATGCTGAATTTCCAGCGCCATTCGTCCGCGCCTAGACCAAGCGTTCCGATCAGGTAATTGCTGAGGTATGCGACCAAAATTCCGAAGGTGATGTTGAACTGAAACATTCCCACCATAGCGCCACGCCAGCGCGGTGGTGCGATCTCGGTCATATAGACCGGCGCCAGCACGGTGGAGGCGCCAATGGCGAGACCTGTCAGGACGCGGAAGATGACAAGCGCCTCCCAGCTCCAGGCAAGCGCGCAACCGGCTGCCGACACGACGTACAACATCGCGATCGCCTTCAAGCATTCCCGCGCCCCGAAACGGTTGCCGGGAAAGCCGGCAAGAAGGGCACCTGCAAGCGTGCCCCACAGCGCGCTGGAAACGGTGAAGCCGAGCCAAGTCGGCGAAAGTTGATAGACCTGGCGCAACGCCCCCGTCGTGCCCGCGATCACGGCGGTATCGAAGCCGAACAGAAGGCCGGCCAGCGCCCCCACGAGCACACCACGAATTACAACTGCGTTCATGCTTGCGCCCCGGTCGCACATCCCCAAGGGCAAACATGCCAATAAATCGTGATAATGTCAGCGATAATTGCTAGCCAGGCAGCCTGTCGGCTGGGGTTGCCATGGCGTTTTCGCGCTTGACGTGCAGCACCCTTCTTTCGCCGTCCCATACGTCGACGGCATTTCTGGCACATAGACGCTCGGCGACATCAAGTGCAGCGAGATCATCTGCGCAGGCATGGAATTGGCTTTGCGCAATCAAGCCACCATCGCCGAGCAGATCGAAACGATATTGTCCCATGGAGAAACTCCTTTCATAAAGCGAGGAGCCGCCTCAAAAGGGCACTCTTCAGCACACAGCCGATGCGCAAAGACTAGACCCCACACCGCAAGAAATTATGGCAATGGCAAAATAATTATTCTCGTGTTTTACAGGATGATAACTGGGAAAAAGGCTGGATTGAGGCAATGGATCCGGAAGAGCGCAAAAATCTCATAGTGTTGGGCGCGGTGGTGGGCCTCATCGCTCTTTGTCTGTTTGTTTTACATCTTTATTCCAAAAACGCTGCGATGGAGCGCTGTGTTGAAGAAGGCCGCCGCAATTGTCTCGAGATTCCAGGACAAAACTATTGAGCGCCCGGGTTTTCTAATGAGTGAGACGGAGCTAAAAAAACTGGCGTTTTCGCAAAGTCGAAGACCCGTCAGCCGCGGCCCTTGTAAGGGGAAACGCCGGGTTCTGGCAGCCACACATCCTTCGGCAATTTTCCCGTCTGCCAGAAAATATCGATAGGGATGCCGCCCCGCGGATACCAATAACCGGCGATGCGCAGATATCTGGGCTTGATCGCGGCGGCAATCCGTTTGGCGATCGTGAGCGTGGTCGCCTCGTGAAAGCCCTTTGCATTGCGAAAGCTTGTGAGAAACAGCTTCAGTGATTTGGATTCGACGATCGCTCTATCCGGCACGCAGTCGATCACAAAATGGGCGAAATCAGGCTGGCCGGTGATAGGGCAAAGGGTCGTGAATTCGGGCGCGGTGAAGCGCACAACATAGTTGGCGTCCGGATGGGGATTTGGCACGCTCTCCAGCTTCGCCTTGTCGGGCGATGAGGGCGGCAACACCGCACGGCCCAGCTGGGCGAGTTTCTTTGCCATTCCGTTCAGGACCCTTCGTACACACAGGCCTGGCCGTAGGAAGGCCGCTCGATTTTGACCCGAGCCACTTCCGGCAGGCTGCTTTTGGCCCGCAAATAGATGAAGCGGGCCAAATTCTCCAACGTGGGCTGGGCAAGCCCTTCCACCTCGTTCAGGAAGCGGTGATCCAAAAGCTCGCGCACCTCTTTCAACGCCCGGTCCACCTCGCCGAAATCACGCAAGAAGCCCGTCTTGGCATCGGGTTCGCCACGCAAAGTGACTTCCACATAAAAGGAGTGGCCGTGCAGGCGGCGGTTTTCGCTGGCGCCCGCGTTCAAATGATGTGCGGCGTCGAAATTGAAACGCTGAGAAATTTCAAGCATAGACGATCTCAAGTAGCGAAGTGGTAGGCCATAAATACAGGCGAAGCGCAACGAGGCCGGGCTTGTGGCTGCTCGCTTGCGTCTCGTCAAGGTTTGCGCGCGCCGGGGCGCGACAGTCTGGCCTGCGCCAAATATTGCGCCCGCGTAAGGCGCATGCTAACTGGCTCGCGCGCGGTTCGAGTGACTCGCGCATCTCGAGTTTTATATAATATAATCAATCTCTTAAATGAGAGCCGGCGGGCAGATGGAAACATCCGCAGGCCCGGCCCCATGAGGCAAAAGTGGCGAGCGAGAAGGCTCACGAAACCGGATTGGCTGGCCGTTACGCCAATGCCGTATTCGAGCTGGCCCAGGAACAGGGCAAAGTGGACCGGGTGGCCGACGATTTCGCGGCCGTGAAAACATTGCTGGCCGAAAGCCCAGAATTCGCCCGCCTTGTGAAATCCCCCTTGTTCAGCCGTGAGGATCAGGCCCGCGCTTTGAAGCCCGTGCTGGACAAGATGGGCGTTGAATCGCTCACCGCGAAATTCCTGCTCACGCTCACCGGCAAAGGCCGCCTCTTTGCACTTGACCACATGATCGCCGCATATGACCGGCTGGTGGCGCGCCTCAGGGGCGAAGTCCAGGCAGAAGTCACCTCTGCCTATCCGTTAAGTCCCGCACAGTCGGCGGAGCTCAAATCCGTTTTGAAAAGCAAACTTGGCCGCGAACCGCGCCTCAACACCCGCGTCGATCCAGCTCTCTTGGGCGGCCTCGTGGTGAAAGTTGGCTCGCGCATGATCGACTCGTCCCTTCGCACCAAATTGGCGGGCTTAAGGGCCGCCATGAGGGGCCAATAAAAGGAAGCAGTGAAAATGGATATCCGCCCCGCAGAAATTTCCGCAATCCTGAAGCGCGAAATCCAAAATTTCGGTTCGGACGCGCAAGTCAGCGAAGTGGGCCAGGTACTGTCGGTGGGCGACGGCATCGCCCGTGTCTATGGCCTGGACAATGTGCAGGCCGGCGAGATGGTCGAGTTTCCCGGCGGCATCAAAGGCATGGCGCTGAACCTCGAGCCCGACAATGTCGGCATTGTGATTTTTGGCTCAGACGCCACCATCAAGGAAGGCGACATCGTCAAGCGCACCGGTGCGATCGTTGAAGTGCCGGTGGGCAAGGGCCTGCTCGGTCGCGTAGTGGATCCGCTGGGCAACCCTATCGACGGCAAGGGGGAATTAACCAACATCGCCGAGCGCCGCCGCGTGGACGTGAAGGCACCGGGCATCATTCCCCGCAAATCCGTGCATGAGCCGGTGCAGACAGGCCTCAAGGCCATCGATACGCTGATCCCGATCGGCCGCGGCCAGCGCGAATTGATCATCGGCGACCGCCAGACCGGCAAGACCGCGGTGGCGATTGACGCCATCATCAACCAGAAGACGGTCAATGCGGGCACTGACGAGAAGGCCAAGCTCTATTGCATCTATGTCGCGATCGGCCAGAAGCGCTCGACCGTGGCCCAGATCGTCAAGACACTCACCGATGCCGGCGCGATGGATTACACGATCGTCGTGACTGCGACGGCGTCCGAGCCCGCGCCGCTTCAATTCCTGGCGCCCTTCGCGGGGTGCGCCATGGGCGAGTGGTTCCGGGACAATGGCATGCACGCGCTCATCATCTACGATGACCTCTCCAAACAGGCCGTCGCCTACCGCCAGATGTCGCTGCTTCTGCGCCGGCCGCCGGGGCGCGAAGCCTATCCGGGCGACGTCTTTTATTTGCATTCGCGTCTGCTCGAGCGCGCCGCCAAGATGAACGACGATAACAAGGCCGGATCTCTGACGGCGCTGCCCGTGATCGAGACGCAGGCGAACGACGTCTCGGCCTACATCCCGACCAACGTGATCTCGATCACGGACGGGCAGATCTTCCTGGAGA
>DATFSP010000066.1:0-3757 GCA_035262545.1 Rhizomicrobium sp. | reverse complement strand
CCTTGTGCTGGTTACATTGGGCACGGGACTTGGTACCGCTGCGATCATCGAGGGCAAGCTGCTCAAGGGCGTTCACGGCCAGGCGGGCGTGCTCGGCGGTCACTTCTCTACGAACCGCGATGGCGCGCGGTGTACGTGCGGCAATATCGGGTGTGCCGAAGCAGAGGCCTCGACCTCCGTGCTCGCGCGCATCGCAGCAAAACACCCCGAATTTGCAACAAGCGCACTCCGGCAGCGTGACAAGATCGATTACAGCGCCGTCTTCGATCTCGCGCGACAAGGCGATCCCTGCGCGCTGGCGTTGAAAACTGAAAGCATCGCCGTATGGGCGCAGATGATCGTCAACCTGATCCATGCTTATGACCCCGAAAAGATTATTCTGGGCGGCGGCGTGATGGCCGGCGCCGCAGATTTCTTCGACGCGCTGAAAGCGGCCATCTTCGCGCACGCCCATATGCCCTGGGGGCGCGTCGATGTCGTGGCCGGGTCCCTGGGCTCGTCCGCTGCGCTGCTGGGTCTTGACGCATTCGCCCGCCAGCGTTTTCTGGTGTGAGCATGACGAATTCGAATTACGACAAATTTCCCATCATCGATGTCCCGGGCGGCGAAGGAATGGCGTGTCGCGGCTGGTCGGAAATTTTGGCACGGTTGCGATCGAATATGCACCGGGGCGTGGGATCGGTAGTGGCAATTGACTGCTATGCAGGGGTCTTTCAGGCCGAGATTGGCGGTGCCTTCAAGGCGCATTGGCCCGACGCAGAGCTGATCGACATGCGTCAGGCGCTGCTGCCCGAGGATGAAATTTCAAAACTGATTGCACCTTTTGCCGGCGGCGATGATCCGGTGTTCGGCTATATGTGCAATCTGACGCTCGACCGCTTTTTCCGCCCCGAAGCGCTTGAGGCCATTCGCGCTCACGGCGGCCTTGCGACGGCGCCTTTGGTGATCTTGGGGCCCGGTGCGTTTTTGGCGGCCCCGCAGAACGCCCTTCACATTTTCGCCGACCTTCCGCGCTGGGAGATACAGCAGCGTCAGCGCCGGCGTGAGATCGCCAATCTTGGGTCCCAGGACACGACGATAAAGGCTTCGCTGCAGTATAAGCGTGCATTCTTCGTGGATTGGCGCGTGTGCGACCGGCTCAAACGCGCGACGATGACGCGGTGGGATTATTTGCTCGATACCACCGCTCGCGACGACCCCAAACTCGTTGAAGGAACGGCGTTCCGTCAAGCACTGACCCACGCGGTTTCAAGACCCTTCCGTGTCGTCCCGTTATTCGATCCGGGCCCGTGGGGTGGCCAATGGATGAAGGAAGTATGCGATCTCGACCGCGATCAGGCAAATTTTGCCTGGTGCTTCGATTGCGTGCCGGAGGAGAACAGCCTTCGCTTCCGGTTTGGCCGGGTCGAAATCGAAGTTCCGGCGATCGATCTGGTATTCGCGCAACCCCGCGCCCTGCTTGGCGCGCCCGTCTACGGGCGCTTCGGCGCCGAATTCCCGATCCGGTTTGATTTTCTCGATACGATGGCCGGCGGCAATCTTTCGCTCCAGGTGCATCCGCTCACAGAATATATCCAGGACCAATTTGGGTTTCATTACACTCAAGACGAAAGCTATTATTTGCTCGATGCCAAGCCAGGAGCGCAAGTTTATCTCGGTTGCAAGGCCGGAGTTCGCCGCGCGCAGATGGAGGCCGCGCTCGAAGCTGCACAAGCCGGCAAGGGCGGTTTTCGGGACGAGGATTACGTTGCCCGCTTCCCCGCCAAGGCACATGATCATTTCCTGATCCCGGCCGGTACGGTTCACTGTTCCGGCGCCGATGCCATGGTGCTGGAGATTAGCGCCACACCCTATATTTTCACTTTCAAGCTGTGGGATTGGGAGCGGCTAGGCCTCGACGGCAAACCCCGCCCCATCAACATCGCGCGTGGAATGGACAATGTCTGCTGGGAGCGCGACGAACATTATGCGGCACGGCATCTGGTCAATCGGGTTATTCCACTGGCCGAGGGCGATGGCTGGCGCGAGGAGCGCACAGGGCTTCACGAGGCCGAATTCATCGAAACGCGGCGCCACTGGTTCACCGGCTCAGTGCCCCACGACACCGGAGGTTCTGAGGCGGGGGGTGTGCAGGTCCTTAACCTCGTGGCGGGCACCGAAGCGATCGTCGAAAGTCCGTTGGCTGCTTTCGCCCCTTTCATCGTCCACTATGCCGAGACTTTCATCGTCCCTGCCTCGGTCGGTCCGTACGTCGTTCGCCCCCATGGCCGCGGCGTCGGCCAGGAATGCGCGACCATCAAAGCCTTTGTCAGGAGCAACCCATGAGCGCCGCCACGCTTCAATCACTCGCCACGAGCGTATTGCTTGGCCGCTTCGACCCTGTAGCGGGGACGATTGAGGGCGCGCGCCGGACGGAACGCAGGCTTTCGGATCTCTCCGGCATGTTCCTCGATGAGGCGGCATATCAGGCTGCCCGCGCTGATGATGATCGGTTGGTCTACTCTGTGGAGGCAGTCGAGCCGGGCACCGGCGAAGGTGATCTTCATTACGGCATCGGTGTCATTTATCCGGGCAGGATCGGCCGGGAATATTTCATGACCAAGGGGCACCTGCACAGTTGGCGCGAGGCCGCCGAACTTTATGTCGGCCTTTCCGGAAACGGCGTCATGCTTCTTGAGGACGAGGCGACCGGCGAGAGCCGCATGCTGCCTCTGGCCTCCGGCTGCGCGGTCTATGTACCGGGCCATACCGGTCACCGCACCGCCAATGTTGGCGACACACCGCTCAGCTATATCGGCATTTATCCCGCACGTGCCGGACATGACTATGGCGTATACGCATCGCGCAATTTCCGCTGCGCGATCGTTGATCACGGTGGCGAGCCCAAGTTGATCCGGAGAGATTCAGTTGGCAGCTGAAGGCACCGGTCTGGCCCGTGTTGCGCTCATCGGCGCCCTTGGAGGCCTGCTGTTCGGCTATGACACTGCCGTCATCAACGGGGCAACCCAGTACCTCGCATTACATTTCAGTCTTGGCGCCGGCAAAGAGGGGCTGGCCGTGGCGAGCGCCCTCTTAGGCTGCATTCCCGGCGCGCTGATCGCCGGACGCTTGGCGGACCGTTTCGGGCGGCGGCCCGCGCTTTTCGCCTGCGCCTGGCTGTTTCTAGTTTCCGGAATCGCCTCCGCCATCGTCGGAAGCTTTGTTCAGTTTATCATCGCGCGTTTTGCCGCCGGCTTCAGCATCGGCCTATGCTCGATGATCTGCCCGGTTTTCATCAGCGAATTCGCGCCGCCGGCCTCGCGCGGCCGGTTGGGAACGCTCTTTCAGCTTGGCATCGTGACAGGCATATTCTTTACCTTGTTCATAAATGCGCTCATTCAATCGCTCGGAAACGCCGCGTGGAATACGGCTCTGGGCTGGCGCTGGATGCTTGCTTCCGAAGCGGTCCCCGCCATAATTCTGATTGGGTTGCTCTTTGGGGCCGAGGAAAGTCCGCGCTGGCTTGCGGGCTACAAGGCCGTAATGCAAAGCAGGGGCGAGCCGCTATTCGCGCCAAAGCATCGTCGTGCGCTTGTGATCGCCCTGGTCGTGGCACTGGTGTCTCAATTCTGCGGCATCAACGCGATCATGTATTATTCCACCAGGATCTTTTCCCGCGCAGGGATCGGTATCGCCAATGCCTTTTGGGCGACGATGCTGGTTGGCCTGGTCAATCTTGTCTTCACGCTTGTCGCGACGGCCTTCATAGACAGGGTGG
>DATFSP010000065.1:0-12242 GCA_035262545.1 Rhizomicrobium sp. | reverse complement strand
TCACCGCGCCATTCGGCCCCCAGTAATCGATCACATTCGGGTAAATATCTCCGTCCATGAAGACGCTGTTGGTCTGGCCGGCTAGCAAAGCACGCCATTCGGCATAGGCGTGGCGGAGACGAAAGGTGGTCTGTCCTTCATTCTCGCCAGTCCCGAACAGGTCGAATTCGAACTTGAAGGTGATATCGCCGAGATCCTTGTTCACGGGCACGTCGCCGTTGACGCCGAACCTGCTTTGCTTGACCGAAAGCGAGCTCTGGCCGTTGCTGCCGAAGGCATCGGGATTGTTCGCAGTTGGAATTTTGGACGGACGCAAAGTGTCTTCCCAATTAGGATCCACCCTATCCACGTCATAAATATAGTCAGCCTGGGCTGCACCGTAGATATTGAATGTGGGCGGCTGCGCGCTGGCTGACGGAGAAAAGAGGATGACACCCTGCCCGGCAATCGCGCCGGCAATCGTGCACGCGCGCGCAAAGACTCGCCGAGGCATCCGCTTACCCTTCTTGATGCGCGCCGCTTTACGGCCCGTGGGGGTCGCAAAGTGCGCCTTTGAAAGCGCAACCGTTCAGGCAATTGCAATTGTGTATTAATTCGTCAACGGAACAATTGGACTTAGGTCCCATGATGTCGGCCGGACACGCGAATAGGTGCATCCACCGCGTGTGTACAATAATGTCACCCGACGCGCGTTGGTCAGTGAGACGTCAAACCGGCTTCGCGGAAAATGCTTATGGCCCTCGTGACTGCTTCCTGTGAAGGCGGATTGGTCGCCGCCAGGGAATAGCCGATCTTGAGCTTCTCCCACTTGAAGCGGCCCATCTGGTGGAATGGCAGTATCTCTGCGCGTTCCACCACGCCCAGAGATTGCCCAAAGTCGGCAATTCGCTTCATCTCGTCCGGGTCGTCGGTGAGATCTGGCACCAGCACATAACGCAACCACATCGGATGCTTGAGCTCCGACAGCCTCCGGCAGAATTCCATCACCTGACTGTTGTCTGTCACGGCTGTCACGCGCCTGTGCTGGGCCGGCGTGAACGCTTTCATGTCGAGAATGATGAGATCGATATTTGCCAGTTCGCCGTCTGACAGCTTGTTGCCGTAGAACCCGTTGGTTTCGATGGCGGTATGGATGCCGAGTCGCTTTGCCTCCTCGAACAGTCTCGCGGCAAAGCGTGCCTGCATCAAAGGCTCGCCGCCCGACAAGGTGAAGCCTCCGTGCATCGCCTTCAACCCAGTCGCGTATTTGCGCAATTCCGCCGTGGCGCGCGCAAGCGTCACCGGCATTCCGTTGGACAAGGTCCACGTGTCGGGGTTGTGGCAATATTGGCAACGGAACATGCACAGAGTGGTCCAGGCGACCAGACGAATGCCTGGGCCATCGACGGCAGAGCCGGTAGTGAATGAATGAATGAATCCAAGATCTCCGCTGGCAACGGCGGATCGCCTCTCGGCCTCGGAGATTTGCTTGCTGAGACCCGTCCTCAGTTCGAATGGGCTCCCCTCGAGAGAAGGCGCCCTTTCACCAGCGGCACCGGAAGCCATCTCACTCTCCGTGGAAGGTTCGTGAAATCACATCCATCTGCTGCTCGCGCGTCAGGCGAACGAAATTGACGGCATATCCGGATACGCGGATGGTCAGGCTGGGATATTTTTCGGGATGCTCCATTGCGTCCGTCAGCGTCTCCCGGTTCAGCACATTCACGTTCATGTGGTAGCCGGTCGTGCCGAAATAGGCGTCGAGTATCGCCACCATATTGGTGATGCGCTCTTCACGCTCGCGGCCCAATCCGCTGGGAATGATGGTCGTAGTCAGCGAGATGCCGTCGGCTGCATCCCGGTATGGAATCTTAGCCACCGATGCCGCAGAGGCGTGAATGCCATGACTGTCGCGCCCGTGCATCGGATTAGCGCCGGGCGCAAAGGGCTCGCCGCGCCGGCGACCATCCGGCGTGTTCCCTGTAGCTTTGCCATAAACGACGTTGGAGGTGATCGTAAGCACCGACTGGGTGTGGATGGCATTTCGGTATGTGGGATGCTTGCGGAGCTTAGTCATGAAAGTTGAGACCAGCCACGCCGCTAAATGATCGACCCGGTTGTCATTGTTGCCGAAGACCGGAAACTCGCCTTCGGTGGCGTAATCCACGACCAGGCCGGTCGTGTCGCGAACCACTTTGACCTTTGCGTTCATGATCGCCGAAAGGCTGTCCACCACTACGGACATTCCCGCAATTCCGAATGCCATGGTACGCAGCGGGGCATAGTCGTGAAGCGCCATTTCGAGGCGCTCATAGGCGTATTTGTCGTGCATATAGTGAATGACGTTCATCGCGTTGACGTACACGCCGGCAAGCCAATCCATCATCCGCTCGAATTTGGGAAGGATGTCGTCGATGTCCAGATAGTCGCCCCTGACCGGCTCGGATTTCGGCGCGATCTGCTCGCCGCTGACTTCATCCCGGCCGCCATTGATCGCGTACAATAAGCATTTTGCCATATTGGCGCGCGCGCCGAAGAACTGCATTTGCCTCCCAATCCGCATGGGAGAAACACAGCAGGCTATCGCGCCGTCGTCGCCCCAGGCGTTGCGCATGATCCAGTCGTTCTCAAACTGGACTGAGCTTGTGTCGATTGCCACCTTGGCTGCAAAGCGGCGGAACGGCTCGGGAAGCCTCGGCGAATACCAGATGGTGAGGTTGGGCTCGGGCGCTGATCCAAGGTTGTACAGCGTCTGCAGGAAGCGAAAGCTGCTCTTCGTCACCAAGGGCCGGCCATCGTCCGCCATTCCGGCTATCGATTCCGTCACCCAGGTTGGATCACCAGCGAACAGCTCGTCATATTCCGGAGTCCGCAGAAAGCGGACGATCCTGAGCTTCATGACGAAATCGTCAATGATCTCCTGGGCCTCGACCTCGGTCAGCAACCCTGCATGAAGGTCGCGCTCGAAATAGATGTCGAGGAAGCTCGACGTGCGGCCAAGGGACATTGCTGCGCCATTCTGTTCCTTGACCCCGGCCAGATAACCAAAATAAAGCCACTGGACGGCTTCTCTCGCGGTTCGCGCAGGCTGGGAAATGTCGAAACCATACTTGACCGCCATCTCCTTCAGCTCACGCAGGGCACGGATTTGCTCTGCCAGTTCCTCGCGATCGCGGATGATGTCGTCAGTCGACGGTTCGATATCAAGCTCCTTCTTTTCCTCGATCTTGCGCGCGATCAACCGGTCCACGCCATAGAGCGCCACACGCCGATAATCCCCGATGATGCGGCCGCGGCCATAGGCATCAGGAAGACCGGTCAGGACATGAGAGCTGCGGCAGCGGCGAATCTCGTCGGTGTAGGCGTCAAACACTGCGTCGTTATGTGTCTTGCGATACTTGGTGAAGAATTCCGCGACTGCTGGGTCCGGCGTATAGCCGTATGTCTTCAAGGCGCTGAGAACCAGGCGTATGCCGCCGTTAGGCATGATGGCGCGCTTGAGAGGAGCATCCGTCTGTAGTCCAACGATGATTTCGCGGTCCTTATCGATATATCCCGCATCATGGGCGGTTATCGAACTGGGGATCTGCGACACATCGAGGATACCTTTCTTGCGCTCTTCGGCGCCGAGCGCCTGCAAATTTGACAATATCGCCCGGGTTCGTTCCGTCGGGCCTTGGAGAAAGGTCTCATCCCCGTAAAAGGGCTCCACATTCTGCAGGATGAAATCGCGAACATCGATCTCCTTGGTCCATAAACCGGGACGGAATTGGTACCAGGCTTCAGTCCCGTCATGAGGCTTGGATTTGACTGCCTGCATTGCCATTTGCTTTCTCCTCAGGAATTCGTTGCCGGGCCGTGTTTGCTCGGAGGGTTCAGGCGCGTCCGCGAGGCATCGCCTACCGCGGCAACCGGGCCTGTTTCGCGCAAGAAAAAGGTAAGAATAATTGCCAGCCCCACGCCAAACGCCAGCGGCGTAAATGCGGTCTGATAGTGGATGAGTTCGCGGGGACCTTCGGCGCTCGCGCGGGCGAGTAAGGCGCTGAAGAGTGGTCCCAGGAGCGCCGACAAGGAAAAATTGATGAAATTGATCACCCCGGTTGCGGTGCCGCTGTGCTCCGGCCGGTTTGCCTCTTTGATCACCGTGTAGGGCAACATGGCGGCGCCCGACGCAATTCCCAGGAGCAGGCCCAGGCTATAGGTCGGGAAACTCCCCTGTTTGCCGTACAGAATGAAAGCGAGGCACCCAAGCACAACGGTGGCGCCAACGAAGATCACCGGCTTGCGGCGCCCGATCCGGTCGGACAGCGCTCCCAGCAGCGGACACCCGATGATCCAGCCGAACGGGACCGACGCTGAGCGTAATACCGCGAGCCCATAGGAAACATTGTGCGCTTCCTGCAGAAAGCGCACGCCCCACACCATGTCGAAAATTGTCGTGGGCAGGAACATCAGTCCGGCGATCAGTCCGCACAGGATGGATTGCGGATTGCGGGCAACGATGGAAATGGCCACGACTGATTTCTTCGCCCAGTCGGGTTGCGCCGAAGTCCGCTGCCCGCCGGGCCGCGCGTTCGCAGACATGAAGAAAAACAAGAGCGCCGCAATGGCAAGACCCGCGACGCCCATAGCTAGCCAAAATGTGTCCCAGGGAAGACCGGCGCCGATGGCAGGGCCCACGGCGAACTGGCCTGCGGATCCTCCCGCCATCCCGAACATCTGCGTCGCCCCAATTAATGTCGCAGCCAGCGATGCCGGAAAACTGGTGGTCGCGATGTAGGCGGCTCCGATGAGCGCGAATACGCCTCCTGCTCCCTGGAGAAAACGGCCGATCGAGGCCACCACAGGATCGCCGGTCGCGAACAGGAACGCGCCCAAACCGACAAGAGCCGCACCAATCGGCACCACGACGCGCGGACCCACCTGATCCATCGCGATTCCAGCGACAAGGCTGAACGGGGAATAGCCATAATAGAACAGCCCAACCAGGGAACTGAGCGCGGCTGCGTTGATGCCAAAGCCTTGCTCAAGTTCCGGCATCATCACGGCCGGCGCCGACCGCATGACGTATTGATAAAAATAAAACAGGGACGTTATCAGCCAAGCGATCGCCGCGGCGCTGATCAAACGGCTTTTTCTGTCGCCGGCGGAGCCCAAGGAACGGCTCAGCAAAGCGTGAGGGAGACCGCGAGCCCCCCTTCCGACGTCTCCTTATATTTTGAGTTCATTTCTTTAGCCGTCAAGGCCATCGCGTTCACCGTGGTATCGAAGTCCACGCGCCGGTTGACGGGAATCTCATTTTTGGCGATCAGATATCCGGTCCAAGATTTCACGGCACCGAAGGCGCAGCGTTCGATACACGGAATTTGCACGTATCCGGCAACCGGATCGCAGGTCATACCCAGATGATGCTCCAGCGCCGCCTCTGCCGCGTTCGAAGCAACCTCTGGAGACTCGCCGTAGGCATGCGCGAGAAGCGCGCCTCCCATCGCCGAGGCGACGCCTATTTCCGCCTGGCACCCGCCTTCCGCAGCGGAGAGGGTCGCGTTGTGCTTGCACAGATAACCGATGACCGCCCCTACCAACAATCCTTCGCGGATTCTGTCTTCTGGAAGCTTGGCCCCTTCATCTCCCAGCGAATAAATCACGGCAGGCATGACGCCGGCAGATCCTCCCGTGGGCGCGGTGATCACAAGGTGACCGCGTGCGTTTTCTTCCGATCCGGCGAGCGCGTAGGCGGAAACGAGACCAATTGCCTTGCGCGCCGTACCCTCCTGCTTGGACGCGTTTTCATAAACATCATGAGCCTTGGTTTTCAGTTTAATTGGCCCCGGCAATGTGGATGTGGGCGCCGCCAGCCCGGTCTTCACCGTCGCGCGCATGGCGGCGAGTATCTTGTCGAGATAGGCGTTCACCTCGGCCTCGGACTTGCCGGAGACCGATACCTCATTGGCCATCGCCAGCTGCGCAAGCGACATGTTGTTCTTCTTGGCGTGGGCAAGAAGCTCCTTCATGGTTGCGTAGGGATATTTTGGCGCGCCTTTCTTGGGCGGCGTGTACCCTTTCCACTCGATGAAGCCCCCGCCGACGGAATAATATTCCTGCTCCAAAAGCGGCTTGTCGCCCGCCATCAGCCGGCAGGTCATTGTGTTCGGATGCGGAAAATTCCCTTCCGTCTTGTCAAAGATGACATCCTTAAGGGACACGTCGAATGGCTTGTCTCCCAATTTCACCTGGAAGACCTGGTCCGGCTTATCCCGGAGGCCATCGAGGAAGGCCGGATCGATGGTCGCCGGCTCCTTTCCCAGGATCCCGGCAAGCGACGCACGCTCAGTGCCGTGGCCCTTTCCGGTTGCGCTGAGACTGCCATAGAGATTGACTTTGAACGCTGTTGCTTGATTGCGCTCTGCGGCCGGGAGCTTAGCGCAACGCTGATAAAAATCGTACGTGATGCGCATCGGCCCTATGGTGTGCGATGACGAAGGGCCAGGTCCGACTTTGTAGAATTCTTCGACTGTGGTCATAACGGGGCCCTTCGACGCTTTGACCACGTTCAGACTGGGATCGAGAGTGACAGATGCCTCGGGGGATTTTGCCGCCTCCTGAGCAAATGCAACAATCGGGCGGCCGGTCAACGAAGCTATCGCGGCGGCAAGGGCGCTTCGCATCATGAAGGCCCGCCGGTCGGAGCCGGCAGGCGGTTCGCTAAAATCCAGTTCAGGAACGGCAGTTGTGCGCTTCTGTTGGTCGGTCATGGCGGCACCTCATCGAACGCTCCGGCCGAACCGAAGAGCCAAAGAAGCTCGCTCGCTGGTCGCAACTCACACGGTCCGCCAAGCGTCTCGCCATAGCCTTCGGTGAAGTTAAGGGGCAATTAGACCTTGGTCCAATAATGCGCAGAAGCCCTCATTTCTCTTGATCGTTTCGCATATGCGAGCAAGCCGGCGCGTCAACTCTTGCCTTGCGCATATATGGAGCCGAGGTTCGGTACAAAATAGAATCGGCCCGTGGGCAAACTCCCTCGCCCGCATCGCTGGAAATCAATTTCACTCCGGGCGATTTATCTCTCCTGTTTATAGTTTTTTGTGGCCGTGCTCATGACGCGCGGCATGGGATCGCGTCCAGATTGCATTGGTGTGCTCTACCGTGGCCGTCGGACTTTCTCAGCGCCGGCGAATCGAAGAAGATGACGTGGAATTCGAGTTTTTCAGAGCGTCTGAACGCATGGAAATCGCTGTTCATGATTGGGCCGGGCCTTGCCGCCTATTGGCTGATGGAACGGATGAGCGATTCATCTTCGCGATCTGTGCCATAACGGGCGCACATGCTTTCTGCGCGCCATCCGAGTTGCTGTTGCAAGCCCTGCGGGGGCGGCTTAACATAAAATACAACGCTTGCGGAAAGGCTTTCCTGTGATTGATTCCGAGAAAATTCTCGCCATCATTTCCCGCGAGGCCGCCATTGACCGATCCCGTCTGGTGCCGGACGCCACGTTGGACGAACTAGCGATCGCGTCCCTGGACGTGATCAACATCCTTTTCGCTATTGAGGATGAATGCGAGATTGAACTCCAAGCGGCGGAATTCGAAGGCACGAAGACAGTCCAGCAATTCCTCGACGTGGTATTGGCCAAGGCCAGCTCCGCTCCGGAGGCTGTTTCCCACGCCTCGACTTGACAGGCCGGCCTTTTTGACGGGGATGGGATGACACGTGTTGTGGTTACCGGCATGGGGTGCGTTTCGGCCCTTGGCCGGGGCGTAGCCGCAACGTGGACGGCTCTCAAGGAGGGGCGTTCGGGCCTGGCCTGGACCAAGGTGGAGGGCGCCGATTCCTCGCTGTTCGTCGAGGCACCTATCGGTCAGGTCCGCGAAGAAGACGGCTTCGAGCCGCAGGGCCTTGCGGACGGTAAAAGCTTCAAGACCATGGATCGTTTTTGCCGATTGGCGGTAATCAGCGCCGCCGAGGCACTGGCCGATTCCTCGCTCGCAGATGCAAAATATGATCCCGACGATGTGGCAATAATATACGGCAGCTCGACCGGCGGGCTCACCAGCCTTGAGGAAAGTTATTTTCGTATCTATGGCCAGCGGGTGGGCCGCGTGCATCCTATGACAGTGCCGCGTTTCATGGGAAGTGGCGCCGCTAGCGTGATCTCTCTTACATTCGGATTTACCGGGCCGGCCTGGTGCATTTCCAGCGCCTGCGCATCCAGTTCTCATGCCATCGCCGAAGCCACTTACCTGATCAAAGCCGGACGGGCAAAAGCGGTCCTGACGGGAGGCGCGGAAGCCAGCATCACCTATGGGCACACGCTGGCATGGCAAAGGCTGGGAGCCTTGGCGAAGGATGCCTGCCGGCCTTTCTCCGTCAACCGCTCCGGCATGGCGCTGGCGGAAGGCGCCGCGGCCCTGGTGCTGGAAGATTATGACGCCGCCAAAAAGAGAGGCGCGCCGATCTATGGCGAAATCACCGGCATGGGCTATTCCTCGGATGCCTATCACCTCACCCAGCCCAAGACCGGTGGCGCAGTAAAAGCTATGCAACAAGCGCTCAAGCAAAGTGGCCTTGATTCCGATACGCGCTTTCTGATCAGCACGCATGGCACCGGAACTGAACTTAACGATGTGAGCGAGGCCGCCGCTCTGCGCTCAGTCTTCGCCGACAATTTGGACCAGCAGGTCGCCATCGCCACAAAATCCTCTCATGGACATCTTTTGGGCGGGACCGGCGCTCTGGAATTGGCAGTTGGTATTTTGGCGCTCAAGGCAGGTCTTGCCCCGCCCGTCTGCAATTTCGAGGGGCCCGATCCGGCTTGCCCTTTGCCCCTGGCGGTGGGCGAACCCGTGCCGCTTAAGGACACGGCGCTGATCTCGAACTCATTTGCCTTCGGCGGCTTGAACTCGGTTCTGGTCGTGACACCGGTGTGAGGTTGGTTTTCGGTCAACTGTGCGGTGGTTTCCGATCTCTTCCACGAAACCGACAGGATCGCGATTTTGCCAAAGGTTATCTCAACCGCCACATCAACATCACCATCCCCTATCGAAGGCCCATTTTCATGGCGTTTGAGGGCCGCCGCCGCTAACGGGGTTTTAGCATTCGCGCGAAGCCGCTAAACTTGCCTCATGGCGGCCGGCGGTTCACACATGTCAGCGGGCCAACCGATCGGTGCTGGCATCATACGATGCGAGCAGCCGCCGCTGCGCGTCTATGGCGCGGCTGCGACATTGGGGGTGCTCGCGCTGGTGATCGGCATCTCCATTCATGATCGGCTGGCGGGGCCAGGTGATTTCCAGATGCGCGCTTGCCTGGAGCCCGTTTATGCCGGCCTGTTCGGCACCGGGCCCGGCGCGATGGATCGGTGCCTCAAATCTCGCGCCAAATTGTTTGGCGCCCGCGATGGCGGATGGCTGCGCTACGTCCGTCATTTGGAAGCCAGTTGCCCCGCAAGCATTGGCATGCAGGGCCAGGCGATTTGCGAATTCCAAGTGAAAGCCGGCGAGGATCATTCCGGCGTCGGCTGGCGCAGCAAACGCTATCAGCAGCCGGACTAATTGCTTCCAGTTTCGACGGGTAGGCCGCGTTTCACCCAATCCTGGAACGAGCCGTCATAGAGTTTCGCGTCCAGGCCCAGGGTCCACGCTGCGAATACCACCGCCGTAGCCTGGATGCCGATATGGCAATAGGCAATCACGTGATCGCCCGGCTTGTAGCCAGCAGACGTGAACATCTGGCGCAATTCCTCGGGGGATTTCAGTTTGCCATCGGGACCGGTGATGGTGGTGAAAGGAATGTTCCTGGCACCGGGAATATGGCCTTTGCCCCCCATGCTCGCCTGCTCGCCGGAAAAGAAGTTGGGCGCGCGGGCGTCGATCAGATCATAGCCGGGACTCTTCAGATGAGCGTGAACGAAATCTCCATTCACGATCGCCGGGTCAAGCGTGAGCGGTTTCAAATGGCCTTGCGCCACTGGTTCGCTGTCGGTCATGACGGCCCGGCCTTCAGCTTTCCATTCCTTCAAGCCGCCATCGAGCAGAAACGAGCGACGGCCAAATCCAGCCGCGTCCAAGGTGAGCAGGATGCGGGTGGCGCGCGGAATGGTCTCGGAATCCGAATAGACCAGGATGCGCGAATTGTCAGAAATTCCAAGCGCCTCTAATTGCTGGCGCAACATTTCCGCTGGCGGTAACTCGGTGGACAGGCCCTGTGGATCGCTCACCGAAATCTGATCCAGATCGGCCAAATGCGCGCCCCGAATGTGACCCGCCTGAAAGCTCGCCGCATTGCCGGCGTGTAGAATGACCAGATCCTTATCGGCCGCGTGCTCAGTCAGCCACGAAGGCGTCACCACAAGGTTGTCGCGCGGATCGGCGGCCCGCACCGGACTCGCAAGCGCGAGGGCGGTGGCAAAGACAAGCGAGGCTCCAAACGCTTTCATTTATCGGGCGACGTGGACGATTCGACCGGCAAATGACGCTTGGACCAGTCCTGGAACGAGCCGTCATAGAGGTGCAAGTCGAGGCCCAACGTTCTCCCTGCGAACATCACCGCGCTGGACTGCCCACCCACCTGACAATAGGCGATCACATGATCGCCCGGCTTGTAGCCGGCAGAGGTGAACATCTGGCGCAACTCCTCCGGCGATTTTAGCTTGCCGTCGCTGTTCATCACGTTGGTATAGGGAAAGCTCCTGGCACCGGGAATGTGGCCGTCGCCATCGAGCTTGGCCACCAGCCCACCATAGAACACAGCGTCGCGGGCGTCGATCAGGTCATAATCGGGCGACTTCAAGTGCGACTGGACGAAATTCGCGTCCACTACAATGGGTTGCATCTTCAAAGGTGAAAGGTGGCCTTCTGTGATTTGCGTGGCGTCGGAAGTGACGGCTCGGCCCTCTTTCCTCCATTCCGCCAGTCCGCCGTCCAAGAGCATGGAGCGGTCGCCGAACCCGGCCGCGTCCAGTGAGAACATCACCCGCGTGCCGCGCTGGAATTCGCCATTCTCGTTGTAGACCACGATACGCGAATTATCGGAAATCCCTAAAGCTTCCATCTTTTGCCGGAGCACATCTGGCGAAGGCACTTCCATCGTGAGGTCGGGCGTATTGACCGACAGCAGATCCTTGACCAAACGCGCGCCGGGAATATGGCCCACATGGTAGCCTTCATCGGTGCCTACATGCAGGATCACCAGATCCTTGTCTGAGGCATGGGAGGCAAGCCAGCCCGGCGTGACCAGAAGATCGTCACGTGGCGTCGCCGCGTGGGCGGTCGTTGCGGTAACCAGAATGGCAGCGAAGAGGAAATCTTTCCAGATCATGACGGCCTTTCACAACGCTCAACGAGCGGCATTGATTACTTGCAATTGGGTGAATTCGTTCAAACTCTCTTCGCCCATCTCGACGCCGAAGCCCGACTCTTTGGCGCCGCCGAAGGGGATGTTCGGGGCGAGTTCGCTGTGCTTGTTGATCCAAACCGTGCCCGCATCCATGCGCTCGGCCATCGCCTGCGCACGCTCGGGATTGGACGACCAGACCGAGGCTCCCAGGCCGTAAGGCGAGGCATTCGCGCGGGCCAAGGCGTCCTCCGGATCGGAATATTTGATCACCGGCAGCACCGGGCCGAATTGTTCCTCATCTACCAGCCTGGCGCCATCTGCGATGTCGCGCACGATGGTGGGACGGATGAAATAGCCTTTCTCCGGCACCGTGCCCGCGGTCAGGACTTTGCCATGCTTGCCTGCGTCGGCAATGATGTCCTTCACCTTCTCAAACTGCATGCGGTTTTGCAGCGGTCCGAATTGGGTGCCTTGCTCCAACCCATCTCCTATCACCGCCTCTTTGGCAAGCAAGAGCAGTTCCTCGCACATCCGGTCATAGATGGATTCGTGGACATAGAGCCGCTTCATGGCGATGCAGACTTGGCCCGAATTGCGGAAGGCCCCGTGGAAAATGCCCGGCGCGGCCTTCTTGGGGTCAGCGTCGTCGAGCACAATACCCGCATCATTGCCGCCCAATTCGAGAGTGAGGCGCTTGATGGTCTCGGCCGCACTGCTCATCACTTTCTTTCCGGTTGCGGACGATCCCGTGAAAGAAATCTTGCGAACATCGGGATGCTTCGTGAGTTCACCGCCCAGATCATTGGCATCCGTGATCACATTGAACACGCCAGGGGGTAACGCGTCCTTGATAAATTCGGCGAAGCGCAAGGTGGCGAGCGGCGTCGTTGGCGCGGGCTTCAAGACCACTGTGTTGCCAGCCAAGAGTG
>DATFSP010000064.1:0-4239 GCA_035262545.1 Rhizomicrobium sp. | reverse complement strand
CGAATGTCTTTTGCCGGAACCAGTATCTGGTCACGCTGCCGTCCCACCGACGGTCAAACCATCCAGCCTGAGTGTCGGCTGGCCGACGCCCACCGGCACGCTTTGGCCATTCTTGCCGCAGGTGCCGATGCCGCTGTCGAGCTTCATGTCATTGCCGATCATGGCAACCCGGGTGAGCGATTCCGGGCCGGAGCCGATCAATGTCGCGCCCTTGATGGCCGCGCCCAGCTTGCCGTCCTCGATGACGTAGGCTTCGGTGCAACTGAAGACGAATTTGCCATTGGTGATGTCCACCTGGCCGCCGCCGAAATTGGTGGCATAGATTCCTTTCTTCACGCTGGCGAGAATCTCGCCCGGATCTTTGTCGCCCCCCAACATATAAGTGTTGGTCATGCGCGGCATCACGCTGGCGGCGAAGCTTTGACGCCTGCCGTTGCCGGTGGCCTTCATGCCCATCAGCCGCGCATTTTGCCGGTCCTGCATATAGCCTTTGAGGATTCCATCCTCGATCAGGACGGTGCGCGAGGTGGGCGTGCCCTCATCGTCGATGGAGAGCGAACCGCGCCGCCCATCAATCGTGCCGTCGTCCACCACCGTGACGCCAGGCGCTGCCACGCGCTCACCCAAAAGCCCGGCAAAAGCGGAGGTCTTCTTGCGGTTGAAGTCGCCTTCCAGGCCGTGACCGATGGCTTCATGCAAAAGAATGCCGGGCCAGCCCGGTCCCAGCACTACTGTCATCTCACCGGCAGGCGCGGGCACGGATGCCAGATTGACCAACGCCTGCCGCAGCGCTTCGTCCACAGCCGCTTTCCAGTAGCTCGGATCAAGGTACGTCTCATAGCCGCTCCGTCCCCCGCCACCAAAGCTGCCGGACTCTTGGCGTCCATCCTGTTCAACCACCACGGACACGCCCAGGCGCACGAGGGGACGGATGTCGGAATAGCGTTCGCCGCCCGCCCGCATGATCTCGATGCGTTGCCATTCGCCCGAGAGCGAAGCCGAAACCTGGCGCACTCGGTCATCCTTGCCGCGCGCATACTGGTTCATCTGCTCGAGCAGGCTTACCTTGGCGCCAAACTGGGCGGTCTGAAGCGGATCGAGGTCGGAATAGAGCCGGATGTTGCTGCGGGCAGGGGCCGCGGCGACTTCGCCCGAATGGCCGGCCGTCACCGCCCTCACAGTCTTGGCGGCGCGCGCGATGGCGTCTTCGGAAAGTTCGGTCGCGTGCGCGTAACCCGTAGCTTCGCCCGCAACGGCGCGCAGCCCGAAGCCTTGGGAAGTGTCGAAGCTTGCCGCCTTCAGCCGGTTGTCGTCGTAGACGAATGATTCCGACTGGCAGTATTCCAGGAAGAGTTCCCCGTCATCGGCGCCTTTGAGCGCGCCATCCACTTGGGACTGGACGCGGGCGCGATCCATGCCGGTGCGGGAAAAAAACAGGTCGGATTCGGCCATGATGTGCTCCAAGAGGCGAGTGGCGGCGGGCAAAAGAGCAGCCCGTGCCGATGTTTAGGTCCCCTGATATCGGTGTGGGAGAGCGACAGGGCAAGGTCATTGATCCACCACCTTGAACTCTCAGCCGGGGAAGGGAACCACCGTGCCATAAGGTCGCAATGACTTTAAGGGCTTAACCCCTCTAAATCCCCGCCAAGAATCGAAAACGCGCAGGGCTTTTGCAAGCCTTCTGCCGGCCATTTTTGCGAGGTCGCGTCCTATGTCTCTTCTCTCCCGCTCTTGGCGGAAAACCGGCATCGGCGCAGCTGCAGCCACGCTTTGGGCCTTTGGCGCGACAGGAGCCCTGGCATTGCCGTTCAACTACCAGCTGGGTTTCCAACCCTCCAACTCCCCGGTGATGGATCAGATCGAAAATTTCCACACCGAACTGCTCTACATCATCACCTTTGTGTGCCTGCTCGTCCTGGCGCTCCTGATCTATATTGTCCTGAAGTTCCGGTCGGGCGCCAACCCCACGCCGTCCAAGGTGCACCACAACACGCTTCTGGAAGTGGCCTGGACCATCATTCCGGTGATCATTCTGGTGGTGATTGCGGTGCCCAGCTTTCGGCTCCTTTACTTCGAAGGCACGATCCCGAAGGCCGATGTCACCATCAAGGCGATCGGCAAGCAGTGGTTTTGGACCTACGAGTATCCGGGCGCCAATGCGGGCTTCACATTTGATTCTCTCGGCCTGTCCGATGCCGATGCCGCTAAGGCCCATGAGCCGCGCCTTCTAGGCGTGGACAATGTGGTGGAAGTGCCGGTGAACAAGGTGGTCGAAGTGATCACCACTGGCGCTGATGTGATCCATTCCTGGGCGCTGCCGCAGATGGGCGTGAAGATGGACGCCGTTCCCGGCCGCCTCAACCATACCTGGTTCAAGGCCAACCGGCTCGGTACCTACTACGGCCAATGCTCCGAGCTTTGCGGTGCCCGTCATGCCTTCATGCCGATCGAGGTCAAGGTCGTGAGCGACGCCGACTATGCGGCATGGCTCGCGGCCTCCAAGAAGAAGTTCGCCGCCCTCGACACCGATGTTCACCTCGCAGCGAAATAGGAATTAGCCCCATGACCGATCTCGCTTTCGAGCAACACCGCGAAGAGCATCATTTCGAGGAGCACAGCCATCATCCGACCGGCTGGCGCCGCTTCGTCTACTCCACCAACCATAAAGACATCGGCACCATGTATCTGGTGTTCGCGGTTCTGGCGGGCTTGGTAGGCGGTTTCTTCTCCATGATGATGCGCGCCGAACTGATGTATCCCGGTCTGCAGGTATTCAAGGAGGCCCACACCTTCAACGTGTTCGTCACCGGCCACGGGCTAATCATGATTTTCTTTATGATTATGCCGGCGATGATTGGCGGGTTCGGCAATTGGCTTGTGCCGCTGATGATCGGGGCGCCCGACATGGCGTTCCCGCGCATGAACAACATCTCCTTTTGGCTGCTACCTTTCTCATTCGCGCTACTTTGTATGAGCATGTTCGTAGAAGGTGACTCCGGAGGCATCGGCGTGGGTGGTGGCTGGACGCTCTATGCGCCGCTCTCCACCTATGGTTCGCCCGGCCCGGCGATGGATCTGGCGATCTTCTCGATCCATATTGCGGGCGCGTCCTCGATCCTTGGCGCGATCAACTTCATTACCACCATCTTCAACATGCGCGCGCCGGGCATGACGCTGCACAAGATGCCGCTCTTCGTGTGGTCCATCCTTGTGACGGTGTTCCTGCTGCTTTTGTCGCTGCCGGTTCTGGCGGGCGCCATCACCATGTTGCTCACCGACCGCCATTTTGGCACCACCTTCTTCAATCCGGCCGGCGGTGGGGATCCCATCCTCTATCAGCATCTGTTCTGGTTCTTCGGCCATCCCGAGGTCTACATCCTGATCCTGCCCGGGTTCGGCATGATCAGTCATGTCGTTGCTACCTTCTCCAAGCGTCCGGTGTTCGGCTATCTGGGCATGGCCTACGCCATGGTTGCGATCGGCTTCATCGGCTTCCTGGTCTGGGCGCACCATATGTACACGGTGGGCCTGTCGGTCGACACCAAGGCCTATTTCGTGTTCGCCACAATGGTGATCGCGGTGCCCACCGGCATTAAAGTGTTCAGCTGGATCGCCACCATGTGGGGCGGCTCCATAGAGTTCAGGACCCCGATGCTGTGGGCGATCGGTTTCATCTTCCTCTTCACGGTGGGCGGCGTCACCGGCGTGGTGCTGGCCAATGCGGGCGTCGATGTCGTGCTCCAGGATACCTATTACGTGGTGGCGCACTTCCACTATGTGCTGAGTTTGGGCGCGGTGTTCGCGATCTTCGCGGGCTTTTATTTCTGGTTCCCGAAATTCACCGGCTACATGTACAACGAGATGCTGGGTAAATTGCATTTCTGGATCACCTTCGTCGGCGTGAACCTTGCCTTCTTCCCGATGCACTTCCTGGGTCTGTCGGGCATGCCGCGCCGGTATGCGGACTATCCCGATGCCTTCGCCGGCTGGAATTTCATTTCCTCGATCGGCGCCTTCATCGCGGGCTTCGGCGTATTGATCTTCCTTGCCATGCTGCTCGAGGCCTTCATGGTCAAGCGCAAGGCGCCCGACAATCCCTGGGGCGTGGGTGCCACCACCCTGGAATGGACGCTGTCCTCGCCGCCGCCCTTCCATCAGTTCAACGAACTGCCGCACATCCACTAAGAAACCTTGGCACGAAGGATCGCCGAAGCGCTCATGGCCGTTACCGACACTCTC
>DATFSP010000063.1:0-5705 GCA_035262545.1 Rhizomicrobium sp. | reverse complement strand
CCACCTGCACATTGTGGCCGATCTGAACCAGATTATCGATCTTTGCACCTTCGCCAATAACCGTGTCGCCCAAGGCACCGCGGTCGATGGTCGTGGCGGCGCCGATCTCGACGCTATCCTGGATGATCACACGACCGAGTTGGGGAATCTTCACATGACCCGCCTGAGAGGAGGCAAAACCGAATCCAGCTTGGCCGATAGCGGCTCCGGGTAGGATCACCACGCGATCGCCGATATAGGCATGACTGATCGAGACATTGCTTCCAATCTCGCAGTCATGGCCGATGGCAACCCCCCGCCCGATCACGGCATTGGCGCCGACCCGCACGCGGTCGCCGATCTCCGCGCCAGGACCAATGACGGCGCCGGGACCGACTGCCACGTCCTTGCCCAAGCGGGCTTCGGGCGAGACCGACTCGTTCGTGGTCCATCTGGACTGAGACGCGTCGGGATAGAACATTGCCGCTATTTCGGCGAAAGAGTGCGGCACCGATTTGACGGGGATGAGGAGCATGCCCGCCGGTGCCCGGTCGGAGCCCTCCTTTGCCGGCACCAGGCAAACACCCGCCCGGCTCTTCTCGAATGCACCGGCGAGTTCGCGGCCCCCGGAATAGAAAGTCAGATGCTTGGGGCCCGCGCCTTCCAGACCCGCCACATCGTCGAAACGCACTGTGCCATCGGCGCCGGGGGGCAGTGCCGCGCCGGCGTGCTGGCATACCTCCGCCAGCGTGAAAGGGCCGCGATTATCGTAGAAACGAGGATCGGCCATGGCGGGCCTCGCGGCTTGACGTCTCTCTATTATTTCTTCGCGGCAGGAGCGGGGGCAGCCGGCGCGGCCGCCATCTCAACTTTCAAGGAAGGCAGCTTCTGATTCAGTTGCTCGATCGCGGGTTGGGTGATGTCAAAAGCACCGACAGCCTGGGGCGAAGCGTAAACCACGGCATTCTTGTCCAGAATCATGTTGGCGCCGCGCTGCTGCATGATGGTCTGCAGGATCGGCTCGAGCGCCTGGGCGATGGTCTGCTGTGCCTTGAGGAACCCGCCCTGGATCATCTGTTCTTTCTTTTGAGCGGCGGCCTGCAACGCGTTTTGCTTGGCGTCGAATTCGGCGATCTTCTTCGCCTTGGCGTCGGCGGCCAGGATCGCGACATCCTGTTGCAGCTTTTGCGCCTCGGCTTGAAGCGCCTTCTGCTGGCCAGCAATCTCGGCCTTGGCCTGGTTGCCATACGCCTCGATCTGGCGAGCCACGTCCTGGCCAACCTTGGAGTAACGGATGATGGCTTGCCGGTCGATCAGAAGCATTTTCATCTGGAGCGGCGGCGGGGGCGGATTGGCAGCCAACGCAGGCAGCGCTGTGGCTCCAAGAAAAGCCAGGGTAAGGAGCGTCGGCCGGGAAAAGCGGGAGCTGCCAAGCAGCGATCGGTTTTCCGAGTGGCGTAGGTGGCAATGTTTGTTGGGCGCATCCGCGCCCGGGCCGCACAACCATGAGAGAAGGGATTTTTTCATCGTCAGAATCCTGTTCCAGCGGAGAAGTGTAATATTTGCGGCCTGTCGTAAAAGGCTTTGGCGTACGGCAGACCGATATCGATTTGCAGCGGACCGAAGGGTGATCTCCAGCCGAGACTGACGCCGGCAGAGGCGCGGAAGGCGAAATTGTCCACCACGCAGGAGCTGACTGTACAGGCACGCGGGACGTCATGCAGCTGTCCCAGTGTGCCGAAATCGGTGAAGGCGCCGATCGAGACGCCGTAGCTTTCCGGCAAAAGGGTCGGCAGCCGCGCCTGAAGCGTACCAATGGCGTAGGTTTCGCCACCCAGCGCGCCGGTATTGACGGGGGCGACGAGGTCACGGGGACCGATGCCCGCCAACGCGAAGCCGCGGAACGTGTCGCCGCCTTCGAAGTATCGCTGGTTGATGGGGAGCGGCGTGCCGTCATAGCTCCGGATGATGCCGCCGCGCAGGATCAAGGAATTGATCACTTTGCCGTCAAAAGCGGGGCGATAGCCGGAGAAGATGACGTCAGTCTTCAGAAAACGCAAATTGCCGCCAAAGCCCGCGAAATTCTGGCTGACTGAAAATGTTTCGCCTGTGGTAGGCCTGGTCACATCATCGACGTTGGAGAAGCCGTAAGTAAAACCAATGAGAGAACCATAGGTCCTGCCTTGCGCGAGCAGCACCGACTCCGGCGCGTTAGAGAAGGGAGATACATTGTTGATCTGATATGAATAGCGCAGTCCCACCGTCGAATATTCCGATATGGGAAAGCCCAGCCTGAGCTGGGTACCGACCGTATTGCTGGAATAGGTCGCCTGAATGTAATCCGTCTGCGACTCATAGATATCGAAGCCTGCCGCCAGCGGGCGATCCAAGAAATAGGGCTCGGTAAAGCTGAATTGATAGAGTTTGGCGATCTGCGAGACTGACAACGAGGCCTTCAAATACTGGCCCCGGCCGAACAGATTCTGCTCGGTATAGCTGAATTCGCCAGTAAGCTGGCTGACCGAAGAATAACCCACGCCCAGCTGGAGCTGGCCGGTGGATTGCTCGGTAACGGTAACAGTAACGTCCGTGCGGTCTGGCGCACTGCCGGGCGTATTTCTGACCTCTACATCCTTGAAGAAGCCGAGCGCTCTGATTCTGGTGCGCGAGCGGTCCATAAGTACGCGATTAAAGGCATCGCCCTCAACCAGGCGGAATTCGCGGCGGATCACCTTGTCCAGAGTGCGGGTGTTACCAACGATATTGATCTTACCGATATAGACTCGTGGTCCCTGGTCGATATCGAAAATCAAGTCGATGGTATCATTCGAGCGATTGCGCGCGATACGCGGATGCACCTCGGCGAAGGCATAGCCTTTGGTTCCCGCCGCATTGGTGATTGCATCGATGGCTTTCTGCACTGTGTCGGCGTCATAAACGTCGCCGGTCTGAAGCGGGACTAACGGGCGCAGCGCCTGTGGCGTCAATTCTTTGATCTTTGAATTGATGGTGATCTTGCCAATGTGATAGCGGGGCCCTTCATTGACCGTAAAGGTGACGTAGAAATTCTTGCGGTCCTGACCCAGTTCTGCCACCGCGCTTACCACGGTGAAGTCGGCATAGCCGTGATTGACGTAATAGCGGCGCAATTGTTCGCGGTCGAAAGCCAGCCGGTCCGGATCGTAATTGTCGTTACTGGCAAGGAATTTGTACCACGCGCTCTCTTCCGTAGCGATCTGGCCCTTGAGCGTCGAATCGTCAAAGACCTTATTGCCGATGAAGTTGATGCGGGCGATGCCGGTGGTGGGCCCTTCGGTAATGGCGAACACCAGATCGACCCGATTTTGTGGACGCTGGATGATCTCGGGATCGACGCGCGCCGCGAATTTTCCGTTGCGGCGATACAATTCGATGATGCGCTGCACGTCGGCCTGGACACGGGCGCGGGTGAATGTCTCGCGCGGCTTGATTTGGACTTCCTTGGTCAAGTCTTTCGTCGAAACCTTGTCGTTGCCCTCGAACACGACCTGGTTGACGATCGGATTCTCAACCACCTGGATCGCCAGCGTGCCGTTGTTGAAATTGATTTTCACGTCCGAAAACAGGCCAGTGCCGAATAGGGCTTTCAGCGCCGTATCTACATTGGCGGGATCATAGGCGTCGCCCTCGCGAATATTCACATAAGTAAGCACGGTGCCTGGCTCGACCCGCTGTGTGCCGGTCACCGTGATGCGCTGAATGATCCGCTGCGGCTGCGCCGAAGCCGGGGGTGTTGCGGCGGGAGGTTGTTGCGGATTGGCGCGCTGGGCATTCAGTTCCTGGGCGCGCTCCGCCGCACCGGGACGCAGTTGCGCATGTGCCGGAGCGGCGAAAATGGCAAGGCACAGCGTCGCGGATGTCGCGCGCAAAACCGCTTTATAATTGGCGATGGTCCGCATTCCCCGTCGGCCGTCACTCATTCTTAAGGCGCCCAGCGGCGGCCACAGTTTCAGAAAAGATTCAGCCGAGCCAAGTCATTCCACGTGGTCAGGAGGACAAGCCCCAGGACCAATACCAGCCCAAGCCGAAACCCGACGTCTTGGGCCCGCTCATCGAGCGGTCGCCCCAAAACAGCTTCGCATGCATAGTACAGAAGATGTCCGCCGTCGAGCAATGGAATCGGAAAGAGGTTTGCGAACCCAATGCTTACGGAAAGTACAGCCGCAAGTTGGATCAGCGCCAAAAATCCATACACCGCCACCTGGCGCGTCATTTTGGCGATGCCCAGGGGGCCCCTCAGTTGGTCGGCGCTGGCATAGCCGCGTACCATCTGGACCAGGCCCTGGACTGTAGTGTGGATGATGTCCCAGGTCTCGGCGCAGGCCGCGCCGAAAGCCCTCGGCAAACTGTAATATTCCGTCGTGATTGGTGCCGTCGCCGACGGCCGTACGCCGATCACCACATTCGTTCCCATGTCGCCTAAAACGTCGCGCATCCGCGCAGCGTGGGGCATCACATGGACAGCGACAGCGTGGCCCTGCCTGACGAGATCGATCTTCAGCGTTTGTCCCCCACTGACCGATATGATCTCAGGCATCTGCTCGAAATCGGTAATGGCCACGCCGTCTATAGCTGTGACGCGGTCGCCGACGCGAATGCCTGCCGCTTCCGCCGGACTGCCCTTCACCACATCGCCGATGATGGGCGCGACCACCGTGTGGCCATTGTGCAGGATCACGCCGGTGAAAAGCGCGATAGCGAGGATGAAATTGGCAACTGGTCCCGCCGCCGCGACCGCTGCACGCTGCCAGACTGGCTTGAACATGAGGGTCTGCGCGCGTTCGGCCTCGCTCATGTTCGCTTCAGCTCCCCGGTCGGGGAGGGACGCGGCGTTGGCGTCGCCGGCAAATTTCACATAGCCGCCGACCGGCAGCAAACTCACCTTCCAGCGGGTGCCGCTCTTATCGGTCCAGCCGAAAATCTCGCTGCCGAAGCCGACCGAAAAGACATCCACTTTGACGCCATACGCGCGCGCCACCAGAAAATGGCCAAGTTCGTGGAAAAACACCACCAGGGTGATGACGAACAAAAAGGCGGGAAGCCCCAAGGGCGTCCACTGAACCAAACTGTGCAGAGCATCGAGCATGACGTCCTCTTACATCCCCACCCGTTGACAAATTTCTTCCGCCAGAACCCTCGCCCGCGCATCCGTCCCTAGTACTGTCGAAAGGTCGTAGACATGACCGTTCGAGCCATGGCCGGCATCAGCGTTCAGGGTCTCACCCACCACTCTGGGAATATCGAGAAAACCAATGCGGTGATCGAGGAATGCCTGCACGGCAACCTCATTGGCCGCGTTGAGCACGGTTGGGGCAAGCCCACCCGAACGGAGAGAGTCGATAGCCAAACCCAACGCGGGAAAACGATCATGGGCCGGCGCCTGGAACACCAGCTGACCCAGCTTGGCCAGATCAAGCCGCCGCGACGGTGAGACAATACGCCGGGGCCAGGCCAGCGCATGCGCGATGGGCGTGCGCATGTCCGGCGCCGACAAATGCGCCATGGTGGTGCCGTCTCCATAGCTCACCAGGCAGTGGACCACCGACTGGGGATGCACCACGACATTCAATTTTTCCGGCGGCAGCGCAAAAAGGAAATGCGCCTCGATCAACTCCAGCCCTTTGTTCATCAGAGTAGCGCTATCGAGCGAAATCTTGCGACCCATCGCCCAATTGGGATGAGCAACC
>DATFSP010000062.1:0-9062 GCA_035262545.1 Rhizomicrobium sp. | reverse complement strand
GGAATGTGGAGAAGGTCGGAACGGGCCATCGCATCCGCGATTACGCGGGTCAATGGCATAATTATCCAGGCTGACGCGCTTCACCGCTTCACGTCGACGCGTGTCTATGGCTGCAGCTCAAGACGTGAACTGCTCACATTCTATCGGATGCCGTTCCGCGCCCACGCAACCGCTTGAAAAAGGCGCTGACCTTGTGGCGATTCTGCTCACGCCACACCACCCCCTTATCCGTCACCCAGTTGAGCTGGATTACCCGGCGCGGACCTTCGAAGGAGTGAAAACCGTGCCAGGCATTGGGCTCATTTTTGAAGATTAGAAGCGTGCCCTCTTCCGGCGGCACCTCCGCGATCACGTCATCGAGATCGGCCGGTCCCCGCAACAGACGCAACCGGCCGGTCTTCGCCTCCCACGCATTGTTCATGTAGATCAGCACCGTGATCAGCTTAGTGCGGCTGTCGGTGTGTATCTGGCCGTCACGCGCTGCGGACATGCCGCGCGCCGTCACCATGGTGGGCCGGTCCGTCAAATCCACACTCAATTTGGTTTCCACGGCCTTGGTGAATTCCGGGCCTTCGATGGCGGCAATCAGTTCGGCGAAAGCTGGGCCATATTTTAGCGTGGGTAGCGGGAAGGAACCGGGATGCGCCACCGGGGGATAATCCGCGTTTATCGCGCTCATCGCGCTCTTGCGCACGAAGCCTGGCACCATCGCGTAAGGAAAGGGCTCGCGCACCAGCGGCGCGGCCTCGAACGCAGCGAGATCGATCGGTAATTGAGGCATCACGAGGAGATACTATTTGCGCAGGAAAAAGGCAAAATCGCAGTATAGCCAGGTTGCCGAAGAAACCTTAGATATAGCGCATGGCCTTCCTGCAGCCCCAGCCGTCCAATCCTTGGACTCGCCAGCCCATGTTCCGGATCCCCCGTGTCGTCGTGGGGCTGATCCTTTTGCTGGCGCTCGCCCATGTTGTGCGCGTGTCGCTGCCCGGTCCGCTGTCCGATCGGCTGATCAACCAGTTCGCCTTCATCCCGGCACGATATAGCCACACATTTCTTGCCGCACATCATGTCGATCCCGGGAACTTCCTCGACCGCGCGATTCCCTTCATCAGCTACATGGGATTGCACAATGATTTCACCCATCTCGCAATCAACAGCCTTGGGCTGCTGGCTTTCGGGCCCATCGTAGCGCGCCGTTTCGGGTGGCCTTTGTTTCTGATGTTTTTCCTGATCTGTGGCATTGCCGCCGCGGCGACGCATCTTGCATTCAACTGGGGTTCACTTGCACCCGTAATCGGGGCATCCGGTGCGATCTCCGGCTTGATGGGTGCGGCGATGCGGCTTCTGCCCACCCAAGCGCCTTGGGCTGCTCCCGGCGACGATCACCTCGCGTCGATCTTCTCGCGCCAGGTGGTGATCTTCACGGTGATCTGGATGGCGATCAATTTGGGTGCCGGTCTCACCGGATTTGGACTTGCGCCCGGAGAGCCAGGCCTGATCGCCTGGCAGGCACATGTGGGCGGCTATCTGGCGGGCTTGCTGCTCACGGGCCCATTCGACCGGCGGCGCCCCCCGAGTGGTCGTGTAACACATTGAGTTAGCTTGGATTTATTTGTGACACACCCCCGATTGCGGGCGCCTCACACCCTGTCTATAAGCGCCCGCTCCCCAACCACCGAAGCTTGATCGTCATGGAAATCCGCAACATCGCCATCATCGCCCATGTCGACCATGGAAAGACCACTTTGGTGGACCAGCTGCTCAAACAGTCCGGTTCCGTCAGGGAAAACCAGCACATGGCCGAGCGCGCAATGGACTCCAACGACCAGGAGCGCGAACGCGGCATCACCATTCTCGCCAAATGCACTTCGGTGGAGTGGCAGGGTGTCAGGCTCAATATTGTCGACACGCCGGGCCATGCCGATTTTGGTGGCGAAGTGGAGCGCATCCTGTCGATGGTGGATGGCGTCGTGCTCTTGGTGGACGCGGCCGAAAGTGTGATGCCGCAGACCAAGTTCGTGCTCAGCAAAGCACTGAAACTAGGGCTCAAGCCAATTGTCGTAATCAACAAGATCGATCGCTCCGATGCCCAGCCCGACGAAACGCTGGAATCCATCTTCGATCTGTTCCTTTCACTGGAAGCCAATGACAGCCAGCTTGATTTCCATCATCTCTATGCTTCCGGCCGCAATGGCTGGGCGGTGAACGAGCTGGAAGACGAACGCAAAGACCTCTCGCCCCTTTTCCGCCGCATCGTGGAAGACGTGCCCCCGCCAAAGCCGCAAGCGCTGGCGGGCGACGAGCATCCCTTCAAGATGCTGGTCACCACGCTCGAAGCCGACAATTTCCTGGGCCGCATCCTTACTGGCCGCATCGAGTCCGGTGCCATTACCACCAACCGCAATATCAAGGTTCTCTCGCGCGTCGGCGAAGTGATCGAGAAAGCGCGCGTCACCAAGCTGCTTGCCTTTCGCGGCCTGGCGCGGGTACCGGTAGATCGGGCGGAAGCCGGCGACATCGTTGCCATTGCGGGACTTGAAACCGCGACTGTCGCGGACACGCTGTGCGACCCCGGTGTGGAAGAGGCGATCCACGCCCAGGCTATCGACCCACCGACTTTGGCCATGACCATCTCGGTGAACGATTCCCCATTCGCGGGCCGGGAAGGCGACAAGGTACAAAGCCGTGTGATTCGCGATCGCTTGTTCCGCGAGGCTGAGGGCAATGTCGCGCTCAAGGTCAAGGAAACCGGCGAGGGCGCTTTCGAAGTGGCGGGCCGGGGCGAATTGCAGCTTGGGGTGCTGATCGAGTCCATGCGCCGCGAGGGCTTCGAGCTTTCCATTTCGCGTCCGCGCGTGCTGTTCAAGACCGAGAGAGGCGAAAAGCTGGAGCCGATCGAGGAAGTCACGGTCGACGTGGACGACGCCTATACCGGCGTCGTGATCGAGAAAATCTCGAACCGCAAAGGCGAGATGGTCGATATGCGCCCCACCGGCGCCGGCAAAACCCGCATTGTCTTTCACGCGCCGGCGCGCGGGCTGATCGGCTATCATGGCGAATTCCTGACCGACACGCGCGGCACCGGCGTGATGAACCGCATGTTCCTCAATTACGCGCCACATAAGGGTCCGGTGGGCGGGCGCATCAATGGCGTCTTGATTTCCACCGAGGATGGCGACGCGGTGGCCTACGGCCTCTGGTACCTGGAAGAGCGGGGCAAGCTCTTTGTTGTGCCGGGCACCAAAGTCTATGAGGGAATGATCATTGGCCAGAACGCCAAGGACAATGACCTCGATGTCAACCCCACCAAGGCTAAGCAACTCACCAATATCCGCACAACTTCCAAGGACGAGGCCGTTCGCCTTACCCCCATCGTGCCAATGACGCTGGAACAGGCGATGGCCTATATCGAGGATGACGAATTGGTGGAAGTGACGCCCAAGAATATCCGTCTCCGGAAGCGCGAACTGCTGCCACATCTCCGCAAACGCGCCAAACAAAGCGCCGAGGCTTAAAGACGCGGGTATTTAGAACCCTGAAGTCGTCGCGCCGCGTCTTGATCCGGCGAAGAGGTTAGGCGAGGGTAGCACCATGACCGTTGCGCCCGAACTTATCGCCTTGGCCCATCAACTGGCAGATTCCTCCGGCCAGGTGATCCGGCCTTTATTTCGCCAGCGCATCGACGTGGCGCACAAGGAGGGCAAGCGCGATTTCGACCCGGTCACCGAAGCAGACCGCGGCGCCGAACAGGCCATTCGCGAGCTTCTCGAACGCGAGCGGCCCGAGGACGGCGTGCTGGGCGAAGAATTCGGCGAGCGCAAAGGCTCGTCCGGCTATCGGTGGGTACTCGATCCGGTCGACGGCACGCGTGCCTTCATCACCGGGCGGCATGAATGGGGCTCATTGATCGCGCTGGAACGAGATGGCAAACCGATACTGGGCCTTTTGGACCAGCCGGTGCTGGGCGAGCGTTTTATAGGCGTCAATGGCGCGGCGCATTTGATTCAGGCACACAAGGCCTCCCCGCTCAAGGTCCGCGCCTGCGTATCCTTGAAAGATGCGGTGCTCTGCGCCACCGACCCGGGCGCTTATTTCTCACGTGAGCAGCTTTCGGCCTTCTCCCGCGTCGAGCGGGCGGTGAAGATGACCCGCTATGGCGGCGACTGCTATCTCTTCGCGGCATTGGCGCTGGGATTTGTCGACGTGGTGATAGAAGCGGGTTTTCACGAGTGGGATGTCGCGGCGCTTATTCCGTTGGTCGAAGGCGCGGGCGGCACCATCACCGACTGGCACGGCGGCTCTGCGTTGTCTGGCAAGACTATCCTCGCCAGCGGTGACGCCCGCGTGCATCGCGAAGCGATGGGGCTTCTTGCGGGCTGATCGTTCCTCAATTGTGGCGGAATTGGTCGTGTTTTCCACACGCGTCCTATTCTTGCCGCAATGATACCTTGCCGGTTCCGGCAACGTGGCTCACCCGTTCACGTTTTCTTCCTGAGTAAATGCTTACGGCAGGAGAACGCATGAGCGATCTGCGCAATTTTGGCGCCGGCAATGAAGAAGAGTCGGTGACGATGTCGGAAAAGTTTCCAGAGACCAATCTCGGCAGTCACGTGAAATTCCGGGACACCGGGGGTCTTTCCAGTTTCCATCAGGCGGGGGACGCGAACGAAACCAGCAGTACCACCGCGCGTATGATTGGAGGCGCAGTCGTCGTTTTATTGCTGTGCGGCGCCGGCGCCTATGCCTACATGCGCGCGGGCACCTCTCCCAGCCCCTTTGTGTCGGGCAACAATTTACCGGGTCCCAGTGCGCCCAAGCCGGTGGCCGCTAATACACCCCCTGCCCCGATCCAGACCGCGCCGACACCGCCTCCATCCGCCCCTCGATCGGCAGACAATAATTCCGCGCCCGTGAATTCGCCTTATGGCTCGGCTCCCACAAGCAAGCCTTCGTCGCTTTCGTCCGCGGCGCCTGCTGCCGCGCCTGAAGACTCCGCTATCGAAAAGCATCGTCACGTAAAGACGGCGCGCTCCAAGGTCCGCGAGGAGAAAGTGGAGGAAGCCACCGAAAATAGTCAGGAGGCGCAAGAGACAAATCAGCTCAATAGCCAGGAATCGGCGACCGTGACTCAGGAAAATCACGCTGCCAAAGATACTAGCGCCAAGGATTCTGTGATCGCGCCGATGCCGTCGGCACCCGCGACTTCCGCAACCAATACGCCGTCCAGCCCCGCGCCCGGCACAGCAGCCACTAATAATGCGGCCCCGGCCACGCCCGCGCCCACCGCATCCGACACCACGACACAGGCACCGCCTGCGGGTACGACGGCTAGCAGTGCCACGAACAACAACAGCAATGATGCGGCGGGCGGGACGGCCAGCAGCGCCGCGCCGCCACCCGATCCACTCGCGGCCCCGTCTTCGGCAATGGCCAGCAATGGCAACCCGGCGCCCCAAAATCTGGCGCCGGCTCCCACCGAGACACCCCCGCACCTGGCGCCTACAACGCCAGCCCCGGCGACGACAAGTCAGCAGCAGCCTGATCAGGCGGCCCAGCCTCAGGCCCAACCCCAATAAATTAGGCTTGATGGAAATAAATCACGCCTCAGCGGGAAACCGCTGGGGCGTTATTTTCGATGAAAGCGTCGGCGGCCTCCCACCACGCAGTGCGCGAGGCATCGCGCTCCATCAGTATCTCATGTTGGGCGTCTTTAATTTCCACATATTGTCCGCGCCGCATGCGTGCTGCGAAGGCACGAACCGCTTCCGTGTCACACACACGGTCACATCCGGCGCCGAACAGCAGGGTGGGCGTTTCGATTACCTCGGCATAGCCCGGCTCACGCGACAAGGCGATGGCGCGCAGGGCCGCGGATAGCCAGCCCCAAGTCGGCCCGTTCAGGCGCAATTCCGGATTTGCCGCGAGGAGCGCCTGGTTACGGGCATAGCGTCTGGGGTCTGATGTGACGATCTGCAGCGCGAACGGCAATTTCAACTGGTCGCGCTTACCCATGCCCCAAACGAAATCGGTGGAAGGCCCGTTCCGATTAAGGCAGCTGGCGATTCGATCGACCAGCCACCAGGGCACGCCACGCGGCCTGATTCCGAGCATAGGGGCCGAAAGAATCGCGCCCCGAAATTCGCCCGGCGCATCATGCAGCCGGCGCACCAGGATATTCCCGCCCATCGAATGAGCCAGAGCGATAGGCTTGGCGTTGCGGCTAGCGGCAAGCGGCATGACCGCCTCGCGCATCACCGTGGCCAAGTCCCGGTCGTAGTCGGCGAAATCCCCGACGTGAGCCTTGAGGCGATCGGGCAGAAGCCGGTCTGAGCCGCCTTGTCCGCGCCAGTCGAAAGTGACGACGGAAAAACCACGGCTTCTGAGTTCGTCAATCACTTCGAAATATTTTTCGATGAATTCGGTCTGCCCATTCAAGACCAGACAGACCCCAGGGCCGCTCGACTCGAATCGCGCCGCGCGCAATTTGACCGTGTCGGCGGCAAGGAAGAAGGGAGCAAAGCTTTGGGCGGCGGGAGTCATTTAGGCCAGTTTGCGTGGGCCGCCCAATGTGTTCAAGCTTGCGGGATGCGGACTAGACGCGACGCTTTGGGTCAAACATGTTTTCTTGTCCACATCGCCGTTCTGGTCATTGTGGTTCTGGGTTGGGCTTGGCCCGGGCTTCGTTGGCTGATCGCCTATCTGATCTTCTTGCCGGCCATGTTTCTTCATTGGAAGCTCAACCGTGACGCCTGCATGCTCAACAATCTCGAGAATTGGCTGCGCCATCGCCGCTGGCGGGCGCCGGATGCGAACCGGGAAGAGGGAGCGTGGTTACGCACACTTCTGACGGACACCACAGGAATAAAGTTAACCCGGGCCGGCGCAGACGTTCTCATTTATGGCGCAATGGCGCTTTTCTGGCTTCTCGGGTTGGCTCACGCTTTTCGGAAATTCTGAGGAATTCGCGTCCTTTGAGGGGCTTGAAGCGGCGAAATTCCACCCCACTTAATGAGCGTTCCGGGGGCTTCACGCACCGGAAAAACGCAACGCTTTTAGGAGGTTGTTATCATGCGTTTGGACTACTCCCCTTTCTTCCGTTCCACGGTCGGTTTCGATCGACTGCTGGATTTGCTGGACACCACAGACACTGCTCAGGGCTATCCGCCTTACAATATCGAACGCAGTGACGAGAATAATTACCGCGTTACCGTCGCTGTTGCAGGCTTCGCCGAGAAGGATCTTGCCATCGAAGTTGCGGACGGCGTCTTGACCGTCACCGGCAAGCGCGAAGCCGCGGCTGCTCCGGCCTATCTGCATCAAGGCATTGCCGGGCGCGCGTTCGAGCGCAAATTTCAGCTGGCCGAGCATGTCGAGGTCAAGGGTGCGAAGCTCGAGAACGGGCTTCTGCATGTCGACCTTGAGCGCATCATACCGGAGGCCAAAAAGCCCCGCCGGATCGCGATCAATGCGGCTGAACTCAAGACCATCGACGGCGCCAAAGCCGCCTAACCTAGCCTAACTCATACTTATAGGTTGTCTTCCCCCGCGCGGCGAAAGCCGCTGGCGGGGGAAGATGTCTTGCGAGCGCTTGTCGTGAGCGAGACAGAAGGGGGTATTTGGATGTTCCTACGCGGCGAAAGCCGCTGGCGGGGATTGAGGCGCACCGGCAGTGCGCCGGCGTCTTCCTGGTCCCTGTCGAGGCCAAGGCTTCTCTGTCGCGGCTGGGACAATTATCCGCGACCAGGCCCACATCTCCGAACATTCCCGTTTCGGCGGAGCTCCAAACGTCCGAATCACGCGGCAGGCGTTCGATTAAGCCTTTTTCACCTCCGAAGTTTGGGTTGGGCAGGCATAACACCTCATCAGGACATGAAAATTTGCTGTTGAACGCCAGCGCGGGGCAGGTACAAAGGCGGGCCGGGACCGGGCCCGGGCGGACCAAGGCGGGAAGCAGCGCAGGCGGCTATCCGAAAGGCCGGAGCCAAATCGAGGGTTTGAGTGGGCTCCGTGCGCGACCTTGACCAACAATAAAGAGGTTTGGATTTTGAAGCACCGTTTGATGCTTTCCGCCGCCACGGCAGCGCTGCTGGCTGCGCCTCTGACGTTCGCCGCCCACGCCGATACCACCATTACTTCAAATACTAAGTCCGCGCTGAGTACCAGCTCGGCCGGCAATATCACGATTCAAGCGGGCGGCGGCGTTTCCATCAAAGCCGCCGGGCCGGCCGTGACTATCAACTCGAACAATTTCGTGGAGAATCAAGGCGGCATTTCCAATGTGAATACCTCTAGCGCCATAGGCGTGGAGGTGAACACGACCAGCGGCAATATTGTTAACAGCACCGGGTTGTTAAATCTGGGCGGCATCACGCTCACCGGTCCTGGCGCCGGTAAGTCCGCGATCCTCGTCGCAGGTGGCAATACCTTCTTCGCGCCGATCACGTTGACGACCGTCACCTCGACGGCTGGCGCCGCGCCCACCACAGTGGCCGGCTCCTCCGTCCAAGTGCAAGGCGACCAAAGCAACCTGTTCACCCTCGTGCAGGGCACCACCATTGACGGCAACGTCGTAATGGGAGGCAGCCTCGGCCTTACCCGCAGCCAGAATTCCACGACTGCGGGCGATACCGCCATCGACATCGAGGGCAATCTTCAAGGAAATCTGCTGTTCGGCCAGGGCGCGGTTGTCACCGCAATTGGCAACCAGGCGCGTGACATGGTGATCCTGGGACCGATCAGTCCCTGCCAGAACAACGCGAGCGTAGGCTACACCTGCGCCAATAGCGGCACGGCGCTGGCTTCGACGGGCAGCTTCCTCAATTTTGGCTCAATCACCGCAATTGGCGTGCAGGTTCCCAGCCACAAACTCGAAGGCGACTTCGAAAGCGGCAGCGCCGTGGTGATCGGCAATTCCGTGGCGGGCGGCTTCTACAATGCCGGTCCCTCTACTGGCACCACCACGATTCCCACCGCGACGATTTCGGGCAATGGCGATATCGCCACGTCGTCCAGCGGCGGCACGGTTTTCTCACCCACGCTGCTGATCGATCCCTCTCAATCGG
>DATFSP010000061.1:0-21078 GCA_035262545.1 Rhizomicrobium sp. | reverse complement strand
GACGCTGTCGAGGGTCGAGCCCCGTGAAAATCGCACAGATTGCTCCACTGGTGGAGAGCGTTCCGCCACGTTTTTATGGCGGTACAGAACGCGTGGTATCGTGGCTGACCGAGGAATTGGTTGCCCTGGGTCATGATGTGACCCTGTTTGCCAGTGGCGATTCGCGCACCCAAGCCGAGCTGTGTCCAATCGTGCGCCGTTCTCTCCGGTTGGACGGCATCCATAATTCCTTGCCCTACAATTTCATCATGCTGGACCGGGTTGCCGAGCGGGCGGCGGAATTCGATGTCCTGCATTTCCACATCGATTTCTTCCATTACCCCATCTTCCGCAACATGGCGTACAAAACGCTTACCACGCTGCATGGCCGCCAGGACTTGCCGGAAATGCCCGATATCTATCGCGCCTTTCCCTATATGCCGCTGGTTTCCATTTCCCAGCATCAAAGAAAGCCAGTGCCCCCCGTCAACTGGATGGGGACCGTCCACCACGGCCTGCCAGAGACGCAGTATCGTGAAGGCGAGGGAATGGGCGGCTATTTGGCCTTCCTCGGCCGGATTTGTCCCGAAAAAGGGCCAGAATCGGCAATCGCCATCGCAGGAAAGGCCAGCATGCGCCTAAAAATAGCGGCCAAGGTAGACCCCGTGGACGAGCCCTATTTTGAAAGAGTGATTCGCCCTCTCCTGGCCAAAAGCCCGCATGTAGAATTCATCGGCGAGATCGACGATACCCAGAAACAGGCGTTCCTTGGCAATGCACGGGCGTTGCTCTTTCCTATAGCCTGGCCCGAGCCTTTCGGACTTGTGACGATCGAGGCCATGGCATGCGGCACACCGGTGATTGCCTATAGCTCAGGCTCGGTACCGGAATTGTTGGAGGACGGGCTCACCGGCTTTATAGTGGAAAATGAGGCTGACGCTGTGAACGCTGTGCCGCAGCTGGACCGCCTGTTCCGGCCTTCGATTCGCGCGCGCTTCGAGGAACGCTTTAGTGCGCGCGCGATGGCGCAGGAATATTGCGCGATTTACCGCCGGCTGATCCGGCAGCAAGGTGAAGAAAACCAGGCCGTCCAGGCGGCCTGACAATTTTGAGCGAGACGATTTGGAAGAGCGCACATGGAGGCCCAACCCCTCCCGCTATCGCCTGACGACCCATCCAGCTTCTATATCCAGGCGACAGAGTCGATCCAGGAGCGCTGGCCGCGCACCTTGAAAAGCGGCGACATTTTTGGCCTGTTCGACGCCTTGGGCGATGTGGTCGCGCCCGGCGCCTCGCCCGGCGGATTGTTTCACCAAGACACGCGGCATCTTTCGGCCCTGGAATTCCTTATCGACGGCCAAAGGCCTCTTCTATTGTCGTCTGCGGTGGAGAACGACAATGTCGTGCTCACAGTCGATCTCTCCAATCCTGACATCTACGAAGGCGGCAAGGTCGTGCTGCCGCGCGAGATCCTGCATGTCCGCCGCTCAAAATTCCTTTGGCTGGGTACAGCCTATGAGCGCTTCGCAATCCAGAATTTCGACACGCGCACCCAACGTTGTTTTCTCGCCTTCAATTTTGCCGCCGATTTTCGCGACCTGTTCGAAATCAGGGGTATGAAACGCCCCCGGCGGGGAAACACCGCCATCAAGCTCGAAGGCGAACGGGTGACCTTCTGCTATCAGGGGTTGGATGGGATCGAGCGCCACACCGATATTCATCTCGATCCCAGGCCTAAGCGGCTGAGCGAGAGTCAGGCTGTTTATGCGCTCGACCTCAAGGCGGGGGAACGGCGCGCCATCGTGCTCACGGTGCGCTGCGCAGCCGCCGATTCCAAGACCGTGAATTTCTCCGGGCCCTATCGTGCCGCCAGGCGCGCGGCACAGAAAGCCTCCCGGCTGGGCGGCACCGTTACAAGCTCCAACGCGCTCGCAAATCGCATGCTGCACCGCGCGGGCGCAGATCTTTCCATGCTGATCACCGATACGCCCGAAGGTCCTTATCCATACGCCGGCACGCCCTGGTTCTCGACGCCGTTCGGGCGTGACGGCCTGATCACGTCTTTGCAGATGCTTTGGATCGATCCGTCGCTGGCACAAGGAGTGCTCCGCTATCTCGCCCGCACCCAGGCGACCCAGACGGACGCGAAAGCCGATGCGCAGCCGGGCAAAATCCTGCACGAGACCAGGGCCTGCGAAATGGCCAATCTCGGCGAGGTTCCGTTCGGCCGCTATTATGGCAGCATCGATTCCACACCCTTGTTCGTGCTTCTGGCGGCGCGCTATTTCCTGCGCACGGGCGACCAGACCACCATCCGTGCGCTGTGGCCGCATCTGAAAGCCGCGCTCGAATGGATCGATACTTATGGCGACCGCGACGGCGACGGTTTTGTCGAATATTACCGCGAGAGCGAGAATGGCTTGGCCAATCAGGGGTGGAAGGACAGCTATGATTCCATCTTCCATGCCGATGGGAAGTTGGCCACGGGCCCGATCGCACTTTGCGAAGTCCAGGCCTATGTTTATGCGGCGAAGCTGGGCGCCGCCTTGATGGCCCGCATGCTCGGCGAACATGCTTGCGCCGATTCCCTTGCGGACGCTGCCGAGAAGTTACGCCAGAATTTCGAGTCGACGTTCTGGTGCGAGGAATTGGGCGTCTATGCCATTGCGCTGGATGGCGAGAAGAAGCCCTGCCGGGTGCGCACCTCCAATGCGGGACAGGTTCTGTTCTGCGGCATTGCTGCGCCCGAACGGGCCGCACGCCTGGCCGAGACGCTGATGATGCCTGAAATGTTCTCGGGCTGGGGCGTGCGCACCGTGGCGTCCGACGGTCCTCGTTACAATCCCATGTCCTATCACGACGGTTCGGTCTGGCCTCACGACAATGCGCTGATCGCGCTGGGGCTGGGCCGCTATGGTTTCAAGCGCGCCGCCGCCGCCATTTTCGAGGGCCTTTTCAACGCTTCGACCCACATGGAGTTGATGCGTTTTCCCGAATTATTCTGCGGCTTTCCGCGCCGCCGGGGCACCGCGCCGACGCTTTATCCCGTGGCGTGCCAGCCGCAGGCCTGGGCAAGCGCCGCTCCTTTTGCCCTGCTGGAGGCCTGTCTGGGTATCGTTTGCGACCAGACCCAGCGTGAGATTCGCTTCCATAGTCCTCTTCTGCCCCGCTTCCTGGAGGAAATTCGCATCCGCAACCTCAATCTCAATGGCGCATCGGCGGATTTGCGCTTGCGACGCCATGGTGAGGGTACCGAAGTGGCGATCCTGGCCCAGCATGGCGACCTTTCGGTTCGCATCGCGCAGTGAGAGAAGCAATGAAAGAAGCGGGGCCTTAACAGCGGACGGCCTTGCGGCATCCGCGGCCAAGCGTGTAAGCCCTCACAAGGATGACAGAACCAAGTGACCACGATCCGGAACGGCAACCGGAGCCCCAGCCTGTCGAGGTCCCCCAACCGGAAGTGCTGGCCCAAGAAGCGGCCGAGGATCGCGGCGCGCTAGCCTTCCTCAAAGTATTTCAGCACCGCAATTACCGCCTGTTCTTTTCGGGCCAGCTTGTTTCCTTGATGGGAACCTGGATCACAAACGTCACCCAAGGCTGGCTGGTCTACAGCCTGTCCCATTCCCCGTTCCTGCTGGGTGTGACCTCATTCGCCGGCTCGGTACCAGTGTTCTTCTTTTCCGCTTTTGGCGGCGCCATTGCCGACAGGTTCGACCCGCGGCGCATGTTGCTTCTCACTCAATCGCTGGCCTGCGCCGAATCTGTGGCACTGGCGGTTCTCACGCTGGGACATTGGATCAGGGTGTGGGAGATCGTCTGCCTGGCGCTGTTTCAGGGCTTCGTCAACGCGTTCGATGTTCCCATCCGCCAGGCAATGACAGTGGAGATGGTGGGGAAGGAAGATCTCCGCCACGCAATCTCGCTCAACTCCATGATGTTCAACCTGGCTCGGGTAGTGGGTCCCAGCATCGCCGGCATCCTGATCGCGCTGGTAGGCGCGGGTATCTGTTTCTCGATTGACGCTCTTTCCTATGGCGCGGTGATCGTGAGCCTCGCCCTGATGCATTTTGTGGCCCGGCCGGCCCGCAAGCATGCCGCACCATTCCGCGCCGTCGCGGACGGATTTATTTATGTCTGGAATACGCGCGAACTGCGTGTCTCGCTGGTCCTGATCGCGTTCTGCTCGGCTTTTGGCGCGGCCTATTTGAGCCTTCTTCCGGCTTTCGCCCGCGACGTGCTGCATCAGGGCAGCGAAGGACTGGGCTTTCTCTATACTGCAGTGGGCCTTGGCGCTTTTTCCGGCGCCTATGCACTGGCGCGTGTCCCCGACCGGCATCTTTTCGCCACGCCCGTTGTGGCAGCGCTGAGCTTCGGGATTTCCTTGATCCTATTTTCCCAGTCGCATTTGTTTGGACTGTCGCTGGTGCTGCTTTTGCCGGCCTCATTCAGCCTGATGCTTCTAGGTGGTTCGACCAATTCCATCATCCAGCTTCTTTCGCGTGACGATATGCGGGGTCGCGTGGTGGCGTTCTACGCCATGGGCTTTCTGGGAATGATGCCCTGGGGGGCGCTGCTCCTGGGCGGAGTGGCAGAGCATTTCGGCACCGGGCGCGCTGTGGCGATGGGCGGAACGATTTGCATTCTGGCAGCGCTGCTCGCTTGGTACGACCGGCGCGGCGCTGCATGGAAATTGAAAGCTGCTGAATAGAGAAGTGGAAGAGGTTTCTGTTGCCCGGTACCTCTTCCAAAACCGCGCTTACCTAATCAATTAGGCAGCGAGTACCATTTCGTTATCGTTGGCACTTGTACGATTAGCCCGATAACGGCGGAACCATACCGAGCGAAAGGACAGCCTTTACACGTCCGTCGATCCTATTTCGCCCCCAACAGAAGCCCATCGCGATGGGTTTGTGGTGGAGGCGCCGGGTACCGCCCCCGGGTCCGGGCCGCTTATTACGAAGCCGTTTATCGCCATAGCCGGTTGCCCGGCCTTTCCAATATAAGGTGTGCCGGTTAAATTTTGAACCGCCAGATCCCCGGAAACTTGCACCGAAATGCGCCAATATCTTGATTTGATGGAAAAAGCGCTGCGCCATGGCGTGGAAAAGCATGACCGCACGGGCACTGGCACGCGTTCCATTTTCGGCCATCAGATGCGCTTCGATCTGGGCGCGGGTTTTCCCGCTGTCACCACCAAGAAACTGCATCTCAAGTCCATTATCTATGAGCTGCTATGGTTCTTGCGTGGCGACACCAACGTCCGCTGGCTGCAGGAGCGGGGCGTCACCATCTGGGACGAATGGGCCGACGCCAGTGGCGAGCTGGGCCCGGTCTATGGCTACCAATGGCGAAGCTGGCCCGACCGAACCGAAGGCACCATCGACCAGATTTCCAACTTGATCCGCGACATCAAGGCCAATCCCGATTCGCGCCGCTTAATCGTCACCGCCTGGAATCCGGCCGACGTGCCCAAAATGGCGCTGCCACCATGCCACTGCCTGTTCCAGTTCTATGTCGCGGACGGAAATTTGTCGTGCCAGCTCTATCAGCGCTCGGCGGATATTTTCTTAGGCGTGCCGTTCAACATCGCCTCCTATGCGCTCCTCACCCTGATGGTGGCGCAGGTGACGGGCCTGCGCCCCGGCGAATTCGTGCACAGCCTGGGCGACGCCCATCTTTATCTCAACCATATCGAACAGGCCGAAGAGCAATTGTCGCGCAAGCCCCATGCGCTCCCCGCCATGAAATTGAATCCGGCAGTGAAGGATATCTTCGAATTTAAGTATGAGGATTTTACCCTGGAGAATTATCAGGCGCATCCCAGCATCAAGGCGGCGATCGCCGTCTAGAGTCTTCATGCCCTACCGCTTCGCTATTTGAAGGCGGGTTTTTTATGCCCTACCGCTTCGCTATTTGAGGGCGAGTTTTTTATGCCCTACCGCGTCGCTATGTGAGGGCGGCGAGTTTCTCGAGAATGGCGGCGGATGCGTACAGGTCCTGTCCCGCGTTGCCGACGGATTTATAGACTGTGCGTCCCTTGGGGCGCCGGGCCAAGGGATTGATCACCAGTTCACCGATGGCGCGAATCTGGCGCGACACAGTGTCGGGATCTCCGAATGCCGCCAGAAGGTCGCCTGCTTCCCGCGCCACTGGCTGCACGCTGTCGGCGAAGATGGCAGCCTCGCGCAGCAGAGTGGCCGGCAATTCTTTCATGTCGGGGCGATAGGCGCCAACGGCATTGATGTGCGCTTCGGGATGAATTTCAAAGTCTTCAAACAGGATTTGGGTGGCGTTGGTGGTGGTACATAGGATCATAGCTTCGCGCAGAAAGATACCATCGGGGCCAATTGCGGTTTCGATGCCAAAGCGCGCTGCAAGCTTGGCTGCAAGTTTTTCTGCCCGCCCTCGGTCGCGTCCCTGAACCATCACACGCTTTATGGGTCTAACCCCCAGCATCGCTTCGGCGTGATGTGCGGCCTGCGGTCCGCTGCCGAACAGCACCAGACTGTCAGCGTCGGGATGTGCCAAAAGCTGCGTGGCTACGGCGCTGCAAGCGGCAGTGCGGAGCAAAGTGACATTCTCCGCGGGCAAGCGTGCCATCGCGGCCCCCGTTACGGCATCGAGGAGCGTAAGCTCGCCCATCACGCCGGGAAGACCCAGGGCCCGGTTGGAATCGACCAGCGTGAGAAACTTGAAGATAGCGCGCCCAAGCGATGACGAGCGCGCAGGCATCGCAAGAATGCCGAAATCGCCCTGAAGTCCCCAAAAGGCGCGCAGCGGCACTTCAACTTCGCCTTGCGCTTCCGCCTTCAACGCTTCGCGCATCGCCGGGATCAGGGCGGCGACACTAATCAGGCTCTCGATTTCCTCCGGCGAAATCTCGCGCAACAAAGTCACCAGCCGAGGGCAATGCCATCCTTGCGGTGGTCGGTGCCCGCCCGGTAGTAGCCATTAATCGGCAGTTGCGAATCCTTGCGGCCGTCAGGCGGGGGCTCTTTGGGGTCGGGTGTGAACAGGATCGCTTCGTAGCCGCCCATGGAGTCGCCGTTGGCCGGCGTCACCTTGTGCCCCATCGCCAGGAGTTGCGCGCCCACAAGCTTATATGCCTCGGATTCCAATGCCACCGTGTCCGTCACCTGATTGTGATGGAAGCGCGCCATGTCGGTTGCGGCCTGGAGATTGGCGCCCAGATCCACCATGTTCACCATTACCTGGGCATGGCCCTGGGACTGCATGTCGCCGCCCATCAGCTGCATCGCCATGATTTGGCCGTTAAAGCCGCCGTTTTGCAGCACGAAGCTTGCCGCCAGCGTGTTGTAGGGCCGCTTATGCGGAGCGATCACATTGGGGCTGTTGGGATCAAGCGTAAAGAGCCCACCGCGATTGTGCAGTATGAATCCATAGCCGGGCACCGTGATGCCCGAACCGAAATTTGAATAGTTGGAATTGACCCACGACACCATGTTGCCCCAGCGATCGGCGGCGGACAGCACGATCGTGTCGCCGCCGGTAGGCGCGGTCGGCCCAGGCGGCGGCATCGCCTTGTCCGGGCTGATCTTGCTGCATAATTCCTGTGCGTGTGCGGGCGAGGTCAGCGATTGCACCTGCGCGCGCAACCCGGAATTCACGTCCGGATCGCCATTGACGCGATTGAGATCGGTATAGGCGAGCGTCTTGGCCTCGATCAGCATGTGCCAGTAGCGCGCGTCTCTGGGGCCCAAGGAGGCCAGCGTCTGGCCCGGATAGACCTTGCCGGTGCATGTGGCCAAGATGTTGAGCATCTCGTTGGCGGCGAAGCCCTGCGAGGGCGGCGGCAATTCCGCCAAGGTATAGCCGTGATAGTCGGTCATTACCGGCTCGGTCCACTCGCCCTTGTAATTGGCGAGATCGTCCATGGTCATGGTGCCGCCCAGAGAACGGACCTTGTCGACCAAAGCTTGCGCCACTGGACCTTTGTAGAAGCCGTCGCGGCCTTTATTTTCCAAGATGCGGAAAGTTTTGGCGAGGTCCGGATTCCTGAAAATCTGTCCCGCCGCCGGTTGCTTGCCGTCGATGTACCAGGTCTTGACCGAATCCGGGTCAAGTTCGCTGCAGCAATTTTCCAGCTGGCTGCGATTGGCGTTCACGGCCTTGGGCAGGTGCCAGTCGAAAGCGATGCGCTCGGAAATAGGAAAGCCCTGCTCGGCGTAGCGCGTGGCGGGCTCCAGCACCTGCTTGAAGGTCATGGTGCCGTATTTGTCCAGCACTTCGCCCCAGCCCCACGCCGCGCCCGGCACAGTCACGGAGAGAACGCCCCGAGCCATGCCGGAGCCAGGACCATTGTTGGCGGGATTGTAATTGTAGCCATGGGCGTTCATGAAGGCCAATGTCTGACCCGATGCCGCCATGCCGCTGGCATTCAGCACATGAAGTTTATGATCCTTGGCTGTGTAGATGATGGCGAACATGTCGCCTGCCAGTCCGACATTCATGGGTTCGACCAGATTGAGTACCGCGGCGGCCGCTACGGCCGCGTCCACCGCGTTGCCGCCTTGGCGCAGAATTTCAACGCCAGTCTCTGCAGCCAGTGGCTGGCTGGTGGCGACAATGCCATTGCGCGCCATCACTTCCGAGCGCCCTTGCGCCGGCCAGCCTTCGGCCCGGTCGCCTCTCACCGCCTTGCAGAAGGGCACATCGCCATCCTTGTTGGCGCAGGTGGACGAAGCGAGGGGAGCAGCGGAGCTCTCCGATGCCGCTAGGAAGGCTGCAGAACTCAGCGCTAGCACCACCAGCCCGCGCGACAGATCACGTCGAACGCTGTCTTTCATAGAATTCTCCCCAAATCTCAGCTGACTCAATCGACATAGCTTAAGACGGCTGATCCGGCTCGTTCCTCACCCACCTTATCGACAGATGCTAAGCGGCACGGGCTGCCCCGTCCAGCAGCCGTCGCCGGGCTGTGTCGACAGGCGAACACAGTTTGATTATGATCAAACTATGAAATATGGACCCGACATTTCCATCGTTGCCCAACTTCTCGGCGATCCCGCGCGTGCCAACATGGTGATGGCTCTGATGTCGGGCCAGGCTCTGTCGGCCGCGGAGCTGGCGCAGGAAGCCGGCGTGACTCCGCCCACCGCCACCGGACACCTCAACAAGCTGGTATTCTCCGGCCTTTTGAAGGGTGAAAAACAGGGCCGCCATCGCTTTTTTCAGCTTGGCGATCCCGATGTGGTCGACGCAGTCGAGGCCCTGATTGCCATAGCTGCGCGCGCCGGTCATCTGCGGGCGAGGCCCGGACCCAAGGACGAGGCCATGCGCCATGCCCGCTCCTGCTACGATCATTTAGGAGGGCGCCTGGCCGTGGACCTGTCGGGACGCTGGTTGGCTGCAGGGGTGCTGGCGTGGCGCGGCGGCGCCTTCCAACTCACTCGCAAAGGCCGCGAGTTTCTTTCGGGACGGGGCATCGAACTGGCGAAACTGGAGACCTTGAAACGCCCGCTCTGCCGCAGCTGTATGGACTGGAGCGAGCGGCGCCCACATCTGGGCGGGGCGCTGGGCGCGGCCATCCTGGCGCGCGTGGTGGCCGAGGGCTGGGCGGTGCGCGGGCAAAACATCCGCTCCGTTTCCTTCAGCAGGCGGGGCGAGGAGAATTTCGTGCGCTGGTACACACCCGCGGCGTGAGACTCACCCTTTTGCCCCCGCCAACCGCGATCCGGCCCGGCCCAAAATCAGCACGATGGTGACGGTGAGGAGAGGGCCAATTGCCAGCACCGCCATTCCGGCGGCAAAGCCGCCTGTCATTTCGCGCATCAGTCCCAGCACGTAGGGGCCAACAAAACCGCCGCCGCCTGTGCCGATGGAATTGATCAGGGCGATGCCGCTGGCCGCCGCCGCCCCACCCAGAAATGTCGAGGGCAGCACCCAGAAGGGTCCCTGAAGGGACAGAGCTCCCACCTGTACCAGGGACAGTGCCAAAAAAATCACCAGATTGGCGTGCGAAAGGCTGGCCGCGATCAGGCTTACCAGCATCAGCATCCCCGGCAACGCCACATGCCAGATGCGCTCGCCGGTGCGGTCGCTGTGCCGTCCCCACCAGACCATCGCAATGGCCGCTGCGATATAGGGCAGCGCCACCACAAAACCGTTGGCAAGGTTGGATACACCCATGCTCTTGACGATCTGCGGCAGCCACAGCGCCACGCCGTAAAGCCCGACCGAATAACCGAAATAGACGATGCCTAGGCCCAGCACCTTTATGTTCGTCAGCGCGGCCCAGAAATCGCGATGTTGCGATGTGTCTTCTGCGGCAAGTTCCCGGGCGATGAGGGTCTTTTCGTCCTCGCTCAGCCAGGACGCTTTGGCAGGCCGGTCAGGCAGAAGCGTCAACGCTACGAAGGCCATCAGCACGGCGGGCGCGCCTTCGATCAGGAATAGCCACTGCCAGCCAGCCAGCCCGAGACCGCCATTCATGCTCAGGATCAGGCTGGAGAGCGGGCCCCCAACTATGTTTGCCGCCGGCAACGCCACCATGAAGATCGCCACCAACCGCCCGCGATAGGGCCGGGTGAACCAATAGGTGAGGTAAAGGACCATGCCGGGATAGAAGCCAGCCTCCACCAGACCCAGCGCCACCCGCACCGCATAGAAACTGTAAGGGCCCCGCACGAACGCGTTCGACGCCGACAACAGGCCCCAAAGCAACAGAAGCAGGAATATCCAGCGCTTTGCACCCGCTTTCTCCAGGATGGCATTGGCGGGAATCTGGAACAGTGCATATCCCAGGAAGAAAACACTGGAACCAAGACCGTAAACGGTGGGACCGAAACCTAGATCATGGTTCATAGTGAGTGCCGCGAAGCCCACATTCACCCGGTCCATGATGTTGAAAAAGTAGAGCAGCATCATCAGGGGCGCGAGCCGCCAGGCGCATTTTACGAAGACCGCGTCCTGCTCTGCCATCCCGCCCCCAACTCTCGCTGTTGTAGCACGCCCTAGCCGAATCACTGCCAGCCTGCACCAACCTTCGCTATAATGGGGGTGAGCGAAGGCGGAGGACAATATGTCGGATACCGCGGAGAAACCGGCCTGCACAGTGATGCGCGCGCATGAGCCCTTTATCGGCAAGCAAGGTTTTTCCTATGCGCCGGCCATATCCGCGCAAACGGTTGGCGCCAAGGCGCTGCACATGCAGTTGATCACCATGCCGCCGGGCGCACGCGGCAAGACTCACAAACACTCCACTCATGAGACCGCGATTTATGTGCTGAGTGGTGAAAGCGGCACTTATTACGGCGAGCGGCTCGAGCATCATGTGATCGCGCGCGCGGGCGAGTTTCTGTACATGCCGCCCAATATTCCGCATCTTCCCTACAATTTGAGTCAGACCGAGCCTTGCACCGCGGTGATTGCACGCACCGACCCCAACGATCAGGAAAGCGTGGTGCTTCTGCCGGAACTTGATTCAATTCGTTCCTAATCGGGAACCCTGACAAAATCCGTCGCAGATCTTGTGCCACTGCGTATATTTTACGCAGAGCCCTTCGACCTGTGTTAATGCAATTGTGATCAAACTGGGGCGAAAAAAAGTCAAAGACTCATCGAAGGGATTTGGTCATGGCTGTCGGCGCTGTCGTTGCTGTTGGAGATTTTCTTCTCAACGCGGTCGCCAAAAGTTCCGTGTTTCCCAGGCGCCTCCAGTTGATCGCCGGCAGTTTTCGCATAGTTCCACGTCGCTACGCCTCGATGGACGACCGGTTGGACATCTTGGTGAAACCCTACCTCGCCCGCCTTGTCGAGCAGCGGAATCAGTTTTTGTTCCGGGACGAATTCGGGGAAGTGCAGCATGATCAGTGGGCGCGGGAACTGGGGCGCTTCATTGATGAGACCGTGATGCCCCGGCTTGGTCCCCACAAGGCCTTTGCGCAGCGCCGCTTGCTATATCTGGCGGGATGCCTGGACGACTTGATCGCCAAAGCCGGGAGCGAGGCAGCCTAGGAGAAGGTAGATGCCGCAATGCTCCTCCATTGCGGCATCTGAAGTTGCAAAGGTCTGGCGCTTCTACTTTTTCGCGATCGTCGGATTCACCCAGCCCGCCTGCATCACATGCTGTGAGGGGCGGAAGCTCAGATAGTCCACGTGATCGGGAATGTCTGCCCATCCGTGCACGACGTTCGGCGGAACGATGACCGCGTCACCCACCTTTACGTCGAATTTTCTGACGCCATACGACATGCCGCCGCAGGATGGCCCATTGGGCCCACCAGGTTCGGGTTGGGCACCGTGCCGCCCGTTAACGATGTAGCCGTCGGTGAACATCGTACCGCCGCCGGAGATGATGTAATAACCCTCGGTCTGGTGGTCGTGAGTGATGCCTCCCGGCTGTCCGCCCGGCGGAAGGCTCGCCATCTTACGTCCGCACGGTTCGCGGTCTTGAGCGGCCGCCGCGTTGCCATTGCCGGCGGGCGTAGGCGGTGGATTCCTGGTCGAGCCGCGATGGACAACGCCCAGGGCGAAATTCTCATTGCCGATATCCACCACCATGACGTTCTCGTCCTTGGTGCGCAGCGATTGTTCGGTCTGGTTGACTTTGTCGATGTCTTCTTTCGGGATGAAAGTGGCGGTCGTCGGCGCCTTGCCGTCCTGGGCGAGTGCGGCCACGGGAGCCAAAACCGACGCGATCAGCAAAGCTTTCAATGCAGTGTTTTTCATGTCGTCCCCTCCAGCATTGGACTGGAAAAGTTAACACAACCGCGCGGCTACGCAACGCAGGGGTCAAATGGGGGGCCCGAACTGACCGCAGAGCGGGGAGAGAAAATATTGGAGCGGGTGAAGGGAATCGAACCCTCGTATGCAGCTTGGGAAGCTGCCGTTCTACCATTGAACTACACCCGCAGCCCTAAGTGCTTTAGCACGTGCACATGATTTGCGGCAATCGGTGAAGGCGTCGGCTAGGCCGGATGCTTTTGCCCGGCCGTTTGCTTGATGCCCAGCAGTGCTAGATCGTCAGCGCGCCAAAGCGCGCTGACCGCTCCTCACCCACCCAAATGTTGATACCCCCGCATCATCAGATTGGGAATGGTGATGCCCGCCCACAGGTCCAACTGAATCTCGGGCAGGATGGTCTTGGGATCGATGTGATTGCCCAGAACAGCCTGACCGCAGACCCGGAAATCCACGCCCGCCTTCTTCATTGCCTGTATAAGCGCGATGTTGGGATTATCTACGCCATCGTTGCGTTTCTTGTATTCGTCGCTCGTAAGGATCGCTGGCGTGCTCTTCTGGTGGAAAACCACCGCTATCATGCGGTGACTGGCCGGCACGTTATATTTGGCAAGGGTATTGATGAATTGGGCGACGCCGCGCAGGCCGGGATTGACCTTGTCGGCACTGTCGGGTCCGGTCGCGAGGTCAAACACGATCTTATAGGTGAGCTTGGGATCCGGATATTCGTGCGCGCCAGGCTGGTCCTTGGCCGGTTCGACGCCGGGGATCGGCAGATCCTGCGCCACCGCGGCGCCAGACATTCCGATGAGGCCCACCAACAAGATTGTGCAAGCCAGTAACTTTCTCATGACTGGAACTCCCTCCGAATGAAAACTGGAATTGACGCGCCGAAGACCGCCCGAGACTGCTTAAGAGGCGCTTGCCGCGGACTATAGCCGGTTCCACACAGGCGCGGAAGCTGAGGGACAGGAGGAAAAGAAAAGCCGGTCCAGAATTTTCATTCCGGACCGGTTGTCAAAGATCATGCGGCCTCCGGGGCCGCATGGGAAGTTCAAGCGAATTTCTTGGTCGCAGCCTCCATGCTGTCCAGCCCGGCTTTCAGCGTGCTGCGCGCCGTGGCGCAATTGATGCGCATGTAACTCTCGCCGCCGAGTCCATAGGTAGAGCCCGCGTTGAGCTTCACGTAGGCATTCTTGGCGAACCAATGCTGCACGACCAACGACGGCGTGACCTCTTCGCGAGCCTCCAGCGCCTGGTTGCCGGCATAGTCCGTCCCCAGCTTGGTCTTGCCCTTCGCTTCACGGGCTGCCGCCTGATTGGCTTCGTCCGCCTGCTTCTTGGCGCCAATCTTATCAATGATCGCGCTCACGTCGGCCCACATCAGGTAGGTGCCTTCCGGCTTGCTGCCCACCTTTATCACGGGGATGTTGGATTTGATGTAGTTGTGGGCAAAGTCGAGGTTCCCGTCGATATAGTCCACGAGCTGGTTGAGCCATTCCTCGCCCCCGGCGTAAGCCGCCTGCTCGGCGATCATGCCGAGGATATTGAGGTCCGGATGATTCTCGAACGAGGTCCGGGCAAACACTTCCGGATTGGTCGAGAAGTACCATGCGCACATTTGCCCCGATAGCGAGAAGGATTTGCTCCCCGATTTGAAGGTGATGCTGTTGTCGACGATCTTCTTGTCGTCAAGGTTGGCGAAGGGCGTGTATTTCTGGCCCTTGCTCACGAAATCGCAATGGATCTCGTCTGAAAGCACCAGGACGTTGTGTTTGAGGCAGATCTGGCCGTAACGGGTGAGCTCGTCCTTAGTCCACACCCGGCCCACCGGATTCTGCGGATTGCAGAGGATCGTGACCTTGGTGCGTGGGAGAGACGCTTTCTTCTCGAAATCGTTCCAATCGATCTCGTAGCGCCCGTTGACCCAATGCATCAGGCTCTCATTCTTGACGGTCCGGCTGTTGCGGATGTCGCCGTAGAAGCCGTTATAGATAGGCGTCGCCAGCAACACCCTGTCGCCGGGCTTGGTGTAGGCGCGCAGGCAAGCCAATAGACCGGCATGCACGCCGGTGGTGATGCCCAAATTCTGGGGGTTGATGACCTTGATGCCGTAGCGCTTCTTATTCCAATCGATCAGGCCCTGTTTAAAAGCCATGGGGCCGGGCGAACCCATATCCATATAGCCCCAATTGTGGTGCTGCATGCGCTTGGACAAAGCCGCGGTGATCGAAGGCGCGCATTCGAAGTCCATGTCGGCCACGCCCAGCCCCGCGACCAGACGATTGACGTGTTCCGTGCGCATTGCGCCGTCCCACTTCACGTCGTCGAAGCCGATGCGGTTGTAGGGTTTGTCGAAATCATACTTGCCGCCGCGCATCGGCGCGGCCGATGCCTCGCGGCTTGCGGCGAGTGACGCGGCCAAAGGGCCGATCGCGAAGACGCCGCCGCTCAAGCCGGCATTTCTCATAAAATGCCGGCGGTCATATCCTCGATTCACGTTCTGTTCCAAGTTAGACCTCCATCATTGCGCCGCGCACGTGAAGGGGATGTCGTGATTGCACCCCTTCCGTCGAAGTCGGATTCGTCGAAAAGGCGTGAGTGCGAGACAAGCTTCCTTCCCGCGCGTCAACGAGTCAATGACACGCAGCGCTGTGATGCGGAATTGCGCATGCAACTTGGCGGACGCGGAATGTTTCGTACGCGGATATTTACGCGCACTGCGATTTCCCGCTGCGCGAGCTAAACGGAACTTGAAATTCATGAGCGGACATTCACACCGGCTTGCGAATTTCTGCTCACGGCGAAAATGCGGAACTCACGAAAAAAACCGGCCCAGACCGTTTGGCCTGGGCCGGTTGAAAAATAACGCGGGCCCCGAAGAGTCCGCGCGCGATTTTAAGCCGAGAGCTTCTTGGTCGCGGCCGCCATGCTGTCGAGTGCGGCCTTCAAGACCTTGCGCGACGTGGCGATGTTCATGCGCATGTGATTGGCGCCGCCGAGGCCATAGCTCGTACCTGCATTGAGCTGGACGAAAGCATTCTGCGCCAACCAATGCTGGACCATGTCTTCGGGGGTCTGTTCACGGCGTGCTTCCATGGACTGACGGCCCGAATAGTCGGTGCCCATCTTGGCGGCCGCTTCATGCGCCTTCTGGTTGGCGTCATCGGCCATCTTCTTGGCGCCGATCTTGTCGGCGATGGCGGTGACGTCGATCCACTGCAGGTAGGTGCCTTGCGGCGCATCGCCTACCTTGATCATCGGAATGTTCTTCTTGATGTAGGCGTTGGCGAAGTCGTGATTGTCGCTGATGTAATCGACGCACGCATTCAGCCAGCCTTCACCGCCCGCATAAGCTGCTTCGGCGGCCGTCATGCCCAACGTGTTGAGGTCGGCATGATTGTAGAAGGCCGTCTGCTTGTACACTTCGGGATTGGTGGTGAAGAACCAGGCGCATTTCTGGCCCGCCAGCGAGAAGGACTTGCTGACCGACTTGTAGGTGATGGAGTTGTCCACCAGCTTCTGGTCCGTCAGCGTGCTGACCGGCGTGTACTTCTGGCCCTTGGACATGAAATCGCAATGGATTTCGTCCGAAAGCAACAGAATATTGTGCCTGAGGCAGAGCTGGGCATAGCGGGAGACTTCATCGCGCGTCCAGTTGCGGCCGACCGGGTTCTGCGGATTGCAGAAGATCGAGATTTTGGTGCCCGGAATTGCCGCCTTCTTCTCGAGATCGTCCCAGTCGATTTCATATCGGCCGTTGACGAATTTCATCAGGCTTTCATTCGCGACAGTCTGGGTCGCTTTGATGTCGCCGTAGAAGCCGTTGTAGATCGGCGTCGCCAGCAAAACCTTGTCGCCCGGCTTGGTATAGGCGTGCATGGTGGCGAGAATGCCGGCATGGACGCCGGTGGTGATGCCCATATTCCCGAGATTCATGGCTGTGATGCCATAACGCTTGTGGTTCCAGTCCACGATGCTCTGAAGCCAGGCTTTGCGGCCGGGCTGGGCCATGTCGATATAGCCCCAATTGTCGTACTGGACCGCTTTGCGCAAAGCCGAGCTGATGGCGGGCGCGCATTTGAAGTCCATGTCCGCGATGCCCATCCCGGCCACGAGATGATCGACCTTTTCCGTGCGTAGTCCGCCATCCCACTTCACGCTGTCATGGCCCACACGATTTGCGATATTATCGAAATCATATTTGCCGCCGGCCGGCGCATCGGCCGCCGTGGCCGGGCTCGACGCGAGCGACGCGGCCAAAGGCCCAAGAGCCAGCACGCCGCCGCCCAAGCCTGCATTTCTCAGAAACGACCTGCGGTCGTGTCCCATATTTGTTTCCTTTCCCAAAGTAAGCCTCCCCAATTGTTGGCCGCGCACAAAGGATGGAAGGAATCTGATTCCTTCTATGATCCCCAGATGACTCTTAAAGTGCGGGCGAGAGCTTCCTTCCCGGCAAGCTGGAAGTCAATAAAACCTTGCCCTCAGTGTAAAATATAAGGGCACAGTTCCGTTCGGGAAACCTGGCCTTCCAGAGCCATGTTGCAGCGCACCTAACCTGGTCGCGTTATAGCCGGGGCGCGCTTGCAGGCGCCCGCGAGCGGCCTCTAGGCTTCGCAAAATGGTTCCGGAGTTTCCATGAGCGTACTTCAGTTGGACGACGGGGCAAAAGCGCCCTCCACCGTAAATTTTTCCTCCTGGTTTGTCCTTGTTCTTCCAGCGCTTGCGGCAATCGCCTATCCCCTTTTTCTGCTGGCCATCTCTGCGTTGCTCAGACTTTTCCAGGTTTCTGCTCCGCCCGGCTGGGCGATCACTGCTCTCGTCGCCCTGGCTATTCTGGCATCGGCCATCGGCGTGATGACAGTGGCGTTCCTCTGGGCCCAGTCCTTGGGCCGCTCCGGAGCAGGTTCGGCAGGACGCCTTCTCGCACATCTGGCGTTTACGACCCCCACTCTGCTGGTTGCGGTTGGCAATGTCGTGGGCCTCTTCCACGCGCGCGGCGCGGCCGCCTACGCTTGGCCCTTGTTCTGGCTGGCGGTGATGGTGGTCGTCTCGCTGGCGCAGGAAACGCCACAGTCCGCTCCGCTCGCTTCCAATCGGCGGCTCGCCATCGGCCATGGCATTTCGGCCCTGGCGATTCTGGCCGTCTTCATTCTTCCTCACCTCGCCAACCATCTCACGGGGATCGTGAGCGGCGCGGACCATATCGAGGTGATGAAGCTGCTCCGCCTGGACTATCGCAGCGCCATTGTCGAACCTTTGCTGCTGACCCTGATTGCGTTCCAGATCATGAGCGGGTTTGTCCTGGTGCGGCGCAAGCTTTCTCGCCCCAGCGATTTTTTCGGCACGCTACAAACTCTCACCGGCGTCTATGTGGGTATCTATTTGCTGGGCCATATGACAGCAGCATTCGCGGCGCGCGGGGCCGGCACCGATACGAATTGGAATTGGCTCACCAGCGACGATCGCGGGCTTCTATTTTATCTGTCGGGCTTTTCCCTTGTCGGGCACTACTGGGTGGGGCCTATCGCTATCGTCACCCATGTCGCCTGTGGCCTCAGGGGCGTGATGGTGGAGCATGGCGTCAACGAACACGCCGCCGGCCGCCTCACGTGGGCATTGATCGCTTTGGGCTTCGCGGTGTCCAGCGTCATCTTGGCTGGATTGCTTGGCGCCCACATCGCCTGAGCTCTTCGCGCGCGATTCCGCGTGGTAGACTGATCGCTGGATTTCATTCGTAAAGGGGACAATATGCGCACCCAATTTTTGTCATTTGCCGCCATAGTGGTGCTGACTGCACCCGTCGCGGCGCAAACCTCGGCGCCCATGATGAAGACTTTTACGTCTTCAGCAGAGGTTCAGCAGCTGATTGCCAAGGCCAAAGCAGACCGCAAGGGCAATGCGCCCATCACCGTGGAGCCGATCCTCTCGCTGGCGCCCTATCGTGCCAACCTGGAATATCGGCCGATCCCAGGCGCCGCCGCCGTCCACGACACCGAGGACGAAGTGATGTATGTCATCGAAGGCGCGGGCACGATCACATTGGGCGGCCAGATGGTGAATCCCACCCGCCCCAATCCCACAAACCAATCCGCCGACTCGATCAGCGGCGGCGCCGATCAGAAGGTGTCGAAAGGCGATTTCCTGATCGTCCCCCACGGCACACCGCATCAAGTCACCGCCGTTGAAGCGCCGGCGCTTGTGCTGATGACCTTGCATATGCCGCAATAAGCGCGTGTCTCCATCTTTTGTCCTGTTTGGGCCGGCGCATCTTGGCGCGCTGGCGCTTGCCATACTGTTCCCGCTGGCCGCAAGCGCGGTGACGCACGGCCATCCCGCGCGCGACCGTATGGTGCGGTGGGCGCTGGCGGCATTTCTGATCGGCGAATGGCTTATTTTCTACGGTGTGTTCTGGGCACGCGGATGGCTCGATTGGAACACTGGCCTTCCCATGAGTCTGTGCGATTGGGCGCAAGCGGCACTCATCGTGGCGCTGCTAAAGCCCAACTTGCGCGCCTACGAACTGGGTTATTTCTGGGGACTGGGCGGCACGCTGCAGGGCCTCGTCACGCCCGATCTCGCTTATGGCTTTCCGGATGTGCGGTTTCTTCTTTTCATGGCCAATCATGCCGGTATCATTGCCTCACTGCTTTATCTCACCCTGGGCACCGGCCTCAGGCCGGTGCCTGCGTCGCTGCCGCGCGTGATCCTGTTCAGTCTGTTTTATCCGGTGGTGGCCGGTGCTTTCGATTATGCGTTGGGCGCCAATTATGGCTATCTGCATGACAAGGGCGGCCATGTGAGCCTGCTTACTTTGCTTGCGCCCTGGCCGTGGTATATCGGCGAATTGGTGCTGATCGGCTTCGTATCTGTCGCGATCTATTACGCACCGTTCTTTTTGGTGGATTTGTTCAAGAGGCCGAAGACGTCCACATCGTGACGGACGCCGTCGCGAAGAAGGTGTCCTGCGAGCCGGCCTTCCGGCAGAAAGCCTAACGCCATTACCAGTCTCTTGGCCCGCCTGTTGCCGGCAAGGATGCGCGCTTCCAGCCGTTCCAGCTTGAGGGGGCCAAACGCATGCGCGAGCAGGGCGGCCGTCGCTTCGCGCCCATAGCCCAGGCCCCATTGATCGCGGCGAAAAAGGAAACCCACTTCGCCTCGCAGCTGCGCGAAGTCGAGCGCGCTCAGATCCACGCTGCCGATTGCGTCATCGCCGCGCCATACCGTCCAATAAAGGAATTGGCCATCCGCCATGGCGGCGAGCTGGCTGGCGATGATCTCTGAGCCGGTGGTGGCCCGGGCTATCGCCGGCCTATGCCAGAATTTCATCGTCTCCTGGTCGCCGAGAATGGACAAAAGGGACTGCGCATCGCGCATTTGAAGTGGTGCGAGGCGCAGCCGGTTCGTCTCGAGGATCATGGGCCGATCATGCCTGCCAAGGCCCTTAATTCCATGCCCAGAAAACCGTGAGGCGGCCGGCTGCTTTCGCGCCGTAGCCGCCTCACTCTGCCCCCTTCAAGCCGGACCCTTGACCCGATTCCCCTAACTATCGAAGTCAATAACCTCACGGGGTTTTCCCCCAAACCGTCCATCCGTGAGTGGCGTTACTGTGCCGGAGCAGAGGTTTGACGCAACGGGGTAGCGCGGCTGCTTTGCATTTTTGGCAAAGCTATGTGGATTTTCAGCAACAAGGTCGGTGCTCTTTCCACAGACGATTGGTTACGGTGACCGGAAGTGTTTGGAAAGCTTCAAATCTTGACCCTGATAATTTGAGCCCAGCTCGGCGCCATACGCTTCGGGCGGCGGGTCGGTAAGCCGCTCGAACACCAGCCGTCCCACGATCTGGCCATGCTCCAGGATGAAGGGCACTTCGCGCGAACGCACTTCAAGGACGGCTCGCGCTGACGGCTTCTTTCCTGGCTCGAAGCCAAATCCGGGATCGAAAAAACCGGCGTAATGGACGCGGAACTCGCCGACCAAGGGATTGAATGGCACCATCTCGGCGGCGTGGTCGAGGGGAATGGACACCCGCTCGCGGCTGGCGAGGATGTAGAATTCGTCGGGGTCCAGCACCAGATGACCCTCGTCGGTGGCCTCGATCGAATCCCAGAATTGGCGAGGATCAAGCGAGCCCGTCCGGTCCACATCGATCAGCCCAGTGTGACGCTTGGCGCGCCAGCCGATCCGGCCGGGACCTTTCAAGTCGATGGAAAGCCCCAAGCCATTGTCAATATCCGGTTCGCGGTCCATCAGCGGTGAATCGGCGTGCAAGCGGCGCAACTGGGTGTCGCTGAATTGGGGCGAACCGTGGCGGATGCGGAGTTGATTGAGGCGGGAGCCTTTGCGCACCAGAGCCGGAAACGTCTGTGGACTGATTTCCGCGTAAAGGGGCCCGCG
>DATFSP010000060.1:0-7707 GCA_035262545.1 Rhizomicrobium sp. | reverse complement strand
GGAGGCCGCGTTCGCCGCGGCTCTATCAGCAGCGAGCATCAATGGCGCGGAAGTCAGGGCGCTGGCAGTCAACACCACGGGTTCGACCGTCGTAGCGGTGGACGAGAATTTGCGGCCCTTGAGCGATTACTATCTCTGGTGCGATCACCGCGCCTGGCGCGAGGCCGCCGAGATCACTCAAAAGGCGCGGGAACGCAAACTGGCGGCGCTGGACTGGTCGGGCGGGACTTACTCATCGGAATGGGGTTTCGCCAAATTGCTCCATTGGCTTCGCCATCATCCCGAGAAGCAAAGCTCCTTCGCCACAGCGCTGGAACATTGCGACCTGATGGTGGCAACGCTGTGCGGGATAACGGACCTTTCCGAGCTTCCGCGCTCCATCTGCGCAATGGGCCACAAATGGATGTGGAATGACGGCCTTGGTGGACTTCCCTCCGACGCCTTTCTTACAGCCGTCGATCCCCTGTTCGCCGGCGTGCGCCGGCATCTCTTGGGCAATTACCGCACCTCGGCCGCAATCGCCGGCAGCTTGTCGGAAGAGTGGGCCAAGCGGCTGGGTCTCAAAGCTGGGATTCCCATTCCTGTCGGCGCGCTGGACGCGCATTGGGACGCGATCGGCGCCGGTTGCCGACTGGGCGACGTGGTAAACGTAATCGGCACTTCGACCTGCATCATGGCGCTTTCCGAGACATCGCGGCTGATCCCGGGCGTGTCGGGAATTGTGGACGGCTCGATCCATCCGGACAAATTGGGCATCGAAGCGGGCCTGGCCGCCGTCGGAAGCCTGTTCGATGCCATCGCGCTGCGGGCAGGCAGACCTATCGCCGAGCTCGCCGGGGAAATCGCCGATTACCGCCCGGGCCAGACCAGCTTGATACGCTTTGCCTGGGACAATGGCGACCGCTCGGTGCTGGTCGATCCCAAACTGCGCGGCATCACCTTGGGCTGGCGATTGAATCACACTGCGGCGGACGAATTCTTTGCCGCTATCGAAGGCACGGCCTTCCATACGCGCATCGTTCTGGAGCGGATGGAGGAGTATGGCGTACCAATCGGCCGCGTGATCCATGGCGGGGGCATCCCCCAGCGCAATGAAGTTCTCAACCGCGTTTACGCCGATGTGCTGGGCAAACCTGTTCTGGTCCCGGCCAAGGATACGACCAGCCTGGGCTCCGGCGTATTCGCCTTTCTCGCGGCGGGCGCTTTTTCTTCGGTGGAAGAGGCGCAGGACGCGCTTTCTCCGGGTTATCGCATCATCGAGCCCACGCCCCAGGGCGTTTCGACATACACCGAGCTTTTCGCCCGCTTCCGTGAGCTCTATTTCGCGCTCGCGCAGATGGAACTGCACTAGCGGGAACAGGAACGATCTGCAGCGCTGCCCCGTTTTTGGCAGAGGCGTGCAGCGCCGCGTTCCCTCAGGTTCCTATGGAGAGTTCCATGCGTAGATTTTCCCTTCTCATTTTCGCGTCCTTATTCTCTATGGGCGGCGCTCTTGCCGCCGCCGCTGCAGTTCACGAGGAAGGCGCGGTGAATCTCTCGGCCGATCATTACACCCATGTGAGTTGGACGCTCTTCGAGGGCCCGGTGGACCGGCTCAGCTTCCTGCCCGCCGATGATGCGGTGGACTGCGATCATATCACCGTGAATTATCTCGACGGCACCTCGCATGATGTGTTCTCAGGTGTGCTGCTCAGAGATCAGCGCGAGACCATTTCCTTCCCCGGCGACCAGGACAATAGACTGACCAGCGTGGAATTCTCGTGCCGGGCCGAGAATATGGACGGGGCCCGCGTCGCCCTTTCGGCGGTGACCGATGGCGGCCGTTTCGCCGAAGACGACCATCCGGCGCATCTTCGCATCTATGAGGCCGCGGGCGGTATCGACACCCACTGACTGATTAGGAGGGGCTCATCGGCATTGAGCCTGGGTCGAATATGCGGCGCAGACGCCCTTTCCACGTCGCCGCACCTTCCGTCATAGTCCCTGGTGGCCGGGGAATCCGGTCCTTCAGACCCTTCCGGGGGTTTCGCGAATGAACCGATCGTCACGGACCGCCCGCGCCGCGATTTTTTTGGCGCTGCTGTTGCCGGGACAAGCCTTGGCCCAGTCCAAGCCACCGTCGGTTGCATTCGGGGATCTCTACCAGGCCGTGGAACTGGGCGGGATATTTCCCGATCAAAAGACTTTCGCCGACGCCATACCGGACGCCAAACCGCAACAGATCATGGTGGAGTATCACAAGGCCAAGACTCAACCAGGCTTCGATTTAAGAGCATTCGTCACGGCGCATTTCAAGGCCGCGCCACAGAACGCCCAGCCGATACGGCGTCAGTCCGGACAAAGCGTCTCGTCCTATATCGCGGCAATGTGGGACGTGCTAAGCCGCAAGCCCGATCCTCCCCAAAGCTATTCATCGCTGTTGCCGCTCCATCATCCCTATGTGGTGCCGGGCGGGCGATTCAGCGAGATCTATTACTGGGACAGTTATTTCACCATGCTGGGTTTGATCCAGGATGGCCGCCGCGACCTTGCCCGCGACATGCTTGCGAATATCGCCGACCTTATCGCCGCCTATGGTCATATGCCTAACGGCAATCGCAGCTATTATCTCAGCCGCTCCCAGCCGCCTTACTTTTCCGCCATGGTGGAACTGATCGCAGGACAAGACCGCGCCGAATTCTATCGCCGTTATCTGCAGGATCTGCGCGCCGAGTATGATTACTGGATGAGAGGGTCGGAAACGCTCAAGCCCGGTACGGCTTTTCGCCGCGCCGTGCGGCTGAAGGATGGAACCTTGCTCAACCGCTATTGGGACGACCGCGCGGCCCCGCGCGATGAATCCTATCGCGAGGATGTGGAAACGGCGCAGGCTGCCAAGCGTCCGGCAGATGAGATCTATCGTGAGCTGCGTGCCGCCAGTGAGTCAGGATGGGATTTCTCCTCACGTTGGTTCTCCGGCGATCTTTTCACCATCCACACCACCGATTTCGCGCCAGTAGACCTCAATACGCTGCTGCAACACTTGGAAGCCGTGCTGTCACGCGCCTATCAGGCACGGGGTGATGCACGCGAGGCCCAGATTTTCGCCGCCAAGGCACAGGCGCGCGCGGCCGCCATCCGCCGCCTGATGTGGAATGAAAATGACGGACTCTTCGCCGATTATCTCTGGCGGGAGCGGCGGCAAAGTCCTGTCTTTTCACTGGCCGCGGTATATCCCCTGTACTTCAACGTCGCTACGCCGGATCAAGCACACAAGACAGCCGCGACCTTGAAGGAAAAATTCCTGATGCCGGGAGGACTGATACCCACTTTGACCAAGACCGGTGAGCAGTGGGACCGCCCCAATGGCTGGGCGCCGCTGGAATATCTCGCGATCGAGGGTCTCAAGGCCTATGGCGAGGAAACGCTGGCGGCCGAAATTGCCAGGCGCTGGATCGAGGAGAATGTCGGGTCGTATGCCGCCTCGGGCCTGCTGCTGGAAAAGTACGATGCCGAGCGACTGCCGCGCCCACATCAAATGAATGGCGGCGGGGGCGGCGAATATGCATTGCAGGTGGGCTTTGGCTGGACCAATGGCGTGCTGAAAAGACTAATGGCGGAATATCCGGACGCTACTCGCGCCGCCGAAGCGAAATATCCCGTTCATTAGCGAATCTGCTAGCGTGCCGTCATGATCCGGAATTTCGGCGACCATTCCGCCAACGAGCGCACCTTCCTGGCCTGGGTCAGGACATCCATCGCGGTGATTGCTTTTGGCTTTTTGGTGGAGCGTTTCGATCTGTTCATCGCCTTCGCCAGGGCCGGGCTCGGCAAGGACAAGACTGCCGCCCCGCGCGGAGAATTCGGTCAACTGGCCGGCCTGGTACTGATCATATTGGGTATTGTGATGATCCTGGTGGCGGCCCTCAGATTTGCCCGCAATGCGCGCGAAATCGACAGCAGCAAGACTTTTCCGGGCACCGGCTCGCGCGTGGACTTGGCGCTGGCGGTTCTTATAATACTGCTGGCGGGGGCCCTGCTGTTCTATTTGGGAAGCACGCTGTCGGTAAACGCGTGACGAATGACATGATGAGATTATGCGCCGCCTTTCTTCTGGTGGCGGCACTGGCATCGCCCCTTCATGCGGATGATGCGCTGAGCGCCGATGCCAATCGCGCTTTCCTCGCCGGGAACGCCGGCAAGCCCGGCGTCTCGGTTCTGCCCGGCGGCTTGGAATATCGCGTGCTCAGGAATGGCTTTGGCGGCCATCCGGGCCCCTCGGATTTCGTGCAGTTCAGCTACAGCGTGCGGCTGATCAGCGGCAAGGTGGTGGACAGTGTTTCGCCCGACCTCCCCGCCAATCTGCAGGTGAGCAATCTAATGCGCGGCTTGAATGAAGCCTTGCTGCGCATGCAGGTGGGCGACCGTTGGGAATTGGTGGTCCCCGCCAATCTTGCATTCGGCCCGAAAGGCAATGGCCCAGTGCCGCCGGACCAGACCTTGATCTTCGATATTACCTTGTTGGCAGTGACGCCATCCCAGCAGGCGCAGACCCAAGATTCCGGCCCCATCTCGGTCTACGGCTATAATCGCGGCACCGAACACCAGGCCGGAGCGATGTTCACCATTAGACAGTGAGGACCCGCGCGCGGCGGCGCATAAGCTAGTCCCGTGAAATTTGAGTCCGACCCAGAGAGGGCAAAATGGGCCCACGGGCGGGTTTGACCTCCCGTCAGTGAGTGGCTCGGATGGAAGCCCCGGCCAATATTTTTTTCCGGCTCTCTTGTTGTAGATGTTTCTAGATATATCTAGACTGTACCACAACAAAGGAGTTTTCAACCATGTGGCACTTCAGAAACCACGAAGAATCAAGAGGATACCGGTATTGCGCGGGCCGTGGCGGTCCCTTCCGGGCCGGCTTTGGCCGTTTCGGCTATGGCCGAGGCCATGGAGATGGCGGCGGATTTGGACGAAGGCGCGGCCTCTATGACGGCGACGAGTTGAGGCTGGTGCTTTTGTCCCTGATCGCCGAAAAGCCCCGCCATGGCTATGACCTGATCAAAGAAATCCAGGAGCGCAGCGGCGGGCTCTACGCCCCAAGCCCCGGCGTAATCTATCCCACCCTCACTATGCTGCAGGATATGGGCCTGATCGTCGAAAGCGACGCCGCGGGCACCCGCAAAGTCTATGCCGCGACGCCGGACGGCAATTCGCATCTGGCCAGCAACAAGGAACATGCGGACGAACTTCTTGCCCGCATGACTGAATTGAAATCGGCGCAGAAAGGCGACACCGCCCCGGTGCGCCGGGCGATGCGCAATCTTTATGCCGCGCTGGTCGAGAAACTGGCCCGCGCCGACAACGACGAATTGATGCACAAAATCGCCGCCCTACTTGATGAAGTTACGCAAAAGATCGAGCGCAGCTGATTAATTCGCCAGGCCCCAAGGCCTGGCGAATGGGGCACCATCCGGGCGTTCGCGCGTTCCACCCGTGAGGCAAATCATGGGGAGTTCCGAGATGGCGGATGCAACAAAACCTTTTCTCAGCGACGTGAAGACCTTGCGGGAGCGCGCCCGCAAGCATCTGGAAGGCGGGGTCGTCACTGGCACCTACAAGGGCGACGTCAAAAAGACCATTGAGATATTGCAGTCGGTGCTCGCCACCGAGATCGTGTGCGTGCTGCGCTATACCATGCATGCCGTGACCGCCACCGGCATTTCCAGCGAAGGTGTGAAGAAGGAGTTCGCAGAACATGCGAGCGAAGAACAGGAGCATATGATGGCGGTAGCCGAGCGAATCAACCAGCTCGGCGGCAAGCCCGATTTCAATCCCGAAGGTCTTCTCAGCCGCTCGGCCTCGCAATATGCGGAAGGCGGCGATCTGGTGGGCATGATCCGCGAGAATCTGGTGGCCGAGCGCATCGCGGTGGATCATTACCGCGAGTTGATCCGCTATTTTGGAGACGATGATCCAGCCACCAGGGTGATGCTGGAAGAAATCCTGGCCGTCGAGGAAGAACATGCCAATGACATGCATGACCTGTTGGTCGCGCACGAAGGCAGGCCCATGCTCAAGAGTTAGAGTTCAGCGTATCCGTTGGACCCGGTAAAGCCCGTCATCGCCCCTCACCGAGAGCGTGAATCCGCCCGTGGGATCTCCTTGCACGGTGACATAATAATCCGATGGTTTCGCGCCCCACGTTGCGAAGGTCTTGTCATTGCTCTGCTGGCGCCAGACTTCTCCATTGCTCAAGGTGACCGTGAAAAAGCCGCGGGGACTGAATGAATATGACGCCATGCGCTCCGTTTCGTCGCCGTTGAAGGCACTGCCGAAGATGCCGTTGTTTTTTTGTTGGGGCGGCACAGAAGCCGTCTGCGCTGGAGCGGTTATAGCGGCGGGCGCGGTCGGAGCGGATGCCATGGGCGGCGGCAGCGACGTCCGGTAGGGCGCCGGCGGCACCAATTGGGTCTGGAAGCCGGGCGCAGGCGGTAGTCCCAATTTCGCGCGCATAGGCTGCGCCGCGCCGTAGACGCAATCCAGGAACGTCCGGTCGTCAGGCAGGCTGGCACAGCGCGAGATGCCCGCAAGCGTGTCCTCGCGCGGGTCGGCGGCGGCGGGCAGAGACACCAAGACCAATACTGTGCCAATCACCCAAGCGCGCATTCCCTGCTCCTGCCGATTTTCCGCCATGTGCTTATAGCAAATGGCTTCTCCCGATCGTGAAGGATTTACGACGGCTATCCCACGACTGGATAGGGACCCTCCGCGAACTGCCTGTCGTGATAACCCTTCTCGCCCACAGCCCGGGCCAGCGGACTGAGAAAGTCCCGTCCGGCGCGCAGGCATTCCAACACATGGCGGAAATCATAGCGCGGCCGCCACGCCAATTGTTCGACCGATTTGCGATTGAGGTAGACCCGATCGATTGCCGGAAACATCGTCCAGCCCCGTGCCTCGTACAAAGCGTCATATTCGGGGTAATAGCGGCGGACCACTGATGGCGCGTCGCGATGAAGCAGCGGCAGATCACTCTGCTGGAATGGCGTAGTTGCCGAAATGATATAGCGCCCGAAGCCGATCCGGGTCGCCTGTTCGAGGGCCGCGAGATGGGCGCTCGCCACATCCTCCAAATCTGCGCGCCGGTAGAGCAGCTCGTTGGCCTGGGCGTTGGCCGTTTCATACCGGCTGCGGATCAGCGCATCGTCATCTTCTTCGGGAAAGAAGCGCGCCGTCCTGAGGATGATGGCGGCAAGCCGGCCGCGACGGGCGAACATCTCGCAAAGATCCTCGGCGGCTTTTTTTGTGACTCCGTAAATATTCTTTGGGACGCTCCGCACTTCCTCGGTGATCCAGGCTGCAGGATCGCCGGGCGAAGGCCGGAGCGCCGAGCCGAAGGCGCTGGTGGTGCTGGTGTAGACAAAGCGGCCGACGCCGGCCCGCACCGCTTCTTCCAGAAGGATCAATGTGCCGCTGACATTCGTGTCCACGAAGTCCTGCGCCGGATGTGTACCCACGTGGGGCTTGTGCAAAGTGGCGGCGTGAACCACCGCGTCCACCTCCTTGATGCAGTGACGGACGAAATCGCGGTCCAGGATCGAACCTACCATGCCGGTATAGGGAGACGGTTTCAGATCCAATCCGAAGGCTTTCCTACCCGCCGCGCTCAGCGTGCGCATCAGGGCTTCGCCCAGATGGCCGGCGCTTCCGGTAATCAGAATGGTCATA
>DATFSP010000059.1:0-22110 GCA_035262545.1 Rhizomicrobium sp. | reverse complement strand
AATTTCAACGCGCCGCCGGGCAAGGACGCCGAGTTTTCCGCGCAATGGAACGAAATCCAGCTCACCGTGCATGACATCGTCCATCGTTATTCCGGCTCGATCAGCGCCGAGCACGGAATAGGCGAGATGAAGCGCGAGGTTCTGCCGCGCTACAAATCTAGCGAAGAGCTGGATGTGATGCGCGCCATCAAGCACGCGCTCGATCCCAAAAATATCTTGAATCCGGGAAAGACGGTCCCCGCGGTGCGCAGGCTCTAGCAGCTTATAGAAGCGCGGCTTGGCCGCCTCACCCGCGTGGAGCGGAGGGGGCAAATAAATCAGGCGGCCTTAGAGAGAGCTGGCTCCGATACGAGAGCAGCGGCCTGAATCTTCTTGTTTGAAATCGCGCTAATCGAGGCGGTGATGAAGGTGGCGGCGTAGGGAAGACTTTGCACGCCTAGCATCACCATCCACAGGCTCACCGCCGGATCCTCGAAGCCCCGGTCGAAACCCATCGAAATCATCGCCGCCAGCAATCCCACCAGCAGCACTGTCTCCTGCCAGACGACGCGCAGCGCCTGGCTGAATTGTGCGGGATCTGCGCATTTGGGCGTGCGCATGAAGGGCTGGTTGGCGGTAAGCAGGCCCGCCCATACCGCTTTGCCTACCGCGTGGGTAAGAGCAAGCCCCGCTACAGAAGCCATCAGCGCGCCCTTGACGCCCGATCGCACTTTGGGCGGATAGAGCAGCAGCGTCTTGATCAGCTTGGTCGCGAAAAGCGCCATTGCCGCCGCCGACAATGCCGGCATCGGTACGTCGATATAGCTGGGCGCGACCCACATCAGGAGAGTCCAGACCAGCGCCGTGCAGGTCACGATCATACCCAACCCGTCGGATATCCAGGGCAGCCAGCCCGACAGGAATTGATAGCGCTGCTCCCAGGACAGGCCCGAGCCGCCGAGGAAAATTTCGCGCGCATGGCGCTTCATGATCTGCATGGCGCCATAGACCCAGCGGTAACGCTGGGACATGAAGGCTTCCAGCGTGTCGGGCTCCAGACCCGCGCCCATCGTCTGTGGGATGTAAGCGGCCTCATAGCCCGCCTCGAACAATTTAAGGCCCAGTTCGGCGTCCTCGGTGATGCACCATTCGCTCCAGCCCCCCACCTCTTCCAATGCAGTCTTGGTCACGATGGTCATCGTACCGTGCTGGATGATGGCATTGTGCTCGTTTCGCTCGACCATGCCGATATGGAAGAATCCGCGATATTCCTCATAGGCCATGGCCTTGAAGGTGTTCTCACCGGCGTCGCGGTAATCCTGCGGCCCCTGCACCAGGGCGATGGCGGGCGACGCGAATAGCGGCATGGCACGCCTGAGCCAGAAAGTTTCGACCTGATAATCGCTATCGATCACAGCAATATGGGTGGCCAGGGGATCGGTAAGCGCCAGCGCGCGGTTCAGCGCGCCCGCCTTGAAGCCCTGCACCCCGTCGAAATGGAAAAAGCGGAAGCGTGGCCCCAGCGTCTTACAATGCGCTTCTGCCAGGCGCCATGTCTCTGGGTCCGGCGTGTTGTTGTCGAGGATGATGACTTCGAAATTGTCGTAATCCAGTCTCGCCAGCGCGTTGACAGTTTCAATCACCATCTGCGGCGGTTCGTTGTAGGTTGGAACATGAATCGAGACGCGCGGGCTCGTCTCGGGAATGGCGGCGGGCACATATCGGCGATCTTCGCGCCAGAGCGACGCCGCCAATTCGATGCCTTCGGTAAGAATGATGGCGCAGGCCAGCAATACCAAAGGCGACATCGCGATGATCGCGATGATGTTGGTGGGATCGATATATTCCAGCGCAGTCGCGTCGATCAGCGCCAGCAGACCGGTCGAGACCAGAGCGACCAAGCCGCCCATTACCAGATAGCCAGTCTGGCGCACCTTTGGCATATGCCCCAGGACCAAAAGCCCCAGCGACAGGCTCAAAATCGCAGCGAGCAGCGCATAGCCGCGCCACTCTGGGAAGGTACGCAACAGACCGGTGAAACTGAATTTGGGATGGCCGGTAGCGTCAAACAGGCCCCAATAGGCACCCACCCCACCTTCCATGGTGCCGCCCTTCCACGGCTCGTCGAAACCTTCAAACAGGTAATAATCGTAACCCTTCTCCTGGGCATATTGGACGAAGTTGCGGATGAAAAAGGCCTCGTTGGCGAGCGAGGCCTGCGCTTGGCCGTGCGTATTGCCTTCCGATGGCCAGCCCGCTTCGCCGACGATAATGGGCTTGCCTGGGAAGGTTTGCTGCATGATGTCGAATGCCTTACCGACAAAGCGGATCGCGTTGCTGATATGGGTGTTCTCCCAGTAAGGCAGGAGGTGAACAAATATTATGTCGACGTGCCTGGCCACTTCCGGGATCACCACCCAGGTGGACCAAGGCTCGGCTGTCGTCACCTTGATGCGCGCAGGTATGGCTGCGCGCACACGATCGAGATAAGCCTCGAGTTGATCCTCGGACACAAAGCCGAACAACTGAGTCTCATTGCCAACGATTACGCGGTCGATCACGCGACGGTTGGCCAGCACAGTCTTAATCGCAAGGTCGATCTGCTGGTCGTTCTTGGCAAGATCAGGACTGATCCAGATACCCAGCGACACCGTCATGCCGTAGCGCCGCGCGATCTCCGGCACCTTGTCCATGCCGTTATCCACCGTATAGGTGCGAATGTGGCCGGTGACGCGCGCAAGTTGCCTGAGGTCGCGGTCGATCTGCTCCGGCGTGATATGAAGCTGATCGCGGAAACGAAAGAGGCGGCTGGGATTATATGCGATGCCGCGGACCTGGCCGTCCCAATCCGGGGCCATCACGGTGTAGTCGCGACTAGCCCAGAACAAAGCCGTGGCGCCCACCACCATGATGAGCGCGATAAAAATGCGCACACGCCCGCCAATGAGGGCATGCTGGCGCAATAATTGCCCGAACCGCCGCAAATCTCGTTCCGCTATTTGTCTTTGTCCAATGGGTCGTTGGGATCAGGAATATAGCCTGGCTCGCCGCGCTTGGGTGCTGGCGTGGTCGAAACCAAGGTCATGTCGAAGACCAAGACCTGGTCGGGGGGAATCGCATCGCCCGCTCCACGCGGGCCGTAAGCCAGGGTTGATGGAATAACCAACTGCCAATGGTCTCCCTCGCGCATCAATTGCAGCGCCTCGGTCCAGCCCGGGATGACTTGATTGACCTTGAAGGACGCTGGGAGACCGGGCGACGTTCCGTCGAACACATGGCCGTTGATCAGGGCACCCGTGTAATAGACCTCCACCGAGTCGGTCAGGGCCGGCCGCTTCCCAAAACCATTCTGCATGATCTTGAACTGTAGCCCATCGGGCCGGATGATCACGCCGGGTTTCTTGGCATTGGCGGCGAGATAGGCGGCATTCGCCGCCTCGCTGAGATTCGGGTCGGCGGAAGCCGCGCCTGGCGATATCGCCGCGCTTGCCGCCAAAGGCCAGGCCAGAATAGACACCGCCAAAAATGCCGCGGAAACCTTCATTATGGAACTCCAGAACAGGCGTGAATTTAGCGCGGCTAATGTCCGGCCGAAACAGGGATTCGCTTAAAGAAAGGAAGGATTCGGGCAGTTTTGGGTCAGAACTGGATCCCCAAGACTTTCATCGCCACGTGAACCAGCACGGCCAGGCCGAAAGCGGCCACTAGTCCGCCTGATACCCTGTTGATTACCCGCACCGCATTGTCAGTGATGCGGGCATGGAACAAGCCAATCACGGTTGTCAATGCCAGCCACCAGCCAGCCGAGCCTCCAACTACCCCGGCAACCACAAATTCGGCATCTACAAAGCTGTCTGCGCCCCCCACCAACGCGCGGAAACTCGCGAACATCGAGGCGAAAGCAATCAAAGTCGCCGGATTGGTGATGGTAAGGACGAATGTCGAAACGATAGCCCGCACCAGGGTCGAAGCGCCGGTATCGGTCTTGTCTCCCTCGTACACTTTGGCGGTGATCGGGGCCATCACGGCATGGACGCCGAACCAGACCAGGAGCGCGCCGCCGATCACTTCAATCACAGGATCGTAACTCTGGATCAACTGCGCAATCCAGGTTAGGCCGAAAAAAGTGATGGCCGCGAACACACCATCGCCCAGGGCTGCCCCCAGGCCCGAGACGAAGCCGTTGAGCGGTCCGAAGGCGAAACTTCTGCGGATGCAGATGAGATTGACCGGACCGACCGGCACGGCCGCGATCAGGCCCATGACAACGCCGGCCAATACTAGAACAATATAATCCATGGCAGCCGGATTGGCGCGTTTGCGCCAGGCCGTCAAGGCCGCTGGTCTAAGGGTGAGAGGGTATCGACGAATCGGAGCGGCTTGCCGCGGGCTTTGCCAGTCAGGGCAAAATCGCGCATGACAATTTGTCCGCCAAGCACCGCCGCGACAGCCCAGCCCTTTGTGGTCATGCCATCGAACGGCGTCCAGCCGCAACGGGAGGCAATCCATTTATTCTCGATCCTGCGGGTGAGGCCGAGATCGGCAATGGTGAAGTCGGCGTCATAACCCAGCGCAATTCGGCCTTTCCCTGCCAAGCCAAAAATGCGCTGGGGACCATGGGCGGTGAGATCCACGAACCGCTCCAAACTCATCCGGCCCTTGTCGACGTGATCGAGCAACAACGTGACCAGGGTCTGCACGCCGGGCATGCCCGACGGCGTTTCGGGATATGTCTTGTCCTTTTCTTGTCTCGTGTGCGGCGCGTGATCCGAGCCGATCACGTCGATCACGCCATCCTGCACCGCCCGCCACAGTGCCTCGCGGTGGCTTTCGTCGCGAATAGGCGGATTCATCTGTGCGTAACTGCCCAGCCGCTCATAGCACTCCGGCGCGCTTAGAGTGAGGTGCTGCGGCGTGGTTTCGGCGGTGGCGAAATCTTTGGCTGCTGCCAATAGGGGAAGTTCCTCCGCGGCGGTTATATGAAGCACATGGAGGCGGCGGCCGGCTTCCTTCGCTAACCTCAGCACCCGCTCCGTTGAGGCGCGCGCAACCTCCGTGTCGCGCCAAACAGGATGTGTCGCAGGTTTGCCGCGTTCGGCCAAACTTTTGCGCGCGACCAACCGCTCTTCATCTTCCGAATGCACAGCCATGCGCCGGTTGCCCGCCTTCAGCGCTGCAAGAATATCGTCTGAGTGATTGAGAAGGAGCGAGCCCGTCGAAGAACCAAGAAACGCTTTCACGCCCGCCACGCCGGGAAGCCGCTCCAACGCCGCCAACGCGCCGACATTGGTGGGTGTCGCGCCCACATAGAAGGCGTAATCGCAATGCATGCGGCCCTTGGCGCGGGAGAGCTTGTCCTCGATCGCGGCGTGCGTAGTCGTGGGAGGATTGGTATTCGGCATCTCGAACACGCCGGTGACGCCGCCCAGGATTGCGGCGCGGCTGCCCGTTTCCAAATCCTCCTTATGCTCGTTGCCGGGTTCGCGGAAGTGAACCTGGCTGTCGATCACGCCAGGAAACACAAAAAGACCCTTGGCCTCGAAAATCTCCTCCGCTTTGGCATTGGCGATACTGCCAATGGCGGCGACGCGGCCCGCGATAACCCCCACATCAGCGGGGACAATACCGCCGGGCGTGGCCACCGTGCCGCTCCGGATCAACAGGTCAAATATTTGGCTCATCCGGATCTGGGTTAGCCGTTAGCACCCACCTTGGCAACCTTTGCAGAGAGGATTACCTCACAGGGATGGAAGCCCTGCACCTTAAGGATCGCGCCATTATTGCCGTCGAAGGGGGCGAAGCGCGCGATTTCCTGCAGGGACTGATCACCAACGATTTGGCCGCACTTGCGCCCGGCCGCGGGCTTTACGCCGCTTTGCTCACGCCGCAGGGCAAGATCCTGTTCGATTTCCTGGTCGTGGAAGGCGACGGCGCGATCTTGGTTGATTGCGCGGCGCATCACACGGAGGCCTTGCTCAAGCGCCTCACCATGTACCGGCTTCGCGCCAGGATCGGAATCGAGTTGCGTCCGCAATTATCCGTCTTTGTGGGTTTGAGTGGCCGGCCCGGCGAGCGCGCCGTCACCTTCACGGATCCCCGACTCGCCGCGCTGGGACCACGCAGCATCGGAGCAGTTGCGGAAATGCCCGACTTCCTCGAAGGCCCTGCCCCTTATCATGCCTTGCGCGTCGCTCTTGGGGTTCCAGAAGGCACCGATTTCGGCAGCGATAAAGTCTTCGCGCTGGACGCGGGCCTGGAAGAACTTCATGGCGTCAGTTTCGCCAAAGGTTGCTATGTAGGCCAGGAATTGACCGCGCGCATGAAGCATCGCGGCACGGCGAGGAAGCGTATTCTCGGCGTCAAGGCCGGGAGCGCGCTGCCCCCAGCTGGCACTGCAATCATGAGCAACGCCGCCGAGATCGGCGAAATTCTTTCCTCCTATGGATCGGCCGGATTTGCCTTGGTGCGGCTAGACCGTCTCGAGAAAGCAACCGTGCCGCTGACCGCCAATAATCTGGCCATCACCGTTCTCAGGCCGGAATGGTTGGGGCCATGAAGGATAAACAACGCTGCACATGGCCGGGGGAAGACGCGCTTTATGTTGCCTATCACGACCGGGAATGGGGCGTACCGGAATATGACAGCCGCGCGCTTTACGAGAAGCTTGTGCTGGACGGTTTCCAGGCTGGCCTTTCCTGGATTACGATCTTGCGCAAGCGGGAAAATTTCCGCCAAGCTTTTCACGATTTCGATCCCCGTCGCATTGCGCGCTATGGCGCCCGCGATATTGACCGCCTGCTCAAGAATGATGGCATCATCAGGAGCCGAGCCAAGATAGAAGCCGCAATCAAAGGCGCCAAATTATGGCTCGAAATCGAGAAGGAACCCGGTGGCTTTCGCGATTTCATATGGAAGCATGTGGACGGCAAGCCGGTGGACAACAGGTTCAAGTATCGCGATCAGATTCCTGCTCAAAGCGAGATGAGCGAAGCATTGTCCCGCGACTTGAAGCGGCGGGGCTTCAATTTTTGCGGGCCGGTGATCTCCTACGCGTTTGCCCAAGCAATAGGCATGGTCAATGACCATGTCACCCATTGTTTCCGCCATGCGGAATGCGCAAAGTTGGCGAAAAGCCGCCTTGAAGCACGAGCCGGGGGTCCTTAATTTTCCTGTCATGATCCTTCCTGATGTCATCGCGGCGATCGGCAACACGCCACTGGTCCGGTTGAATCGTGCGTCTGACGCTACCGGCTGCGAAATTCTCGGCAAGGCTGAATTCCTCAATCCCGGACAATCGGTGAAGGACCGCGCCGCCCTCTTCATCATTCGCGACGCCATCACCAAGGGACAGCTTCGTCCTGGCGGCACCATCGTGGAAGGCACCGCCGGAAACACCGGCATCGGGCTCGCGATGGTCGCGAATGCACTGGGTTTCCGTACCGTGATCGTCATCCCCAGCAGCCAGAGTCAAGAAAAGAAAGACTCTCTGAGGCTGATGGGCGCCGAATTGATCGAAGTGCCGCCCGTGCCCTATCGCGATCCGAACAATTATGTGCGGTTGTCAGGCAGGCTGGCAGAGGAGTTGGCGAAGACGGAAGAGAACGGCGCGATCTGGGCGAACCAGTTCGACAATGTCGCCAACCGCCAGGCCCATATCGAGACGACAGGTCCGGAGATCTGGCGGCAGACAGATGGAAAAGTGGACGGCTTCATCTGCGCGGTGGGAAGCGGAGGCAGCCTCGCGGGCGTGGCCATCGCCCTGAAAGCAAAAAAACCGTCTGTAAGGACCGCCGCGGCCGACCCCTTAGGTTCGGCGATCTATTCCTGGATCAAGACAGGCAAGCTGGAAGCGCATGGCTCTTCTATTACCGAAGGCATCGGCCAGGGCCGCGTCACCGCCAATCTCGAAGGCGCACCGATCGACAGCGCCTACGAAATCGCGGATCAAGAGGCCCTTCCCCTGATCTTCGATCTACTCGAGCATGAGGGCCTATGCCTCGGCGGTTCGTCGGGCATCAATATCGCGGGCGCCATCCATATGGCGCAAGAGTTAGGTCCGGGCCATACTATCGTCACCATGCTTTGCGATTACGGCAATCGCTATCAAAGCAAATTGTTCAATCCGGAATTCTTGAAAGGAAAGGGATTACCGGTGCCACGCTGGTTGACTGCAACACGTGACATTCAGATCCCGTATCAAAAATGAGCGATATCGTTTCCGCCGAATGGCTGAAGGACAATCTGTCCAAGATCCGCGCCGTGGATGCGTCCTGGTACATGCCCGACGACAAACGCGACACGGCTAAGGAATTCGAAGAAGCGGGACACATTCCCGGCGCGGTGTTCTTCGACATAGACGGCATTTCCGATCACGGCACGCCGCTGCCCCATATGCTGCCGACGGACGACCAATTCGCGCGGCGAGTGGGTGCCCTCGGGATCGGAGACGGCGACATGGTGGTGGTCTATGACTCGATGGGCATTTTTTCGGCTCCGCGCGTGTGGTGGATGTTCAAAGCGTTCGGCCATGGTCAGGTTGCGGTGCTGGATGGCGGCCTGCCTGCCTGGAAAGCGATCGGCGGCGCGCTCGAAAATGGCCCGGCCAAGCCCAAACCCGCGCATTTCACGGCGCGTGCCGAGAAGGCGATCATTCGGGATTTCCAGCAGGTGAAGAGCGCACTCGGCCAGATACAGGTGCTGGACGCCAGAAGCGCGCCGCGTTTCGAAGGCAGCGAGGCCGAACCGCGCCCCGGCCTCAAGTCCGGGCACATGCCCGGCGCCACCAATATCCCCTGGCGCGCGGTACTCACGTCCGACTTCAAGCTGAAAGATGATGCGTCCCTGCAAAGGCTTTTGGCCGAAAAGGGCATTGATTTGAGGGCCCCGATCATCACCAGTTGCGGATCAGGCATTTCCGCCGCAATCCTGATGCTGGCGGTGGAGAAACTGGGCGCCCGCCATGTTGCGCTATATGATGGCTCCTGGGCCGAGTGGGGTGGCCGCGACGACGCGCCCATCGCGACGGGCACCGCTTGATGTCAGTGAACCCTTCCGCCCGGCGCATTCCCATGACCGTCACCTTCCTGGAGATGACGGCCAAACCCTCGGCGCTCCCGCCGCCGCTGCCCAGGGGCAAGATAGCGTTCCTGAGAAGCGAGCACCCGCCGGTCCATTTCTACCGCTATCTCTACGAAACAGTGGGCGGAAAATATTTCTGGGTCGACCGCCGGAAACTATCTGACGACAAGCTGGCGGAGGTCATCCACGCGCCCTCCACCCAGCTTTATGTTCTTTATACGGAAGGAACCCCAGCTGGCATGGCCGAGCTGGATTTCCGCCCCAACGGCGTCGCGAACATCGCCTATTTCGGTTTGATGCCCGAGGCCGTGGGGCGGCGGCTTGGATATTTCTTCCTCTATCACGCCTGCATAAGCGCCTGGGCCCAGTCGATTTCCAGACTCCTGGTCAATACCTGCACCCTGGACCATCCGCGCGCCTTGCCGCTCTATCAGAGAATCGGCTTCAAGCCTTATTCACGGGAAGAGCGTTTCGTGGAATTGCCCTGACCGAGGTTTAAAGGCAAAGTCGCCTCGCGTTCGGCTCCATGTCCAAGGCGGTGCATGACCCAAGGAAAAGAACTCACCTGGCGCGGCATTGCCCTGGGCATGTCGCTCACTTTCCTCTTCACCGCTGCCAATATGTATCTGGGATTGAAAGTGGGCCTCACCATCGCCACTTCGATCCCCGCCGCCGTTATCTCAATGGCCTTTCTGGGTCTTTTTTCCGGCTCCAATATCCGTGAAAACAATATCGTCCAGACCGTCTGTTCGGCGGCGGGCGCGATGGCCTCGGTCATCTTCATATTGCCCAGCCTTGTAATCATCGGCTGGTGGACCGGCTTTCCGTTTTGGACTTCGTTTCTTGTCTGCGCCGCGGGCGGTGTGCTGGGCGTGCTTTTCACCATTCCCCTGCGCCATGCTCTGGTGACGCAATCCGATCTTCCCTATCCGGAAGGTGTAGCGGCTGCCGAGGTGCTCAAAGTGGGCGCCGACACGCGCGCCGAAAATCCAGAAGCGCGTGAAGGTTTGCTTGCGGTGATCTTTGGCGCTCTCGCTTCTGCAAGCTTGGCAATCGCGGTTGCCATGCGGCTGGCCACGGATACCGCTCAAGGCTACTTCCGCACCGGCGCAATAGCCGCGACCGGCTACAGCTTCTCGTTTTCGCTGGCGCTTCTGGGTGCAGGCCATCTGGTGGGTTTGTCAGTGGGTCTTGCCATGCTGGTCGGCATTTTGATCGCCTGGGGAGGCGCCGTGCCTCTGCTCACGGTGATCACTCCGATGCACGGTGATCTGGCGAGCTTCGTCGGCGGCATTTGGCGGAATGACGTGCGGTTCATGGGCGCGGGCGCGATGGCGGTAGCCGCCATCTGGTCCTTGCTTCGCACCATGGGCCCGATTGTGAGCGGCCTCAAGGCCACGATGCAAACGCCAGGAGGTGCGCTCGATGTCGGCGATCAAACCGACCGCGACATGCCGTTTCGCACCATCTTGGCGCTTGGTGCGGCTTCAACTGCCCTCTGCGCCTGGTTGGTGTGGCGGTTCAGCGGCGAGGCCGGTTTGACCGGCGCCTCGCTTTGGATCGCACTCTTCTCGATGCCCTTGGTCCTGGCCGGCGGTTTTTTTGTTTCGGCCATCTGCGGCTATATGGCGGGGCTGATCGGCTCCTCCAACAGCCCGATCTCAGGCGTGGGCATCCTGGCGGTGGTGGGCACCGCGCTCGGTTTGGTACTGCTGTTTGGCGGCCAACCCAAAGCCTTGGTGGCGATCGCGCTTTTCATTACAGCAATCCTGTTTGCGGTCGCCTGCAGTTCCAACAACAACCTACAGGACTTGAAGACTGGCCAACTGGTGGGCGCAGCCCCTTGGCGGCAGCAAGTGGCTTTGCTTGCAGGCGTGGCGGCGGCCACCATTACCGTGCCGGTCGTGCTCAATCTTTTGGCCGAGGCTTATGGATTTTCCGGTGCGGCCAATCTCCATACCATAGCGTCTCAACCACTTGCGGCGCCCCAGGCCAACCTTATGGCGGCGCTGGCGCAAGGGGTGATCGGCGGCAAACTCAACTGGAATATGATCGAGATCGGCGCGGTCGTGGGTGCAGCTATCGTGCTTCTGGACGAGATCCTGCGCATGACCAAGCTGTTGCGCATTCCTCCTTTGGCTGTGGGTTTAGGGATTTATCTTCCCATGGAGGCTACCCTTCCGGTGGTGGTGGGGGCGCTGATCGGCTGGATCTATAATCGCAGCGTAAGAGGCGAGCGCGCCCAGCGCTTGGGTGTACTGGTCGCCTCAGGCATGATCGTGGGGGAAAGCCTGTTCAACGTGATCAATGCTGGCCTGATCGTCGGCTTCAGTAAGGACGCGCCCTTGGCGGTGGTGGGACCCCTCTTTCCGGCCTTCGCCGTCGGCGTGCTGGGATTTGTCGGCCTGACCGTCCTTGTTTACGCCTGGCTTAAGCGCCAAGTGCGGACAGCATCATGAGCCGTGATCTTTTTGGACATCCGCGTGGCCTCACCACCCTTTTCGGCACCGAGATGTGGGAGCGCTTTACCTATTACGGGATGCGCGCGCTCTTCATCTATTATCTCACCATGGAAGTGCTCTTGCCCGGTCACGTGGAGCACGTCCTTTTTTATCCGCAAATAAAGGCCTTTTATGAATGGATGAGTGGGCCGCTCAACGTCCAGCAATTGAGCTCATTGATTTACGGCACCTATACGGGCCTTGTATATGCCACCCCTCTTCTGGGCGGCTGGATCGCCGACAATTATATCGGACAGCGCAAAACTGTGATCATCGGTATTCTCTTGATGGGCATAGGTCAGTTCATGATGACCTCGGAAGCGCTGCTGTTTCCCTCCCTGTTGCTCATAATTTTCGGGACCGGCTTCTTCAAGACCAACACTACCACGCAAGTGGGCATGCTCTATGCGCCCGGCGACAGTCGCCGCGATCGCGCATATTCCGTCTTTTATGTGGGCACCAATTTGGGGGCGTTCCTCTCGCCCCTCGTAGCGGGCACTTTGGGCGAGGCCTATGGCTGGCGCTGGGGCTTCGCCGTTGCGGGCCTAGGCATGGTCGCGGCGCTGATCAATTACCTCCATGGTTGGCGCACTTTGCCGGCCGAACATCGGGTCGAGGCTCATAAGCAGGAACGGAAGCCGCTCACCCGCGCGGAATGGAAATCGGTGGGGGCGTTGGTCCTGCTGGTAGTGCCAATTACGCTTTGGTGGGCGTGTTATGAGCAACAGGGCAACACCATTGCGCTCTGGGCTATGGACAATACTGACCGCACACTAATCCCTGGCCTGGTAAGTTGGCAGATTCCCGCGACCTGGTTTCAATCGATCAATCCCTTGATGATTTTCAGCTTCACGCCGTTCCTGGTGGCGCTCTGGACCGGCCAAGCCAAGAAAAAACGCGAGCCCAATTCCATGACCAAGATGGTCTATGGGAGCTTTCTGCAAACTTTCGCCTGCCTGATCCTGGCTTTCGCCGCCTGGTATACAGGCGGAGTCCAAGCGAGCTGGTGGTGGTCGATAATCTATTTTGTCTTCGTCACCTTGGGCGAGCTTTATCTCTCTCCCATCTCGCTGTCCCTTTATTCCAAAGTCGCGCCGCTACAGATCGCCTCGCTGATGATGGCAGTGAACTTTATACCCAACTTCCTCGGCGGCGGCTTCCTGCAGGGATATCTGGGAACCTATTGGACCTCGATGAGCAAACCCGCTTTCTTCGTAATGATCGCCGCGGTCTCTGCTGTGGCCGGGTTGATCATCTGGGCAATGGAACGACCGCTGAGGAAATTATTGCAGGAAAAGTGATGAGCAAAGACAAGCCCGACACCAAGGTGGTAAGCGCCGGGCGCATGAGCAAGGATCATTTCGGCGCGGTCAACACACCGGTCTATCGCGCGTCGACCATTCTCTTTCCCGATCTCGCCAGCATGGAGCCGGGCAAGCAGGCTTATACCTATGGCCGGCGCGGCACGCCGGGCTCGAAAAGCCTCGAAGACGCCATCGCTGAACTGGAAGGCGGCGCGCAAGTGGTGCTGACGCCATCCGGTTTGAACGCGGTGACGACGGCGATCCTCTCCGTGATAGGCCACGGCGATCACCTTTTGGTTACTGACAGCGTCTACGGACCGACCCGGCTTTTCTGCGATACGACCTTGAAACGTTTGGGCGTCGAGACCAGCTATTACGCGCCGGGCGCCGACATCGCTCCGCTGCTCAAGCCGAACACCAAGGCGGTCTTTTGCGAAAGCCCCGGCTCTCTCACATTCGAAGTCCAGGATATTCCGGCCATCGCGCGCGCGGCCCATGCTCATGGCGCCAGCGTCCTGATGGACAATACCTGGGCGACTCCGCTCCTATTCGATGCCCACGGCCATGGCGTGGACCTCTCCATCCAGGCCGGCACCAAATATCTTGGCGGACATGCCGATGTGAATATCGGTACGGTGAGTGCCAATGAAACACATGCCGCGCGGCTGAAAGAAACCCACGGCAATATGGGCCTTGCCGCAAGCGGTGACGATTGTTTCCTGGCCCTGCGCGGATTGCGCACCCTTGCCGTACGTCTCAAGCGTCACCAGGAGACTGCGCTCAGGCTCACTGATTGGTTGGCCCAGCAGCCCGAAGTGGCGCGGGTGATCTACCCCGCCCTGCCCTCAGATCCCGGCCATGCATTGTGGAAGCGCGACTTCAAGGGCGCGTCCGGCCTGTTCGGTTTCGAACTGAAGCGGGTTCCGGAAAGAGCCGTCGCCGCGCTGGTGGAGGGGTTGCATCATTTCGGCATCGGCTATTCCTGGGGCGGGTTTGAAAGTCTGATCTTGCCAAGTCATATCCACCGCACTGCGAAAGCATTCGACGCTAGGGGCCCTGTGATTCGCATCCATGCCGGACTCGAGGATGCCGAGGACCTGATCGCCGACCTGGAACAGGGCTTTGGCCGCCTGAAGGACCACACATGAGCGAAACCCTGAGCCCGGCCGCCTTCTTGGCCGCCGTCCGTTTCGACGAGAAAGGGCTGGTGCCGGCGATCGCTCAGTCCGCAGCCACCGGGCAGGTGCTGATGATGGCTTGGATGACGCGAGAAACGCTGGAAACCACGCTTGTCACCAAGGAAATCACATACTGGTCGCGCTCGCGGCAGAAGGTTTGGCGAAAGGGCGAGACCAGCGGCCACTCCCAGAAGCTGGTGGAGGCACTGGTGGACTGCGATGGGGACGTCCTGTTGCTCAAGGTGGATCAATTGGGTCCGGCCTGCCACACCGGCGCGCCAAGCTGCTTCTACCGCCAGCTGGCCTGAACGAGGGCGCGCCCAATGCGCTATAGTGGAATCGGGCCGCGCTTTTCTCGGCCCCGGAGCACTGATCCATGGCTGCGCGCGCACCCGCGAGCGACACTCTGACGCCCAAATTCATGACCGCGGTGATCGCCGCGGTCGTGGTGACGGGGCTTTATTTCGGGCGGCCAGTGCTGATGCCTTTGGCTCTGGCAGTAGTGATGTCTTTCGCCATTGCGCCGCTGGTCGAGATTTTGCGCCATTTGCGGCTGGGCCATGTGCCGGCTGTTCTGTTGAGCCTCACATTGGCGCTCGTGATCCTCTCGGCGGTGGGCACATTCGTGGGATCGCAATTCGCGGGCCTGGTCGCCGAACTGCCCCGCTATCAGACCAATATCGCCCATAAAATTCAGTCCGTCCGCGGCCAGACCGGTCATGGCGAGTTGGCGCGCCTCAACCAGACCATCGAGAATCTCGCGGAACAGATCACCGGCGACCGCGACCAGCAGAACCAGCCCGCCGCCAATTTGCCGGCGGAGGAAAAGCCGGTGCCGGTGGAAATCCGCCGCCAGACGATCGCGCCATGGGAGATGGCCCAGACAGTTCTAGGACCCTTGCTCGAACCCTTGGCCACTCTGGCGCTGGTTCTGGTGTTCGTGGCCTTCATCATGTTGCAGAAGGACGATCTCAGGGATCGGTTCGTGAGGCTGGCGGGATCGAAGGACATGCAACGCACCACAGTTGCGTTGGACGAAGCAGCGGCACGACTCTCCCGTTATCTCGCGCTGCAGACTCTCATCAACGGTTCCTTCGGCTTCATCATCGGTGTGGGCCTCTGGCTCGAAGGCATTCCCGATGCCGGCCTTTGGGGCCTGATGGGCATGATGTTCCGCTTCGTACCCTATGTGGGCGTGCCGCTGGCCTTCCTGTTTCCCGCCGCACTGGCCCTGGCGGTGGATCCCGGCTGGTCCATGCTGATTTGGGTGATGGCGCTTTATGCCGGCGTAGAAGCTGTGATCGGCCAAATGGTCGAGCCCTTTGTCTATGGCCGCAGCATGGGCCTTTCCGCGGTGGCGGTAGTGGTGGCGGCCGTATTTTGGACCTGGCTGTGGGGACCGGTGGGGCTTCTTCTTTCCACTCCGCTCACGATGTGCGTGGTGGTGCTGGGCCGGCATATCGAGAGCCTGAAATTCCTGGACGTGATGCTGGGCGACACGCCCGCGCTTAAGATCGAGGAAAGCCTTTATCTGCGGATGCTTGCGGAAAATCCCGACGAGGCCAGCGAAGACGCCGAGGAGTATCTGCGCCGCAACAGCCTGGCCGCCTATTACGACGAAGTGGTGGCGCGCGCCTTGATGCTCGCGCAGGCAGATGTCAATCGCGGCGCACTTGATCCCATGCGTCAGGCGCGTATCCGCGACGCCATCAAAGGCGTGATATTGAATCTTTCGGGGCGCAAGGAAGGCGTTCAAGAGGTGGCCCTGCCGGCATCCTGGCAGCATGGCAGGCCCGTGCTGTGCATCGCCGGGCGCGGGCCATTGGACGAAGCCGCCGCCCTGCTCCTTCTGGACATGCTGGGCAAATATGGCGTGGGCGGCCAAGTTGTTGCCGCCGATCAAGCCTCGCCGGGACAGATCGAGTCTCTAGACTTCGGCGGCATCAAGCTCGCATGCGTCTCCTATCTGGAGCCGGGTACCTACAAGAATGCCCGTGGCCAGGTGCGACGCTTGCGCAAGCAGATTCCCGACACGCCGATCCTGGTAATTTTCTGGGGGCTTGGCGACGATCATTCGCGCTATCTCGACAGCGTCGAGGCTACTGAGGCCGATGTCGTCACCACCGGCCTCAAGGAAACCATCCATCACGCTTTGATCTTCGCCCGCCGCGCCGCAAAGCCGGTGATGGAAAGGGCGGCTGAATAAACGGGCGTGCGACTGAGGTCGAAGTCGGGGCCCTTACCTGTTTCAAAGCCTCACAAAACAATGCTGATCCGTTACTTCGCCTTGTCCCACATAGGACCGGTTGACAACCGCTTTCGCGCTCGGTGCCAACTGCGCACCGCAATTACTCTCGATCATCCTCGTAAGTGCGGCGAACTCTTTCGTGTGCGTGGCATATAGTGCGACTGCGTACTGTTCGTTCAGAAATGGGAAGAACTGCCGCCAAGCGACTAAAGCCAGCAGCAAAAATCAGAACCGCAAACAAACCAACCATTCTCATGGCTCGTGCGCCTTAGAATTTTTGATTATTCAAACCCTGTGCTTGGCGACCCTGTTTGTTGGCTTCTTCGCGATGGAAAACAGCGTCCCACCTGCCCAATAAGTAGGCACATAAGTATTTGACTTTATTATTAATATTGACATGGCGACTCCGGTTGGATTCGAACCAACGACCACCGGCTTAGAAGGCAGGTGCTCTATCCAGCTGAGCTACGGAGTCTTGATTGTAGTTTAGGCTAAAAGCGTGGCTATCCCAAAACCGTGCAAAAATAATTGGGCGCAGACCTCTATGGTCCGTGATTGGAAACTGCGCGCTTTGGTGCCTTCCGAAGCGGGCACCGCTGGCGCTCAGTGCGACCAAGGCACCTTGCGGTCGAAACGGAAATTATCCGAATAGGATTTGGGCTTGGATCTGGGCAAATGCGGCTCGAACACCTGATAGGGAATATTGTGCCTTTCCGCATAGGCCACCGCTTCTTCGCAGGTGTCGAACTCCAATGCCAATTGCTGGCGCATGTCGTTGGAACTGGTCCAGCCCATCAAGGGATCGGGCACGCGCGCGGTCTCTGGCTCATATTCCAACAGCCATAATTTGGTGCGGGCCCTGCCCGACTGCATGGCGTTCTTGGCCGGTTTATAGATGCGCGCGCGCACGGTCACTCCTTAACGATCATGGTCGGAGCGGCGTGATTTGAACACGCGACCCTCTGCTCCCAAAGCAGATGCGCTACCAGGCTGCGCTACGCTCCGCCATCTCCTAGTGCTCCGGTTCTGCACTAGCAAATTATTCATCCCAGTATCGTTTTGGTTTCCGAAGTTCGCCTACAGCGTGACATGGCGGCAAACTTCGGAACCCACGACACCAGGGCGCTCCATACACGCTGGGCGAGGCCCGGGCAACCGCACCTAAATTAACGCCGCCCCTGCACCAATTGCGGCGCGTGGACGCGGCCCCCTTCCACGATCCCCAGGGCCCGGGCGCGCCCCGCGTTCAACTCGATCACCAGCTGCACCGGCTCGCCTGAGGGGATATTCTCGCGGGAGTAGGGCGTCGCATTCTCCTTCACGTGTGCAATCGTGCCATCGGCGCGCACGAACAACATATCCAGCGGCAGAATGGTGTTCTCCATCCAGAAACTCACCTCTTGCGGCGTCTGAAAATCGAACAGCATACCCGCGTCAGCCGCCATGGATTTGCGGAACATCAGGCCGGTCTCCCGGCTCTGGTCGTCGGCCGCTACCTCCACCTTGAAGGGATGGGGTCCAGCCTTGGTATCGATGGTGATGGTTTCTACCGGAAGCCCTGTTTGGGGCCCGGCGGCGGCCAAGGCGCAGCCGCCGGCGAATGTCAGTACCACAGCGGCAAAAAAGGCAGACAGCACGCGCATGACGGGTCCCCGGAAGCCTCGCGCCCCTGATTAGGGGCCACACATCAGGAAATCAACCTGAAGCCGCGTTCATGAAACTGCCCGGGCTTGTGCTTTGCGCCGGCACGGCTGAAACTTTTCTCATGAGCGAAGAACTTCAAAAAGCGTGCCGGTGGCTGGCCGACGGCCACAAAGTGGCGCTGGCAACCGTTATCAAGACCTGGGGTTCGGCCCCCCGCCCCGCCGGAAGCCAGATCGCCGTGCGCGGCGATGGCGCCTTCCTCGGGTCGGTTTCCGGCGGCTGCGTGGAAGGCGCCGTGATCGAAGCCGCGCTCGAAACCATCCAAGATGGGAAGAATCGCGAGCTGGAATTCGGCGTCACGGATCAGCAGGCCTGGGATGTGGGGCTGGCGTGTGGCGGCCACATCTGGATTTTCGTTGAGCCCGTTCGGGAATGAAGCGCGGCATTCTCGAAACGCTGGCGCTCGATGGGACCAGGCCATGGGTCCGGGCGCTGGACCGCGGGGGGCAGGAAGAAAGGCTGATTGATCCGTCCAAGGACGATTCGGCCCTGGGTCAGGCGGCCCGCGACGCAGCTCGCGCCGATACCAGTGGTGAAGTCGAGATCGAGGGCCGCACCTGGTTCCTGGAAGTGCACAACCCTCCCTTAGAATTGGTCCTGATAGGAGCCGTCCACATCGCCCAGCCTTTGGCCGCCATGGCGGGTCTGGCGGGCTACGCCATCCGGGTGATCGATCCTCGGACTGCCTTTGCCACCGAAGCCCGTTTTCCCGGCGTGAAACTGAGTTGCGACTGGCCCGCCGAGGCCTTGGCCAAACAGCCCCTGGGACCACGCTCTGCCCTAGTGGTGCTGGCCCACGATCCCAAGATCGATGATCCGGCGCTGGAGGTCGCACTCGTCTCCGACGCGTTTTATGTGGGGGCGCTGGGTTCCAAAAAGACCCATGCGGCGCGCTTGGAACGGCTGCAAGCCCGGGGATTTTCGCCGGACTCTTTGGCCCGCATTCATGGACCTGTAGGGTTGACGATCGGCGCGCGCAGCCCGGCGGAGATTGCCCTTTCGATTTTGGCGCAAATGACCCAGACTTTGCGGTGTTGACAGGATTTGCGACAAATCCTCGTTTGCATGGGGCCGCGCGGTGACCACAAAATTGCATTCCATGAACAAGGAAGAGACCAAGCCGCACATCCTTCTGGTCGAGGATGCGCGCGACATTCGTGAGCCATTGGCGCGTTATTTGCGCGAGCATGGCTACCGCGCCACCACGGCGGCGGACTCCGCAGCCGCCCGCAAAGTGATGAAGGGCGCGGCGATCGACTTGATCGTGCTGGACATCATGATGCCGGGCGAAGATGGGCTCAGCCTTTGCCGTTCCATCCGCGAGACTTCACAAATTCCCGTGATCCTTCTTACTGCCAGGGGCGAGGAAGTGGACCGGATCATCGGGCTGGAAATGGGGGCCGACGATTACATCGCCAAGCCCTTCAGCCCCCGCGAGTTGATCGCCCGCGTTACTGCCGTGCTTCGCCGTACCCAAGCCCTCCCGCCGCGGCAGAAGCCGCCGGGCGCCGAACGCATTCGCTTCGGTGACTGGACGCTCGACACCGGCCAGCGCGAATTAATCGGCCAGGACGGCGTTGCGCTCCCCTTGTCATCGGGTGAATTCCGGCTTCTGACGGCACTGCTCGAACGGCCCAAGATTGCGCTGACCAGAAATCAGCTTCTGGACCTCACCAAGGGTCGCGACGCCGATCTGTTCGACCGCTCGATCGACAATCACGTGAGCCGGTTGCGCAAGAAAATCGAGCCCGACCCCAAGAATCCGCGCTATATTAAGACTGTCTGGGGAGGCGGCTACATTTTCGCCATGGAGCCGGAAGCGGCGTGAAAATAAAGTTTTGGCCTCGCACATTGGTGGTGCAGCTAATAGCGGTGACGGCTGCCGCGCTGGTCATTTCTAATCTGGCCGTCGCTTGGTGGTTCGAGCGAGGCAACGAACTGCAAAGCGAAAGCTCGCTCACTGAACGCGTGCTGGATCGCGCCGCCGCCGTCGCCACAACACTTGCCGCAATTCCAGTAGCCTCGCGCGATGTGGTGATGAAGACGATGAGCTCGCGCGTCTGGCAGTTCACCGAACTTCCCGAAGGCGACCAGGTGATGAACCAGCCGATGGATGACGAGGAAACGCGCCTCGCCCAAAGGCTGGCGGCGTCGCTTCCGCCCCAGGCGCGCTTTGGGCCGGTGAAAGTCCAACTTCATGAATCGCCGCACGGTATTTCGCCGCAACTTCTGCCCCACGACGCGGACCTGAATGCCGAGGCCTTCCGCCTGGTGATTCCACTCGACCATCGCAACAAATTGTCGGCGGTCTTCCTGCGCCCGCCAGCGCAATGGCCGGTCGAGATCATGGTCGCCGCACTGGTGGCGATCCTGGTGGCGTCCACGGTGGCGGCCTTGATGGCGCGCCGTGTGGCTCAGCCGCTCTATGCTCTCACCGCCGCGGCATCTGTCGTCGCGCGAGGCGGCACCGCTCCCCATGTCGAGGAGAAAGGTCCCGACGATGTGCGCAATGCCGCCGTCGCCTTCAACCAGATGACCAACAGAGTCACTCGCACGCTGGAAAGCCAGCGCCATCTTCTCTCGGCGGTAGGTCATGATCTGCGGACGCCCATCACCGCCATGCGCATCAATTTGGAATTCGTGCAGGAAGAGGAATTGCGCGAGGGCCTTCAGCAAAACCTGGATGAGCTGCAGGAGTTGACCGAACAGGTCCTGGCGGCGGCGAGAGGCGCCAGTGGGGAAGCCAAGCGCAATGTAGACCTCTCCGCTCTGGTGGAAAGTCTTTGCGCCGACCTCGACGATCTGGGCGAACCGGTCACTTGGCAAAATCACCCGCCCGCGCCCGTCAATTGCCGCCCCAATGAGATCCGCCGGGCAGTGCGCAATCTGGTCGAGAATGCCGTCGCCTATGGCAACAGGGCCGATGTTCAGATCGCCGCAAACAGCGACGGCTATGACATCGTGATCGAGGATGACGGCCCCGGTATCCCCGAGGATGACAAGATCAGGGTGTTCGAGCCCTTCGTCCGGCTGGAAAGGTCGCGCAATGCGGCAACCGGCGGCACCGGCCTAGGCCTCACTTTGGCTAAGGCCATTGCCGAGGGCCATGGCGGCGCTATCATGCTGGAAAACAAGCCCAGGGGCGGCTTGAGGGCCCGTATGCATCTCCCCCGCATGGCGACGCCTGCCTAGAAGCCCTACATTAGGTCCATGCAATTCGGACGTTCCCCAGTGGCCGGCGCGACCGGCGCGATCCTTGCTCATGGCGTGCGCCAAGGCGCATTGTCTTTCCGCAAAGGACGCACGCTTTCGGCCGAGGATGTGGCGCAGCTCGACGAAGCGGGCATCGCCGAAATCACGATAGCCAGACTGGATCCTGGCGATGTCGGCGAGGATGAGGCGGCCGCGCGCATCGCCCGGGCTGCGGGCGGCAAAAATTCTGAAAATCACCATGTCCGTGTTGGTGCCGCCTTCACTGGCCGCGCCAATCTCTATGCAGAAGCGACCGGATTGGCGCTGATCGATGAAGCTGCCATTCATGACGCCAATGCTGTCGATGAAGCCATTACGCTCGCTTCGCTGCCGGTCTTCGCCAAAGTGGCGGCCGGCCAGATGCTGGCCACGATCAAGATTATTCCCTTCGCCGTCCCGGAGGCTGGTGTCGTGGAGGTCGAAAAGCGGCTGAGCGCCCGGCCGGTAATCCATGTCGCACCCTTCCAGCCACGGCACGCAGCCCTGATTTCCACCCGCCTGCCCGGTATGAAACCGTCGTTGTTGAACAAAAACCGCGAAGCGCTGGACGCGAGGCTGAAGCCTCTCGGTTCCTCCATCATCTTCGAGCGGCGCGTGGCCCATGATATTGCGGCGGTGGCAGACGCCATCGCCGAAGCCGTGCTCGCCGGTGCCGATCCCATCCTGCTGTTCGGCGCAAGCGCTATAGCCGACCGGCGGGACGTGCTCCCCGCCGCATTGGAACGGGCAGGTGGCGAAGTCGCCGTGCTGGGCATGCCCGTGGACCCCGGCAATCTCCTGATGGCTGGAACACTTCAGGGGCGAGCCGTGTTGGGGCTTCCTGGTTGTTCCCGCTCACCCAAGCTCAACGGTCTCGACTTTGTGCT